>DATGBV010000281.1:0-2838 GCA_035312485.1 Flavobacteriaceae bacterium | reverse complement strand
GTCCATATCCTTCTACCAAAGACTATGGATTAAGTGTTAAATTAGAATTTTAAAAAAAATGAAAATGAAAAAAATAATATTATTAGCCTTATTATTAGGCATGTCATTCTCGTCTTGTGAAGATTTTGAAGGCTGGAATGTAGATACGAAAAACCCGAGTTCAGTAGATGCTAATTTCTTACTGACAAGAGCCCAACAGCAATTGTTCTTTAACATGACAAGTACAAATGTAAATGAAAATATTATGAAGCTATTTGCTCAATATTGGAATGAAGCTACGTATACTGATGAAACCAATTACGACATTAGAGGTCGTGATATTGGTGGTGTTTTTTCAAGAGAATTATATAGAGATGTTCTTATAGATTTAAAAGAAGCTTCAAATATTATCAGTGAAAATGAATTTTTAGAAGAATCTACTAAATCTGCTCAAATTGGCACTCTTGAACTTTTAATGGTTTACACTTTTCATGTGCTTGTTGATACGTATGGTTACATTCCATATACAGAAGCATTACAAGGTGCAGATAATTTAGTTCCTAAATATGACCAAGATTCAGAAATATATGACGATTTATTTGCTCGTATTGATGCTGCTTTAGTTATGTTAAATGCTAGTGGCACATCATTTAGTAGTGGAGATTTAATCTATGGTGGTGATACATCTCAATGGAAAAAATTTGGAAATTCATTGAAATTGAGAATGGCGGTTCGTACTGATGATTATGATCATGCAAGATCTGTAACATTGGCAAGTGCAGCTGTTGCAGCTGGAGTATTTACTTCTGAAGCCGACAATGCAGCATTTCCTTTTGAAACAACACCTCCAAACACAAACGCTCTTTGGGAATCATTAGTTCAATCTGGACGTAATGACTTTGTTATGGCTGCTACGTTTGTAGATTATATTGTTCCTTTAAACGATCCAAGAACGCCTGTATTTATGGCCGATAATTTAGCTCCAGATCCTTATTTTGCTGGACCTTATGGAAGTGGATCATCATATTCAGCTACTACACACCCTGGGGATATTTTTTACACTCCAGATCTGGAAGGAATCATATTAAGCTATGATGAGTTACAGTTCTTATTGGCAGAAGCGGTTGAAAGAGGTTTAATCTCTGGTGATGCAGAAATGTATTATAACGAAGGTGTAAAAGCTTCTATTATGTATTGGGGCGGATCTGAAGGAGATGCCGATACGTATTTAGCTCAACCTAGTGTTGCTTATGCTACTGCTGCTGCAACTTGGAAAGAAAAAATAGGTAACCAAAAATATATTGCGCTTTATGGGCGTGGATTTGAAGCTTGGAGTTCATGGAGAGTATTAGATTTTCCTAACATAATGCAAAGACCTCCAATTTCTGGAGAAGCAGTTCCAAGACGTTATTTATATGGTAATGCTGACGTAACCCTTAACGAAGCAAACTATGAAGCTGCCGCCGCAGCTATGGGTGGTGACCTTAAATCTTCAAGAGTATTTTGGGATATAACTGGAGTTGGAAACTAATAATTTTCAAAACATTAAATACTAAAAAAAGCCGTTAGATAAAACTAACGGCTTTTTTTGTAAGATATACATAACTTTTCGACTCAATAATAACTTATTATGCCAAAGCATGAGAACATTATTAATCCCCATTTTGTTTATTCTATACGGCTGTTCTAATAACAGTGATGACTCTCAAAATAAAATTGTTGAAAATATCAGTGATGATAGTATATGGTGTGTTCCTATAGAAAATATTGCTGGTGGTACTCTGAATTTTCCTTTAATAGAAAATCCTCAATTTAATAGTGTTTCAGAAATTGAAGCAATAGGTATTTTAAACAATAGCTCAAAAGTAGCTTTATTGAAAATTAATGATCAAGTGTATGTTTTTCCTTACGATTACACGAATTACTACGAGGTAATTAATGGTAATTTTGGGAATCATTATTTAGCCATTTCTTATTGCCCAATAACAGAAAGTGCATTGTGTTTTGACAGAAAAATATCTGAAAATGAAACAATAAACATGAAGGCTTCTGGCTATTTATATAAAGAAAATTTAGTTATCTCTGATAGCTGTTCAAAATATTTTTGGTCACAAATGCTTAATGAAGGGGTGAAAAATTCAAGTAAGGATATTAAACTTAACACAATTAATATTGTTGAGACTAGATGGTACATTGTTAAAAATTATTTTCAAAACGCTTTAGTATTCAATCATCCTAACTTACTCAATTGTCAATGTGATGGGTCTATTGAATCTATTGACATGGATAATCAATTCGGTGTAATTAGCAATGATATTAGAAAAAGTGTACACTTGTATGGCTATGACAATTTTACAACTGGAACTGAAATAAAATATCTAAACTTAAATGGAAAAGATATAATAATTATTGGAAATAAAGAGAATATTTTTATAAATGCATTTTATATTCCAACTAATCTAAATTTTGAAACTCTTGATTTAAATATGTTTCAAAAAATATTAAAAGACAATCATGGTAATATTTGGGATATTTTTGGATATGCAGTAGAAGGGCCTGATATTGGGCACAGGCTTGATAGTCCAAAATCATATATTGCAGCACCATGGGCATGGAATGAATTTTTTGATAATATTACAGTACATAATTAAATTTTATCCTTTATAAACATTTTTTAAAGCCGTTCAATTTAAGAATGGTTTTTTTATACCTTTACCTCAATGGAAAAAAAGACTCAAATTTTTGGTTTAAGAGCGATTATTGAAGCTGTTAATTCTGGTGAAAGCATTGATAAAGTATTTTTACAAAAAGGGCTAAGAGGTGATCTATTTAGCGAGCTTGAAAGTATATTGAATGCCA
>DATGBV010000280.1:0-2030 GCA_035312485.1 Flavobacteriaceae bacterium | reverse complement strand
GCCAGGATGTGGTGAAGTTGATATCATGGAACAAACAGGTCAAGACAAAACAACAATTTTGGGGACACTTCACTATCCAGCAGTTTCGCCTGGTGCTGGAAATGGTTCTTCAGTAGCTGTTGGTACTGGTACTACAGAGTTCCATAACTATACATTGGAATGGACACCAGATGAGATATTTTTACTTGTTGATGATGAAGTTTATCACTCGGTACCAAATACAGTAGATTTACCTTTCCACTCTGATTTCTTCTTAATATTAAACGTTGCGTTAGGTGGTACTTTAGGTGGTGATATAGATCCGGCCTTTACAGAAGATGTCATGGAAGTAGATTATGTGAGAGTTTATCAATAAAATGCTTATTTGTTAAAAAAGTCGGGACTATCCAGTTACCGGCTTTTTTTATCATAAAAACGAGAACTTAATAAATAAATTATTAGGTAATGAGAAAAGGAATTCTAAAATTGATTTTGTCTCTATTTACAATATCAATATTTGCTCAATCGGATAACGTAACAGTAGAAACTGATAACAGTGGAATGACATTAAAAATCAATGGTAAGAATTTTATGATCAATGGTATGAATTGGGATTATATTCCAATAGGTACAAATAGTGTCAATGCTAATTTTTGGAAAAAATCCGACGATATCATAAAGGCTGGATTAGATTCAGAAATGGGATTGTTAAAAAAAATGGGTGTTAACGCAATACGTCAATATACTGGTATTCCTGCAAAATGGATTCAGTATATATACGAAAATTACAATATTTATACAATGCTTAATCATTCCTTTGGTCGTTATGGTTTAACATTGGATGGAGTTTGGACTCCAGTTACTATTTATTCTGATTCTCGAACTCAAGAGTATTTGTTAAACGAAATGGAACAATTGGTGAAAGATTACCAAAATACACCAGGTCTGTTATTGTACTTATTGGGTAACGAAAATAACTATGGTTTATTCTGGGCTGGTGCGGAAACAGAAGGTTTTCCGGATAGTGAAGAAGAAAAGAAGTTTATAGGAGAAAACAGAGGGCGACCTATGTACAAACTTATGAATGAGGCCGCAAAAAAAATGAAGGCAATGGATGCATCTCATCCAGTTGCGATTTGTAATGGTGATGATTTATTTATAGATATTATAGCCGAAGAATGTAAAGATGTAGATATTTTTGGTGTTAATTCATATCGAGGATCATCTTTCACAGATTTATTCCGGGTAGTAAAAGATAAACTTAAAAAACCTGTCATGTTTACCGAGTTTGGCGCAGATGCATACAATGCTATCGAAAATAAGGAGGATCAGTATTCTCAAGCGTATTATTTGGTTGAAAACTGGAGGGAGATTTATGAGAATGCTGCTGGTTTAGGTAAAGAAGAGAATTCTATTGGTGGATTCACTTTTCAATTTAGTGATGGTTGGTGGAAGTATGGTTTTGATAAAAGAGAAAATGCAGATATTCATGACAACGATGCATCATGGGCTAACGGTGGATATGATAGAGATTTAGCACCTGGCGAAAATAATATGAACGAAGAGTGGTTTGGTATTTGTGCCAAAGGGCCTACAAATGATAGAGGACTTTATAAACTCTATCCTCGTGCTGCTTATTATGCATTAAAAAAGGTTCATAGTTTAAACCCTTATGGAGAAGGTGTTACATTAGATTTTGTTAATAATTATTTTAACAATATTGAGTTAACAGATGCTGTGTTAAGAGCTCGTGGTGATAAATAAGACTTAAGATAAAACTATTTTTAGAAGTTTGATGAAAGCAACAATTGGCGATGTTTATCGAAAAGATAAAATGAAAAAAAACCAAATTTATATTGGAAGTATACCAGCTACTTTTGAAGAAAAGGAGGTTAAGGGGAAATTAATAACTTTCGAAAACGAAGACTATTATAAAATCTCTAATAGTGATGCAATGCGACCTTTCTTTATGAGCATCGTTAGTGATTCCAATCATTGGATGTTTATCTCAAGTAATGGAGGATTATCTGCTGGAAGAAAAGATAGCGAAT
>DATGBV010000279.1:0-6525 GCA_035312485.1 Flavobacteriaceae bacterium | reverse complement strand
ACAAGTAAAATTGCTTTCAGGTGGTGAACGTAACCGACTACATTTAGCGATGACACTCAAAGAAGAAGGCAATGTATTGCTTTTAGACGAGCCAACTAATGATCTTGATGTTAATACTTTACGAGCTTTAGAAGAAGGGTTAGAAAATTTTGCAGGATGTGCTGTAGTTATTAGTCACGACCGTTGGTTTTTAGATAGAATATGCACACACATTCTCGCTTTTGAAGGAAACTCTCAAGTTTATTTCTTTGAAGGAAGTTTTAGTGATTATGAAGAAAATAAAAAGAAACGTCTTGGTGGAGATATTATGCCAAAACGAATTAAATATAAAAAATTGGTTAGATAAAACTTATTTGTTGTTTTGGTAAAGATGACCCTCTGTGAAATCCTTATAACCTTCATTTTCTTTCTCTTTTTCTAATTGTTTGGCATGCAACTCATTTAAACGTCTGTTTTCTTGATTTAGCCTGTATGTTTTTCTTATGCCTAATATGATTAGGACAAGAAAAAAGAAACCTACAATAATTAAAACAACCATCATATCAAATTCAAAGGCCAATAATTCAGTTGATAAAATTAATGAAAGTAAACTATGAAGCATAGCAGGCTGTGTTGGGTTATTAATTTCTCAAATATAATATTTTTCCTATAAATATTTTAAAAATCTATTCTTTAAAGATACTACACAAAAGTCAAATTCAAAAAGTGTAACAAAATATAAATTCCAGACACCTATATTTTGAGCGATATAAATTTTTAAAATCATATTTTTTAACGAAATTGCCTATCCTAAAAATTGTTCAACTTAAAACACAATAAATATGTCTGATGATTTTGATTTGTTAGAAACCAGTTCTAATGAAAAACAAGAAAAAGTAGATGTCAATTGGGGAAAAGCCATTGACACTATGAAGTCTAAATTAGCACAAGAAGATGATCCAGAAGTACGCCAAAAAATTCTTAATGCAACGTTAGATGATGTTGTTATAATGGCTGAAAAAGATAGAACTTCTTTACTTGATGCCATTAAGGATTTAACCGATTATCAAGATGAAGTTGGGATAATTTTTGAAGATTTTTCACACCTAAATGCTGATGAACAAAAAATCATTGACAACGCTATAAAACGTCTTGAGCGAGCTAAAGTTGAGCTAGAAGACGCAGAAGCCAAACCAGATACGTGGTGGAACAATCTTTGGGGACGAAAAAGTAAAATTGCCAAGGCAGCTGAAGAACTTAAAGCGGCTCAAAAATCTCGTGACGAAGCAGATAACAAAGCAAAAGCAATGTTTCAGCAGCGTATTGAAACTGCTGATGTACAAACACTTTTAAACGAATTATCCTTTAAAAGTCAAGCAGCTGTAAAACGCTTAAAGGATAGAGAGATAGAAATTAAGGAAGTTGAAGACAAGTTACAAGTTGCTATAGTAGAAGCTACAAAAAATCACACTAAAGCTTTAGAGAAAAAGAAAGAAGTTGAAGATAAACTTGAAGAGCAATATGCCCTTCTTAAGCAAGCACGTCAAGCTCTTGAAGAAATAGTTGATAAACAATCTGCAGAATATGCCGAAGCCATTGGTAAGGTCACCACGTTAGAACAAAAAGTTGAAGAACTAGAAGGTCTTAAGAATGCCTATACCACTTTAGCGGCTAGTAAAGATAGCTTTGTACATAAGCACAACTTAACCATAAAAGTTTTGACTTCCCTGCGTAGTAATTTACAAACGCATCGTGCAAAATTAAAGTCTGATACAGAAGAGCGTTTAAAATATTATGATGGATATGTAGTTGCACTAAAAGCAAGAACAGACCAAGAATTTGCTGCTATTTTAGAACATTTGGGTGTTAAAACTGATGAACACATAGGTGAAACACTAGCATCTATGCATACAGCAAGTGCAAAAGCACGTCAGGAAATGATGGATAATATTCCAGTACATGAAAAAGTAATGCAAGGTGTTTATAGCAGTTATGCTGAAGCATTACAGGAAATTAGAGGCAAGGATGCCGAAATTCAGAAGAATTTTGCAGAGCGTTATGGTATAGATATGAAAGAAATTTTTGAAGATTACTATAAAGCCAATCCAAATGCAACACCTGAAGAAAATAAACCCGAGGGTGAAGCCAATCCTGAACCAGAAGAAGATTTATTGTCTTAAAATACCTGTACTTAATAATAAACTATTCATTTTAATTCTTAATGATTGCTACTCCTCTTGATTCAGCACAACTAGATTCAAAAGAGCATTATGTCTTTTATCATAAAATGGTAGATTTTGCTCTAAAAGAACTTGTAGTTAGTGTACAGCGAGAAGATTTGTGTAATGAGCAAGAAGTGACCTTTTTCAAACAGTATTGTGATTTGTTATTGTATTCTATTGAAGCCATGAGAATAAAGTACATGTTTGATGAAGAGGAAAATATGAAGATTGATCTTACTGATTCTGGTTTTCCAAATTATTTAGAGTTCAGATATCTGTTTAACGATTTGTCATTACGAGAAGATTATCTTAATAAACTTACGGATATAGAGGTTTTAAAAGAAGAATTTTTAAACACGTTATTGCACAAAAAGCAGCCTATAAAAAAAAACCGATTATTTCAAGCGGCATCAATAGTTTACTATTCTTCTGTTAAACAACAATTTATTTACAATCGGTTTGTGCAAGGCAAAATCATTGAAGCACCAAAAGAAATTTCTTCACAATATATGACCAGTTGGAGTTTTTTTGATGTATCACACAACAGGCCATTTATATGTTATATGTATTTTGATTATGACGGAAAGAATCCTTTAAGTGAAAAAGAAAGAATTTATGAAGTATTGAAGCAAACAGCAGACCGAGAAATGGATTTAGATACAATGGCTTATGGAATAGATAGAAAGTTACCAAACGTATTGCCAAGACATATAAAACGTATAGATTTTGGTCCATTGCACAATGTCTTTGCAAAAGATGAAAATGAAATAACACACGCCATTCTGGAAAGTATTGGTAAAAAAGAAATTTCACCAGAATCATTTGCTTTTTCATTAAAGATAAATGAGGTTTTTTCAGGAAGTCAGTTCACTGAAGGTAGTTTTTTTAGCAAGCAAACCCTTCAAAAATGGAGTGATGTGTTAAAACAAAACTATGTGTTTGCACCACATAGAATTATCCAATTGCTATATAATAAAACATCAGATGTCATGAATAAATTAGCTAAACCTCCAATTCAAGTAAGCAGTATGCAGTTTACAGTTGGCAGTCAAAAAAAGTAAAAAAGAAGATGTCGTTTAAAACATTATTAGCATATCAAAAAAGTTTTGATTTAGCAATGGAAATTTTTCATTTAACTAAAACTTTTCCAAAATCAGAACAATTTGGATTAACATCTCAAATAGTTAGTTCTAGTCGTGCTGTATGTTCTGCAATAGCTGAAGCTTATAGAAAACGACAATATGAAAAACATTTTAAAAGTAAATTATCTGATGCAGATAGCGAAAATTCAGAAACACAGTTATGGTTGGATTTTGCTTTAGCATGTGAATATATAAATGAAAGAAAGAGATTAGAATTACAAAACAAAAGTGAAGAAATAGGAAAACTCATTAATTATATGATGAACAATCCTGAAAAATTTGGAATAAAATAATTAATACTACAGACTGCTCACTGCAGACTGCTTACTGAAGACTGAAAAAATGGAACACAACTCAACCTTTCCTATAAAACAAACCGAACTCGATATGCTTCGGGAAGAGGCGACCTCGTATTTAAAAAATATACAATGGGAACAAGGGCAAAGAGCCAAGAATAAAGATAAAGACGCCAAAGACGAATCTATTTTACTGTATTTGTCTCGAGCAAATAATGGTACAAACAGAGCAGAACTTACTTCAGTTTCAAAAACAATATTAGCTTTAAAAAAACGCTTATTGCCAGAGTCTGTTGCCATTCCGTTAAATCTAAATCAAACACTCTATGCTGTACAAGAAGGAATAACACTTGGTATTTGGATAAAGGACAGCTATTATGATGCTTCGGGTTTATCAAGCTTAAGTGAACGCAAATCTGTATTGGATAATTCTGGAAAACGTGAATACGAAAGTAAAATGCAAACGGCAACAGCTTTCATGTTGTTTTCTACCGCATACAATATATTGCACAATTTAAAAACTGTTGCCTCGGATGATTTAAGTGTGATGCAACAAAAATTCGCTGGTATTCCAGAGGTGTCATTAATGTCGCCTTTAAAAGGCATATCATGTGCTTTATTTTATTATGATAAATATTTAGGTCATCCAGATATTATAAAGTCTGATAAAGATGTGGTAGATTTTACAGTCGTGTATTTTGAGGCTTTGATTGATGAAATTCAAATGCGCAAAAGCACTTTAGAGTATCAGGAAACTATTTTGGATAGAACCTATAAGCTTGAAAAATCTGAATTCGCCATTTCTGGCTGGGACAATGTTTTTGCTGGTGCAGCCAAAAGTGTTGAGTTTAATAAAATTCAGTTTGAACAAATAGTAGGTAACAGAGACGCCAAGCATTTTGCACGTCGTTTAACAGAGCGAATGTTAAGCTATGACTTTACGGCAAAAAAGAATCCGTTTCAAGAACTAGGTGGTTTTATGCCTGTATTTATGGGTTATGGAATTCCAGGTACTGGAAAAAGTATGTTGATTGCAGCCATTGCCACGAGGTTAAAAGAGCATTGCGAAAATCTTGATATTCCATTTTTGTTTCATCCAATGCCTGACACGTTGATTAGTACATTTCAAGGTGGCTCTGCCGAAAAGATGGTAGAATGGATGAAACCTTTGCAAGATCCTTCAAAACTTATTTTTGCACCAATAGATGATGCCGAGAATAATTTACAAGAGCGTACTGCTCAAGGTGTTTCAGCAGGTGTTAAAGAAGTCATCGGTGTTTTTTTAAGATATACAGAAGGTGCTTATGCTATTAATTATGGCAACAGTTCTATTGGTTTATTTACCAATCTTCCGGAAATGTTGGATAAAGCAGTTATTTCTCGCGTACAAGGGCGATTTAAGATTGATGGCGCAAGAAGTGAACACGATTTTTTAGATCAAGATTATATCTGGTGGAAAAAGTTTGAAAAGACCATGCCCAGTTTTGTCAATATGAACAATCCAGAGGCTTATAAATATTTAAGCGACCAGGGATTGGCTAAAAATATGGGCGACATTTTAAAAGCGATTGAAAAACCTTCAGAAGAACGTGTTCTCGAAACATTTGAAAAAGTAGAAAAACAACATCGTGACGAAGACCACATGTTTTATGCAACTTTGTATAAAGAGATTCAGAAGATATTTCCATTCTTTTCATCGCGTGATGTACGTAACATTCAAAGTGCAATTTCCTTACGGCTAACAGATTTTGATTTAGAACAAGATTGGTTCGAAAATCCAGACATTTATTTCAAGAAAGATTACGAAACCAAATTCAATATGTTGCAGGAATTGATGAAAGCCAACATGAAAGGCTTAAACTTTTCTGACATACGAAAGCAAGAAGTGATAAGGTATCTTGATAATGTGGCAACCATTGCAGATACCGACTTTAAACGTAAAGTGGATGCCAGAATTAATCAATTACAAATAGAAGCTGAAGCAAGAGAAAAGTTTGATGACTAAAATAAAAAACATAAAAAAAGAACTGTTATCGGATAATTGGTATACCCTTAATAAGTTTACATTCGATTTTCAACTTCAAAACGGAACTTGGTCTACCCAAATGAGAGAGTCTTATGATAGAGGTAATGGTGCAGCTATTTTGCTTTACAATAAAGAGAAAGGAACAGTAATTTTAACCAAGCAGTTCAGGTTCCCTACTTATATAAATGGCAACAAAAGTGGTTATATGATCGAGGTTTGTGCTGGTTTACTGGATGATGATAAGCCTGAAGATTGTATCAAAAAAGAAGCTTTTGAAGAAACAGGATATCAAATAGAAAATGTAAAAAAAGTAATGGAAGCGTATTCCACTCCTGGTTCGGTAACTGAAATGGTTTACTATTTTGTTGCAGAATATTCAGAAGATATGAAAGTAGGTGAAGGTGGAGGATTGGAGAGTGAAAATGAAGATATTGAAGTTTTAGAAATAGCATTTAATGAAGCAATTGAAATGGTAAATAAAGGTGAAATTAAAGATGCAAAATCTATTATTTTATTACAGCATGCACAGATAAATAAGTTACTGTAGTGGATAAACTTAAAGAAGCCAATTTATATAGAAGTGAGTTAATTCCTGTGAGTGGAAAGCTGGTTGAGCGTTATAACCAATGTTTAAAAACATTGGGCTTTAAGCCAACAAAGCTTAAAAGTTTCTCAATAGATGGTATTGGCTGGAGCCCAGAAATTGCCGAAGAAAAAAAAGAGATCTACTATCTAAACAACGGAGAAGCCAATGCACATGGCATCATTATCACACCTTTACAAAATAACAAACCCGTTTACACACCTTTTCATACGTTTGATAGAGAGGTTATGAAATTTGTGTTTAGAACACATACCAA
>DATGBV010000278.1:0-3239 GCA_035312485.1 Flavobacteriaceae bacterium | reverse complement strand
ACGAGTAAAATACGCATTCCATAACATGAAAAACGTTCCCACATTTCGGTAAAAAATAGCACAAACAAACCCGATGGATGCCCTAAAACCTTGTCTTTAAATAGATTATCTATATCTGTATTCATTTGAACTATTGTTTAGTTGTCTGCCAATTCAAAGCCTTCGGTTTCATCATGTATTACATGTTCATTATCTTCAGCACCATGAGTTAAATGTTCCAGTTTTTTTCTAAAAAGCATAACTAAACCTCCAAATGCTACACAGAAAACCGCTATTCCAGTAAAAATAGTATACTCTCCCAAAGTTTCAGATGCTTCTCCAAGAAGTCCAGCAAGTTTATTTCCAAAACCAGTCATTGCAAAATAAATTCCCATCATAAAGGATGCATATTTTACAGGTGCAAGTTTAGTAATATAAGATAAAGCTACAGGTGAAATACTTAATTCACCAACTGTGTGAAATAAATAAGCCAAAACTAACCAATACATTGCAGAAGACCCATTACTCTCATACTGTCCAGCTGCAGCTGTCATAAAAAAGAAGCCCATTCCCATTATAATAAGTCCAACTATCATCTTGAAAAGACCTGTTGCGACTTTTCCTTTTAGTTTTCTATTTGCCCAATAGGCAGCAACCGAAGTTCCTAAAAAAATGATAAACATAGCATTTAGAGATTGAAACCAAGAAGCTGGCACTTCCCATCCCATGAGCATTCTATTTGTTTTTTCTGAAGCATAAATATTCATAAGTCCTCCTGCCTGTTCAAAAGCGCCCCAAAAAACTATCACTAATAAAAACGAAATAAATAGTACAACAACTCTGTCTTTTTCAATTTTTGTAAGTGGTTTTTTCAATATTTCTTTGTCTAATTGATTTTCTGAAGTTCCTAAAAAGTTACCGACATGTTTCAAATGTTTTTGACCCGCTAAATATTGAATTAACCCAAGAGCCATTCCTATTCCTGCCAAACCAAAGCCATAATGCCAACCATGAACCTCACCTACATATCCAACGATTAAACTTGACAAAAAAGCACCTACATTAATACCAATATAAAAAATAGTAAAGCCTTTGTCTCTTCTAATATCACCTTGTTTATACAAACCACCAACCATAGTAGAAATATTAGGCTTTAGCATACCAACACCAGCTATAATTAATCCCAAACCAGTATAAAATGCCCACATTTGTTCAACAGCAAGAATACTATGACCTGCAACTAAAAGAATTCCTCCATAAAGCACCGATTTTTTTTGTCCCAAAAATTTATCAGCAATCCAGTCTGCTGGAATTGAAGCCACGTAAACTAACATAGTATACCAACCTCAAAGAGCTAGAGCTTCACCATTAGACCAACCTAATCCTGCATTATCCTCTGTTGTAGATTGCACTAAATATAGAACAAGTATTGCACGCATTCCGTAATATGAAAAACGCTCCCACATTTCTGTAAAGAATAACACATATAATCCTACAGGATGCCCAAATAGTTCCTTTTGTTTAATTGCTGATGAATTAGCCATAAATTTATTTTTAGTTAATAATTTTGTTAGTAAATATGTTTGGATGAAATTTCATTTGCTTTAAAAAAGCTAGCGAAGTAATAAAAAAACAAGTGGATAGAGAAAATTTCAAATATTTCATTAAAATTGTTTTATTATCAAAATGTTGCCAAGTTTACTAAAAATTATGCAAAAAACCTTAATTATTAACAGTTAAATGGTCAATATTATTTTGCTATTTAACATATTACTCTTAAGAATAGTATCTTTGGAATCGTAAAATAAGATATATGAGCAAATCTGTTTCTGGCTTTTCAAAATTTTCTAAATCCAAAAAAATTGATTGGATTGTAGATACTTATTTTGCAAACAAAGAAGATGCAAAAAATATATTAAAACAGTATTGGAATTCTAACGAAAGATTACAACAACTTCATGACGAATTCATTGAGAATACAATCTCTAATTACTATCTCCCTCTAGGTGTTGCGCCCAATTTTTTAATAAATAACAGACTCTATACTATTCCGATGGCTATTGAAGAAAGTTCGGTGGTTGCTGCTGCGAGCAAAGCTGCAAAATTCTGGATAGATAGAGGAGGCTTTAAAACAAAAGTTATTTCTACCGAAAAAATTGGTCAGGTACATTTTATGTATCACGGCAATTTTGATAATCTAAACCGTTTTTTTGAAAAAGTTAAACCACAATTAATAACCGAAACCAAATCCATTACAAAAAATATGGAAAAACGTGGCGGTGGCATCTTGGATATTGAATTACGTAATAAGACAAATGAAATAGAAGGATATCATCAACTGCACGCCACTTTTGAAACTGTTGATGCCATGGGAGCTAATTTTATCAACTCCTGTTTAGAGCAATTTGCTGATACGTTTAAAACAGAAGCCACTAATTTTGATGGTTTTAAATCAGGTGAGGATATTCAAATTGTTATGAGCATTCTATCTAACTATGTTCCTAATTGCTTGGTTAGAGCAGAAGTGAGTTGTCCTGTTAAAGACTTAAGCGAAGATCATACTGTTATAGCTGAAGAATTTGCGCAAAAATTTATTCAAGCAGTAAATATTGCAGAAGTAGAGCCTTATAGAGCTGTTACACATAATAAAGGCATTATGAATGGGATCGATGCCGTAGTTTTAGCTACTGGAAATGATTTTAGAGCCATAGAAGCTGGTGTTCATGCTTATGCATCCAGAGACGGAAAATACCGCAGTTTAACACATGCTGAAATTGATAATGGGATTTTTAAGTTTTGGATTGAAATTCCTTTGGCTTTAGGAACCATTGGAGGTTTGACCAGCTTACACCCTTTAGTGAAATTGTCTTTAGAACTACTTAATAAACCTTCAGCTAAAGAATTAATGCAAATTGTAGCTGTTGCAGGTTTAGCTCAAAATTTTGCGGCATTACGTTCTCTTATAACTACAGGAATTCAGGAAGGACATATGAAAATGCACTTAATGAATATCTTAAATCAACATAACCTTAACGAAAAAGAAAAGTTCATGTTGATAGAACATTTTAAAACAAATATTGTTACACATAGTTCGGTTAAAGAAGCTATATCAAAAGTGTCTTCGAGTGTCTCAAGCAACAAAAATAATATTAAAGGTGATTGAGGCTCTCGAAATCACCAACACAAAATGAAACAAAGGTGTCTACAAAAGCATAAGACGTCGAAAAAAATGCCAAAAGGATTTGTTTACATATTAGAAT
>DATGBV010000277.1:0-4692 GCA_035312485.1 Flavobacteriaceae bacterium | reverse complement strand
CATCCAAGTTCACAATTGGAAATTGTATCAACAGATTGGAAACCAGTTGCAGAAGTTGAATTCACCAAAGAACGCGGTAAAGATAGGAAAGACAATTTGCAAGTTAATCTAGAAGAGTTTATTGCTGTAAAAGGTATTGCTGCAATTGGAAATCAACTAACAAAAGATAAGATTAATCAAATTAGTTTGTTAGACCCATTACCTTATGAAGCACCTGAAGAAACGCCAGCAGATGAAATAGAAGTTGTTGATGAAGAAACAGTGGAGCATTCAGAAGAAGAGAATAAAGTTAACCCAAAATCCAATGGGGTAAGTAAAGACTCTCCTGAAAATTTTGATGTTGATGATGAAGGACAAATAACTTTGTTTTAAAAAGTATTTCAGCCTGAATTATGGTTTCTTTTCTGCACCTTAAAGTTAATAAACTCAATAAGTAGAGAGAAGGCAATAGCAAAATATAAATAACCTTTAGGAATTGCACCTACACTTTTTTCAAAAAGTTTTGTGTGAGAAAGGTGAGCTGCTTCTGTAATAAGCATAAATCCAATTAGAATTAAAAAGGCTAAACCCAGTATTTGAATACTTGGATGCTTATCTATAAATTCCCTGATTCCGTTAGCAAACAAAATCATAATAACAATTGAAATCACTACAGCAATCATCATTAACACCAAATTATAATAGTGGTTTTCGTGCAAACCATTAGTCATTCCAACTGCAGTTAAAATAGAATCTATTGAGAAAATAAAATCTATAATCATAATTTGAACTATAGCTTTGGATAAAGTGTTAATTTTTTTGCTTTTTAATTCAAGTTCATCATGAGATGGCAATTCCATTTTCTCATGAATTTCTGAAGTACTCTTGTAAATTAAAAATATACCACCAAAAAATAAAATTAAACTTTGCCAGCTGACTGCTATATAAAACCAATCCCAATCTATAAAATAAAAAGGGGTTTTTAGACTGACTAAAAATGAAGCGAAAGCAAGCAATACTAATCGCTGTACCATAGCAAAAAGAAGCCCTATATTAGTTGCTTTACGCCTTTGCTCTACCAATAGTTTGTTAGCTGTAATGGATATAAATATAATGTTATCAATACCTAAAACAATCTCCAAGAAGGTCAGAGTTAAAAGCGCCATTATGGCGTCACTTGACAATAAAAATTCAATCATACTTTAATTAAATAAAAAGGTCTAATAACCAGCTGCTTGACCATCTTTTCTACTTTCGGAAGCACCATGGTAAACATTGTTTTTTGAATCCCACAAAATAGCTTGGTAACCACCATAAACTCCTAAAGAATAACCTACATCATGACGTTTTCCTATGAGGTCTCTTATTGTTTCATAAGGTATACCTGATTCCGCATTTATTCTTCCACTATCTTCTTGTTCATAACCTGTTGGGTCAGACGAACCCACATGTTCCCAACGCGGTGCATCACCAGCTTCTTGAAGGTTCATTCCAAAATCAATAATATTCATTACAATTTGTGTATGCCCTTGAGGCTGAAAGTCGCCACCCATAACTCCAAAACTCATAAAAGGTTCTCCATTTTTAGTTATAAAAGCAGGAATTATAGTATGAAATGGACGTTTATTTGGCTCAAATGTATTGGCTTGTCCACGTTTTAAGCTAAATAATTCACCTCGGTCCTGAAGCATAAAACCCAATTTAGGTGGTACCATTCCAGATCCCATCCCACGATAGTTACTCTGTATGAGTGAAATCATGTTTCCGTGCTTGTCGGCCACTGTAAGGTAAATTGTCTCACCTTTACTAATCTCACCAGCATTATAAATACCTGCTGTTTCATCTATAAGTTGTCGCCTTTCATTAGCATAATCATCTGAAAGCAATTCTTCAACAGGTACATTGGCAAAATCCATATCAGCGTAATATTTTGCTCTGTCCTCGAAAGCCAGTTTTTTGGCTTCAGTAAATAAATGGAGGTGTTCTGCACTACCAAATTTAATTTTGGAAAAATCATAGCCTTCAAGAATTTGTAGCATTTGCAATGCAGCAATACCTTGACCATTTGGAGGTAATTCCCAAACGTCGTAACCACGATAATTTATTGAAACAGGTTCTACCCATTCAGATTTATGAGAAGCCAAATCATCTTTGGATAAAAAACCACCTTGCTCTTGAATAAAACCTGAAATAACTGTAGCAATTTCACCTTTATAAAACACATCACGACCTCCTTCGGCAATCTTTCTATACGTATTTGCTAAATAAGGATTTTTATAGATTTCACCTTCAACAGGTAATTTATTATTGTTTTGTTTTATATATGTGTCTTCAATATTTGGGAATCCGTTTTTTTGATAATAATTAACAGATCTTGAGATATAGTAACCTATCAATTCAGTTAGTGGAAAGCCATGTTCTGCATAGGCAATTGCAGGTTCTAAAATTTCTGTCATAGGTTTTGAACCAAATTTTTTATTCAATTCAAACCATCCATCTACAGCACCTGGTACACTAATTGGCAAAGGTCCATAAGCAGGTATTTTATCAATTCCTTCTTTCTCGAAGTATTCAAACGTCAAGCTTTTAGGAGATCTTCCACTAGCATTTAAACCATAAAGTTTCTTTGTTTTTGCATCCCAAATAATGGCAAAAAGATCACCACCAATACCACAGCCTGTTGGTTCCATTAATCCTAAAGTTGCATTTGCTGCAATGGCTGCATCTATTGCATTACCTCCATTTTTTAAAATATCTAAACCAACTTGAGTTGCTAAAGGATGACTAGTTGCCACCATACCATTTTGTGCAACAACTTCAGATCTGGTAGCAAATGTTTTACCAATAATTCTATCTTGAGCTAAAGTTAGATTACTCAAAATAATGGTTAGTGTAATACTTAAAAAAAGTTTCATACTGAAAGTGTTTTAATTATTTCTTTGTGAGATGCTTTATAATCAAACCATAAAATGCTATTATCTTTTCTAAACCAGGTCAATTGGCGTTTGGCAAATCTCCTTGAGTTTTTCTTAATTTCTGAAACCGCAAAATCCAATGTCCACTCACCATTAAGATAGCTAAATAATTCTTTATAGCCAACCGTGTTTAAAGCGTTTAAATCTCGATAAGGCAACAAGTTTTTTACTTCATCTAAAAGCCCATTCTCCATCATTTTATCAACACGTTGGTTGATACGATTATAAATAATCTCTCGTTCTGCAGTGAGTCCAATAGTTATGGTTTTAAAAGAACGTTTAGTCTTCTTTTGGTTTAAGTATGAAGAATATGGTTTATTGGTTCCTATACAGATTTCTAATGCTCTAATTACACGATGTGGATTGTTTATAGCTATGGTATTATAAGTTTGAACATCTAATACTTTAAGTTGTTCTTGTAAACTCATTAATCCTTTTGTTTCAAGTTTTTTGTTAAGCTCTTCTCTTATTTTTGAATCTACTTTTGGAAAATCATCCAATCCTTTGGTTACTGCATCAACATAAAGACCAGAACCACCTACCATAATAACAACCTTATGTGATTTAAAAAGTGAATCCAAACGCTCTAAAGCATCCCTTTCAAAAGCGCCGACATTGTAATTGTCTTCAATGGATTTGTGGTGAATAAAATGATGTTTAACGCTTTCAAGTTCTTCAGTAGTAGGAGCAGCTGTACCAATCTGCATTTCTCTAAAGAATTGCCTAGAGTCGGCCGAAATAATTTCGGTGTTAAAATGTTTTGCCAGTTTTATACTTAATAAAGTCTTGCCAATAGCTGTTGGACCTACAACCGAAATGAGATAGTTATTCATCATTTAATTTAAAACCACATTTACTACAATAACCGGCTTCAACTGTATGATTATCATATAGACAGTTTGGACAAGATTCTACTTCGGTTGTTAAATCTTTTTTAGAAGGCTGTTTGACCATTTGTGCTGATACAATTCCAGTTGGAATTGCAATAATGCCATAACCTAGAATCATGATTGCTGATGCAATTAATTGTCCTAGAGGAGTTGAAGGCGCTATATCACCATATCCAACTGTTGTTAGCGTAACAATTGCCCAGTAGACACTTCTTGGTATGCTTGTAAAACCACTTTCAGGAGCTTCAATGAGATACATAACAGTACCCAATATGATGCAAAGAATAATTACAAAGGATAAGAAAACGCCAATTTTGGCTCGGCTTTCTTTTAAAGCAATTACAAAATTTGTAGATTCTCCCATGTAACGTGCTAACTTTAATATTCTAAAAACACGCAGTAACCTTAAAGCTCTTAAGGCAACTAAAGAATGTGAACCAACAAAAAAGAAAGAAAGGTACATTGGTATTGTAGAAAGTAAATCTATAATACCGTAAAAGCTAAAAACATATTTTCTAGGGCTTTTAATAGTTATAATTCGAGTAATATACTCTATTGTAAATAGGATGGTAATAATCCATTCTAAAATTTTAAACAACAAATGAAATTTAGCATCTAACTCTCTTACACTTTCGAGCATTACCAAAATTATACTAGAGATAATTACATAAAATAAGACGACATCAAATAATTTTCCAGATTTTGTATTTGCACCAAAAATTATTTCATGAAGTTTTATTTGCCATGGCTTTAGTTCTCTTTTTTTTAAGAATAGGAGATCAGCTACTTTTAGGAAATTAATTTTGGTTTTTAAAAAAAATCTCCGAAGTCTTCTCAAATGCTTATTA
>DATGBV010000276.1:0-9655 GCA_035312485.1 Flavobacteriaceae bacterium | reverse complement strand
AAGAAAAAATAGAGATTAAAATAAATAAAACGACAATTTTTCTCATTGAAAATCCTAAATTTAAGTCCGCAAATATCTTATAATTATTTTTTAAAAACTAACCTCCAGCTGCTATTTTCATTAATTCTGCACAAATAATCGCACCATAAGTACCTACTACATATCCAAATACGGCGAGTAAGGCTCCAACAGTTGCCAGAGATGGATGAAAAGCAGCAGCTACAACTGGAGCGGAGGCTGCGCCACCTACATTAGCTTGGCTTCCTACAGCTAAAAAGAAATAAGGTGCTTTTATAAGCTTAGCCATCAAAATTAATAGTCCAGCGTGTATGGCCATCCAAACGAGACCAATTAAAATTAGCCCTGGATTTTCAAAAATTTTACCAAGATCCATTTTCATACCGATTGTAGCAACTAATATGTAGATAAAAACACTTCCAATTTTACTAGCACCTGCACCTTCGTAGTTTTTTGCTTTAGTAAATGATAATAAAATACCAATTAGAGTTGCAATTGAAATTAACCAGAAAAAACTACTCCCAAATGAAGATAGAGCACTTTTAGGGTTACTAACAGACTCAAAATTATTGCTTAAAAATGTTGAAATTTTGTCAGCTCCAAAATGAGCTATTCCTACTGCGACAAACGCAAACGTAAGAATTACTATTAAATCAGTTAAAGTTGGATTTCGGGTTATTTTTTCTGTAAATTTCTGGACCTTTAATTTAAGCTCTTCAATGGCTGAATCATCCGCTTTTAGCCATTTATCAATTTTTCTATTTTTGCCAATTCCTAATAACAAAATTGCCATCCAGATATTAGCGACTACTATATCTACCAATACCATGCCTCCATATAATTCTTGATTGTATTCATATATTTCCAACATTGCGGCCTGATTAGCTCCTCCACCAATCCAACTACCAGCTAATGTTGCTAGGCCTCTCCAAACTGCATCGAATCCTACACCTCCGACAGTTTCAGGTGAGAAAGTAGAAATTATTAAAATCGCAAGAGGACCACCAATAACAATACCAATGGTTCCTGTAAAAAACATGATCAAGGCTTTCCACCCCAAATTAAATATGGCTTTTAAATCTATACTTATAGTTAACAATACCAATGAAGCTGGTAATAAATATCTACTCGCTATGAAATATGTTTGAGAGACATCTGCCGAAATTAATCCTAACGAATTAAATATAGCAGGAATCATATAACACATTAAAAGTCCAGGAATGTACTTATAAAATACTGACCAAAAGCCAGTTTTTTTAGATTCAGTATAGAACACAAAGCCAAGTGCAAGCATTAAAAGACCAAAAACTATGGCATCATTAGTAAACAAGGGTGAGTTTTCCATTCAATAAATATTTCCTGCAAAATACAAAATTGAATACTAATTAATTATGTGTGTGATATTAAGTTTGGCACGAAGATTGAACAATTAAAAGCGGTTACTACAAATAAAATTTATTAAAGTGTGGTTACTTTATTAAAAGGTAGTAATTTCATATTTTTTGGTTGGTTAGTTGAAAAAAAGCATCCTATTTAGGATGCTTTTTTTATTAAATGTTATTTAAATTGGGTATTAAAACAGCATTTTAATATGGGCATTTACATTTGTCACCTTCAAAGAGTCCTGAAAATAAACCTCCAAGGTTTTGCGCATCTGTTCTAAAGATGTCATAAAATATACTCAAGCTTAATACATTTGGTTTGTATGGTTTTAAATCGGCTAGATTTACACCATAAGCAGATCTAATAAAGTCTTCACGTTCTTCGGCAGTTTCTTTCATTCCTATCTCATATCTTAAATCAATACCAAGTCTTTTATATTTCACCATGATGCCTACATTTACATTAAAGCTTGTTTTATCCAAATCTGGTCCAGCTGACCCTGTTGTAAAACTTGTTTCTTGAACACCATCTATTTTGGTATCACCAAAGAAACTAAAACCTGGACCTGCGTATATCGAAACAGGTTCAAAAATGTCATAAACTAGTAAAATTGGAAGATCAATTTTTGACGTTGTCCATTTTGATTCTCGATCAGGAAAATCATAGTGGTTTTGTGAGGACACATAATTCAATTCTGGACGAATATTAAATTTGCCAAACTGTGCAAAAAAGTAACCGCCAAATTGAAAGCCTATATCTTTAACCGGTTCAAAAACAAGTCCAGCAGGAGGACCATCTGGTCCATTAGAACCAACCGTTTCTATATCTCCAATGCTATAGGTGTTTATTCCACCTCTAACACCAAAACCGAATTCTTGGGCGTTAACAAAAAAAGATAAGGATAGAAAAAAAGCTATAAGTAGGATTCGCTTATTCATATTAATAGATTTGGGTTTCTGAAGGTAAATCTAATAGCGATTGTAAAAGATTAATAATTTTTTCGTCAATGGAATGATTTTATCCGTTGATTGAGATGTTGATAGGCTTAACGGTTTGTTTTCTTCGATAAAAAGCAAGGGTAAAATTGCTTAAAATGAACTAGTTGAGTTTTTTGAAAGACTAACTATGATTGTATTGAGCTAAAATTTTAGTTCATAAAATTTACTATTGTTTCAACTAGTTCTGTTGAAATTTGTCTGAAGGATTCATTGTAAGATTTGGAATTTTCTAAATCATCGCCTTCAATTAAAAACATGACATGGTTCATTTTATCTATGATCTTTAAGGCAGATTCATTTGACGCATTTTTTAAAAAAGTCGCTTCTTCAACAGGTACTTGTAAATCTTTTGTTCCGTTAAGAATTAGGATAGGAATATTTAATTTTTTAATCTCTTCTTTTGGGTCATATTGCATCCAATTCATCATAAACAATTGAATGTCTTCTTTGAAAATAGAGCTTAATTCCTGTGGATAATTACTAGTAGTTTTTCCTTTTTTTAAGACCATGAAAACATCTTTAGCCTCTTCTGTAAGCATTGGAGCTGTTTTTTCTATTTGTTCAAGGATAACATTATCTATAGCTTGTCCAGAACCAGCAATAGAAACAAATCCATCAACGCCTTCTTTACTGGCTAGCATACCAACCAAACTACCTTGACTATGACCTATTACAAAGATTTTATTGTAGGCATTTGAAGTTTTAAAGTAATTTATAACAGATTTGGCATCAGTTACAAAATCATCAAACTTTATATTCTTGTCTACATAATTATGTCTTATTTGTTTAACTATTCGCTTATCATATCTAAAGGTCGCGATATCGTTTCTGCTTAAGGCTTCAGCCAGCTTTTTAATTGAATTGTTTTTCAAAAAATTTTGATTTCCATTTCTATCTATTGGTCCTGCACCTCCAATGATAATAGCTAGATTTGGTTTTTCAATATTGTTTGGTAATAATAAAGTGCCATCAACAAATTTGTTTATTGAAATGTCAATTGCACTGTACTCATTTTCTTGACTAAAAACAAGGGCTTGAAATAAGAAACATAACACTAATAATTTAAGCTTCATTTTTTAAAACTATCAATTTATGATAATAACCTTCAAAAGGTAAAATTATTATTTTACTGTAAGAAATTTATTTACTTTTTTAGCGCTTTCACCTATTTGCATATTTTTTTGATAAACCAAAAATGAATGCATTTAATCGATAAAATATCTATTTTCGTCTATAAATGTTAAAAAAAAGTGTATTTCATCGAATATAATTACTTTTTAACGTATAAAATGAAATATAATTTTACTTTTGAAACGTACTAGAATTTACTTTTTAGTTCAATGGATTAATTAATTAATATTTGCATTATGTTGTTGATATAGAGACCCTAAATCTAACTTCGTAAGTAAAAAGCAAATTTAAGAAAGAGCCGGGATTGAGGGATCCCGGTTTTTTTATTGTATTATTCTAAAAGTTAAGTTTATCCTACTTCCAATTTTTCTTTTGGTTTTTGGTAATTGATGAAGCCAGAATTTTTGAGTTGTACCTTTCATCATAAGTAAACTACCGTGTTCTAGAACTAACTTTATTTTTAAGTTTTTGTCCAATTTATGTTTGAAATGAAAAACACGTTCAGTTCCAAAACTCACAGAAGCAATTATTGGCTCTTCACATAATTCTTTTTCATCATCAGCATGCCAGCCATTACTGTCTTGACCATCTCTATATAAATTAGCTAGACAACTTGTAAACTTCACCTTTAGGTGTTTTTCTACAAACTCTTTTATTTTTAGTAAGTCTTTAGTGAATATTTTCGGATGCATTGTAATGTTCGAATAGGTATATGATTTTTCATTATTGCCATAGAGTGCGGTTAATCTAGGTTGCAAATGGGTTTTTCCAAAAAGGGTAATACTATCGTGTTGCCATTTTATATTCTGTTTTAAACGTTCAAAATAATAATCTGAAATTTCTTTATTAAAAAAGGAAGGATAATATTTTATATTGGCATCTTGCAGGTTTAAATCAATATATTCTTTCGAAAAAGGCATTTGTATGACAGTTTAAACATATTAAAAATTTATTTCTCTAAATTAGCATTAATTGTTGTGTCATGAATATTAGATTAATTATTTCATTATTTTTTGTTTTTGGAGTTGCATCGGCACAACTCCCTAAAGGCTTTGTTTATGTAGATGATATCATAACAGATTTAGATGTAGAATTACGCTATTTTTCAAAACACAATTTTGTTGGAGACACTATTGATGGTTACAAAACCAACAAACTTGTTCTAACTCAACAGGCGGCAGAAGCTTTAAAAAAGGTCCAAGAAGAATTAAAACAACAAAATTTGTGTTTAAGAGTTTATGATGCTTACCGTCCGCAAAAGGCTGTCAATCATTTTATACGTTGGGCAAGAGATTTGAATGATACTATAAATAAACAAGAATTCTATCCTAATGTAGAAAAGCGACATTTATTTCGTGATGGTTACATTGCCTCAAAATCAGGTCATAGCAGAGGTAGTACTCTAGATTTAACCATAATTGATGGTAATACTAGTGAACCATTAGACATGGGAAGCCCTTATGATTTTTTTGGGAAACCTTCTTGGGTAAACTATGAAGATATTAATGAAGAACAAAAACAAAATAGGCAGCTATTGCAAAAGGTTATGTTAAAGCATGGGTTTAGGAATTATCCACAAGAATGGTGGCATTTTACTCTGGCTGGAGAACCATTTATGGATCAATATTTTGATTTTCCTATAGAATAAAAAAGCCATTTTCATATGAAAATGGCTTTTGGTTGGTATATTAAGTGTTAATTAATTATCTAACTTTTTTGTTATGTTGAAGCCTACAAATAATCCAATACCAGCCATTGTGAAAATAGTTGCAGGATAAATTCCATCATCATCAAGAGTTGTGTAATTATCCAGTAGTAGAGCGATAAAAGTTCCTATACCAATGCCTATAAGGAGTAAAGAAAGATTTAAAATAATAACTTTCCAAATAGGTGCTGTGCGTTGTTTACCACGCATAAAAATACTTGCGTCTGCTCCCTTTTCTATCAATGCTAAACGTTCTTTGTTTCGAGTGGATAGGTATAAATAAAAGATTCCGAAAATTGCGGCAAACATTAAAGGGACAATAATTAATTCTGAATGCATAATTGTTTGTTTTTAATTGATTAATTTTAAATGGTTCATAGCTTATGACGATACTTTTTAAATTATGGTTACAACTTTTTCAAAATATTTTTTAGTTGCTTCTGTAACCCAACCAGAAACATTGTCGTCATATACCAAAATGACCACTACCAACGAGCAACTATTAATCAATCAAATTATTAATGGCGATACCAAATCGTTTTCCGTTTTGGTAAATCGTTACAAAGATTTGGTATTTAGTTTAGCCTTGAGAATGCTAAAAAATAGAGAAGAAGCAGAAGAAGTTTCTCAAGATGCGTTTATCAAAATTTATAAATCTTTGCACAAGTTTAAAGGCGACTCTAAACTGTCAACTTGGATTTATAAAATTGTTTACAATAGTTGTTTAGACAGACTAAAGCAATACAAAAAAAATTATGTTAATGTGCCAATAGATGAATTTACTGAAAACAAAGTAAAAACTTTAGATAATGCTTTAGTAAGAATGATTGATGAAGACCGCAAACAGACTATACAGGAATGTATTAATGAACTTCCTGGTGACGAAGGTTTTTTATTAACCTTGTATTACTTTGAAGAACACTCACTTGAAGACATTTCAAAAATTATTGGGTTAACAGCCAATAATGTAAAAGTTAAACTTTTTAGAAGTAGAAAAAAGTTGGCAACAATTTTAAGAATGGCTTTAGAACCAGAAATGATTAGAAATTATGATTAACGAAACAGATAAAAATTTAGATCGATTGGTAAACAAAATGATGAAAGATGTTTTTTTAGAAACGCCGTCTAAAAATTTTGAAACTAATGTTATGGCTAGTGTTAATAATCTTTCAGTAAGAAAAACTTTAATTTATAAACCGTTAATTTCTAAATCTGTTTGGATATTATTAGCATTCAGCTTTATTGTTTTTATGGGTTATTTAATATTTGGAATAACTTGGCAAGATTCAGAATCTCTGATTTCAATAAATTTTGATTACCTTTTTAATAACAAAATAACCCAAATGCTTTCTAATATAAAATTCTCAAACACATTTACTTATGCTATTTTTTCTTTGGCATTTATGGTCGTTATTCAAATTCGTTTTTTGAAGCATTATTTTGACAAGCGTTTAGTTTAAATCATGAATTAATTAGGACTAGCAGTTCCCCAATAATTAAAACTGGCAGGCTTCCACCCAGGAATGTACATAGTTTCCATTTGTGATATTTTAAAACCATTGTTCTCAAGAATTGATGGAATGTTTCTATTTAAATTACATCCGCCGCCAAGTCTTTTCCATAATGGGTTTACAAAATTCTGCCATTTTTCTACAGCTTTATCAGGAGCCTTACCATGTTCGCAAAAAATAAGTTTACCATTGGGCTTTAACACTCTCTTTATTTCTGCTAGTGCTTTTTGGGCATTAGGAATAGAGCAAAGGGTATAGGTTATTACAGCCGAATCAAATGTATTATTGTCTTTAGGAATATTTTCGGCAAATGCCTTTATAAATTGAAAATCGTATTCTAATTTACTGATGTCAATTTCGTTTTTATTCCAAATATCTTCTGAAGGGTCTATGGCAGTTAAATGCCTTATCTTTAAAGTATCGTAAAAAGATAAATTCAATCCAGATCCAATACCAATTTCCAATACTCGCCCTTCAGCTAATGGAACCACTTTTTCCCTTTGTCGCATAGTGGGCTTCAATTTACAAACGTAATCAATAACTTTTGGAAGAATATGTTTGTTGTAAAGATTCACATTGAAATTTAGTAATTGAATTTTAGATATTTAATAAAAATAACTGTTTTTTGTCGAAATACCATATGAATAAAATGTCTGTTTATTTAAACATTGGTCAGATTTGAGATAATCCTCTTATGTTGTGGGAATTTAGTTATTAAAGCATTTCTATTGGCAAGCTGAAAATCTTTAAAATCAAATCCAGGTGATACAGTACATCCAACCAAAGAATAACTGTTTTCGTAGACGACATTTGCTGCAAACCAGTGATTTCCAGGAACTACAAATTGTAGTTTTTCTCCTTTTTTTAAGTCTTTTCCAACAACAACATTTGAATATTCACCAGTTTCAGAAATCATATGAATTTTAATTGGCGAACCATCATAAAAATGCCAGATCTCATCTTGGTTAATCTTATGAAAAGCAGAGAACGAGTCAGACGTCAACAAAAAATAAATACTTGTAGCATAATTTCTGCTTCCAGTATATCTAGAATCAAGAGATTCATTTCCAATTATTCCAGAGCTTCTGTAAACTTCCTTATAATAGCCTCCTTCAGGATGTGGTTGTAAATTCAACGCTTTGATTATATATTCAACAGTATCCATAGTTTATTGTTTCAAAAAAGCCATAAGTTTAATGCGTTTTCTTTTAGGTAGTGCTTCATTTTTTATGACCAATTTTAAATGCTCTTGGTTTTTGTCTTTATCAAATAATAATGAATAGAATTCACTAATTGTTATGCTATTTTCAGCTTGTTCAACCAATATCATTTCATCATTTGTTTTCACATAACCTTCTTCTAAAATCTTTACATAAAAACCTGGATGCCTATGGTCTATAAACTGTTTTAAAACATTTGGATTACCAAATTTAACACCAAATTTATAACATGGTTCCCTGGGTTGGGTTACTTGAACTAAAGCGTTACCAATTTTATAAATACTTCCAATAGTTATGTTAGATTCATCTAAACTTGAAATGGTTAAATTCTCACCAAGCATGCCATAATCCCAGTCAAGATTTGGATATAAATTCTTCCAATATGGATAATAATCTGCAGAAAACAAATAACAGGCTTTAAACTCACCACCATGAACTCTACGATCTGAAACCTCGTCGCCTCTTACATTTTCCTTTTCAAGACAAATAGGTGAATCAACAGGTTTTTTAAAAATACCAGTTGTTACTTCTTGCCCATTATAAATAATGATTTTAGGTTCTGCTATGTTGGTAGAAATAATTTTCATTGAATTCCCATCCAAGCTTTAGCTGGTTGCAGCCATGCATCATAAGGACGATACAAAAAACCATGACTTAAGCCTATATTAATTTCTAGTTGTTTAAATTCTGTCACGTCTTTAGAATTATCAATCCAGAACTGATAGTTCTTGCCAGCAATGGTATCGGTTTTTTCATAAATTCCAAGAATACAACCATGCAATGTAAAATTGCCTTGTTTTTCCAGATAATCACTATTGGCTCCCAATAACACATAGTTTATTGGGTTTTTATTGATACTTGAAATGGTCATGGTCATAATGGCTCCTTTAGAAGCTCCAATAACTGTAATATGTTTTGGATTAACATTATTGGCAATCAGACTATCAATTTGGGAAGAGATTTTTTTACAAAATGTATTGAAATCTGTTTTATGGGTTCTTACTTCATGATGAACAGTGGCTCCTGTATTTTTTAGAGCATCTATAATATCATGATATCTGTATTCGCCAAAGGTTTCACTTACTGCATGAATGCCTTGTATTTCTATTATCATACCATGTAAATAGAAAACATGTTTACTGTTGTTTTGTCCAGACATATTTGTTGAAACAAGCATGATGGTTATTAGCAATTGTTTCATAAAGTTACTTTTTATAAGCTACGTTTAACGATTTGTATAAGATTAGTTACGTGATTTAAGCAACTAAATTAGTAAATACAAACCGAATAGAAAATCCAAGAGGATTTTCATAAGTAGATTTGAACTAGCAATTATTTTTTCACGGTGTTAGGCTTTGTTTTTAATTTTTCTTTGATCTTCTAAAAAATCAGATATTGTTTTCTTATCAGTTTGATTCAATGGCCTATTAATTGCAAAAATTGGATAAATAAAATAGTGAATGTTTGAACTTTTATCTTTAAAACCTGAATCATTGACTGATCTTATTAGTTCTTTTTCATATTTTTTTTCACTTTTTAAGTGTTCAATTATTTGCCTGATAAATTCCAGTACATTATCACCAAACTTAATACAATCCTCTTTCGAAGGTAGATGACCTTTATGAATTACCTTGTTCCTTAACTCTCTATTTGAATTACTTAATTGGAAAGGTTTTTTCTTAAATTCTT
>DATGBV010000275.1:0-8289 GCA_035312485.1 Flavobacteriaceae bacterium | reverse complement strand
GATTGCCTTTAAAATTAACTATATAAAGTTAATAAATAGCTAACGTTTAAAATGTTAGGCGTCTAACATTTCGACAAATGGTAATAAAATCGGACGAATGTAGCTCTTATAGAATCCAAAAATGACCTAATTGTCTTCTAAAACAAAATCTAAAACATGACCTGTTGCTCCATTTGGAAAACTAATACCCAAAAGCGCTGACATAGTTGGTGCTATATCTGTAATTTCAGTTTTTTGAAAGGTTTGGTCATGTTTGATTCCTTTACCAAATAATATAAGAGGTACATGAGTATCGTAATTTAAACCTGAACCATGCGTAGAACCTGTTTTACTATAAGATATATAAGCAGGATCATGAACTACTATAACATCACCTGAACGTTTTTGATTAAATCCATTTTGAAGTAGTTTTTCAATTCCTGAAGTAAAATCCACACTACTCATGGAGATTGCGGTATAGGCCTTATCAATATGATTGTAATTAATAATTTCATTAACAATTGCCTCTTGTATATCATGTAAATCTAAACCCAACTCCACAATTTTATCTCTATTTAAAAAGATTTGATTGTTACTTACATTTTCAACAATTTCTGATGTACCATACTTTGAATTTAAAAATTCTTCGAACTTTTCTTTGGTCGAACCATTGTCTAAATACCCTGAAGGGATTTTTACACTTTGTAAATATGATGGTACATTTACTGCGCCATGATCTGCAGTTAAAAACACTGTGTAATTTCCAACACCTACTTTTTTATCCAATGCCTTAAAAAAACGTTCTAAATCTTTGTCTAAACGAATGTAGCAATCTTGAACCTCTTTAGAATTAACACCAAAATTATGCCCTACATAATCTGTACTAGAAAAACTTACAGTTAAAACATCTGTAATATTATCTTGTCCTAATTGCTCGCCATCAATTGCAGCTAATGCAAAATCGGTAGTCAAACTGTTTCCAAAAGCAGTTCCTTTTATGATATCAAAACCACTGTTCTGGTCTTTTAGTGCTGCTAAATCATAAGGAAATGTTGCTGTTTCCATACCTTTAAATCCACCTTCAAATGTGTTTAAATCACTTCCACTTTCTGTATATGTTTCAATATCGTACAATGTGTTCCATACTTTAAAATATTTTTCAGCTGCATCAGAAGCATTAAAATCTTTTACCCATTGTGGTAATTCATTCATATAGAATGAACTAGAAATCCAAAATCCCTCTTCTTTACCATGAAACCAATAGGCTGCATTTGCAGTATGTCCTGCTGGTAAAATAGAACCTCTATCTTTTATAGAAATACCTATTGTTTTACCTCTCATTTGTGTGAATAGTCTATTTTCGTCTGCAAATGTTGTGGTTTTCATTCGATGAGGTGACATTTGTCCTGCTTTATCATTGGTACCTATAGATTGTACTGTTGAGTCACCAGCGCAATAGACATATTCATTAATATCCTTATCGTACCAAGAGTTTGAAATTACACCATGATATTTTGGTGTGGTTCCAGTAAATACTGATGCATGTCCAGGGCCTGTGTATGTTGGCACATAATTAAAATGGTTGTTTTTGCAATTAAAACCTTCATTAATCATACGCTTAAAACCACCTTCACCATATTTATCATAAAAACGGGTTAAATAATCATATCGCATTTGGTCAACCACTATTCCTACAACCAATTTTGGATTTGTTTTATCTTCTAAAACTGATGTTTGTGCTTTACTGGTAATAGAAAAAGAGAATGCAAAAAGGAAAAATATAACGTACTTCATAACTATAATAATATTGTGTTTCAAAAATAAGGCATTTATTACTTCTTTAATTTAAAATAATGGTTAAATAAGTAATACTAATTTTTTACTTTAGCGGTAACTTATTTGTTTATGACATATCTTCATAATATTGGTCTATATTTTTTAATGATTAGAGAAATGTTTCGCAAGCCAACAAAATGGTCTGTTATGAAACATTTGATCTTAAAGGATATTGATGATTTAATTGTTCAATCATTAGGTATTGTTGCCTTTATTTCATTTTTTGTTGGTGGTGTCATCACAATTCAAACGGCTTTAAACATTAGCAATCCATTAATACCAAAGTATTTGGTTGGCTTTGCAACAAGGCAATCTGTGGTGTTAGAGTTTGCACCAACATTTACATCCATTATTATGGCAGGTAAGGTAGGTTCCTTTATTACTTCAAGTATAGGAACCATGCGAGTTACAGAGCAAATAGATGCACTAGAGGTTATGGGAATAAACTCTCTTAATTATTTAGTTTTTCCAAAGACAATTGCGTTAATGTTTTACCCTTTTACCATAGCAATTGGAATGTTTTTGGGAATTCTTGGAGGTATGGCCGCCTGTGTTTTTGGAGAATATACAACTTTAGAGAATTATATAATTGGCATACAGACAGATTTTGATACGTTCCATGTTATTTATTCGTTTATTAAAACGTTTGTTTTTGCTTTTGTTTTGGCAACCATTCCAGCATTTCATGGATTTTACATGAAAGGTGGTGCATTGGAAGTTGGTAAAGCAAGTACAACATCATTTGTCTGGACCAGTGTTGCTATTATATTGTTGAATTATATTATAACCGGAATGCTACTAGGCTAATGATCATAGTAAAAGATTTACATAAATCGTTTGGAGATGCCCACATTTTAAAGGGTATTAGTACCACTTTTGAAAAAGGAAAGACAAATCTTATTATTGGTCAAAGTGGTTCAGGTAAAACAGTATTGTTAAAATGCTTATTAGGTCTTTTTTCTCATGAAGGTGGAAGTATTTCTTATGAAGGAAGACGCTTTTCAAAATTGTCTGAAGACGACAAACGAAACTTAAGAGCAGACATAGGTATGGTTTTTCAGGGTAGTGCACTTTTTGACTCTATGACCATAGCTGAAAATGTAAAATTTCCGCTTCGTATGTTTACCACTATGAGCAATTCTGAAATGGATGATCGTGTAGATTTTGTTTTAAAAAGAGTTAATCTTGTTGATGCACATAAAAAAATGCCTAGCGAAGCTTCTGGTGGTATGCAAAAGCGGGTAGCCATTGCTCGTGCTATTGTAAACAATCCAAAATATTTGTTTTGTGATGAGCCTAATTCTGGTTTAGACCCGAAAACAGCAATAGTTATTGATAATTTAATTCAGGAAATTACAAAAGAATATAATATTACTACTGTAATAAACTCTCACGATATGAACTCTGTGATGGAAATTGGCGAAACCATTATCTTTTTAAAAGATGGGTTTAAAGCGTGGTCAGGAAGTAAAGACACCATTTTTAAAACAGATAATGAAGTTGTTACCGATTTTGTTTATTCTTCAGATCTTATGAAAAAAGTACGTCAAATGTATATTGAAGAGAAGCAGTAATTTCTAGTTATATTTTATTAACAACCTTCCTACTAAATGAGCCAAATCCAAAAGTAATTGTATGAATATTTCCATTAAATGAATCATATTCTTTTTCGAAATGTGCAAAGTTATAAGCATATTTAATCCTTAAAAACCCATAAACTCTACTTTTATCTATTAGATTCTGTTTCATTTTAATATCAAAACTTAAGCCTAATACTAAAGGGTCGTTGTAAAAATTAAATTTTTCATCGATTTCGTTCTTTTCAAAATCAAAAATATAATCTGCATTTGGGCTTAAATCTTTAGCCAATAACATAGAAAGTGAAAGCCCAATAAATGGTGAAATTTTAATAGAATTATTATCTAATAATGGATAAGCAACCGACAATTCTATATTACCATAATATGCTTTGCTATTTTTTTTCCAAATTAAACTATCTAATTCAATTTCCTGTTTTGTTCTGTTCCTGCCAAAAACAATCCCAACATTAAACGTAACCATCTTTTTATATTGAATTGCAAATGCTAAACCAAATAAAATCGGATTTTTAAACTGTTCTTGAAGCCCTTCAGTATAAATGTTATAGCCCATTGACAAATCGATACCATAGCCCCATTTTGCAAATTGATTTGGATCTGCTATAGTACTGTCTGTAAAGATTTGGGAGTTGATAAAACTTTTTTCAGTAACTACTGAATTATGAAAATTTAAATAAGAAAGTTTAGATTCTTGTAAATCATCTGTTTGCCCATAAGATATTACCACCATCAAGATAATAATACCTCTTGACATTAGTTTTATCATACAGGTAGTTTAAGTTAATTAATGACTAAACTTTCAATAAATCAAAGAAATTACTTATGTAATTAAAGCAAGTTAAGTATTTTATAAATGCAATTGATAATTAATTTAAACTTCTTACTATTAAGGTATCTAAATCCAACTTTCTTTTAAGCCATTTTGCCAACTTTTCTTTATCTTTTGCTATTATTTCTGTGGTAGCCAGAGAATCATACCATTTAGCTGAGAATATAGAAATTGTATCCGTTTTTTTAAAATTTGTTGTTATTTGATTTGAATAAGAAAATTGTTCGATATTTTCAAAGACAATACTTAATTCACTAGTTAAACCATCAAACGCAATGTAGTTTTTTTCCAATTTAGACAACCTTATCACTTTATCTTCCAAAAATTGGATTTTTTGTGTTTGCGACAATAAATCTAAAGAATCCCTTGATCTCAATTCTTCCATATATCTTATATTATCTGTGTATTTTGATTTGCTTTGATTAATAACCAATGAACAGTTATTTAGTGCGCTGTAATCTTTCATTCTACTTTTAAGAACGGATATTGTAGATTCTGGAATTTCATCCAATCCAAAAGTGTTTATTATAATTGATGATGTTTCTCCATCAGAATATGTATAATTAGCATTCTTTTTTAAATAAGACGCATGAGGAAGAGCGTTCAGTTCAGTTTCAATAAAATTTCTGGCATCTCTATTAAAATTATTTTCATGCAAGACATTTAAAAATGTCCAAACGGCTGGAATCATTACAATTATTGCTAATAAAGTTGCCAATCTGGATGTTCTATGGCGTTTTTTAGAATTAACATATTTAATCATGGGGAAACGCAAAATTTTCAAAACCATAAACGTTGCTAAAGCAATAAAAATGGTATTTATTGTAAAAAGGTACATGGCGCCTAAAAAATAAGGCCAGTTGCCAATGGCCAAACCATAACCCGCTGTGCACAAAGGAGGCATTAATGCTGTTGCTATGGCAACTCCAAAAATTACAGAAGCAATTGTACCTCGTTTTGTTCGTGCGATAATCAATGCCAAACCACCAAAAAAAGCAATCAGAACGTCACGAATATCAGGTTTAACCCTTCCTAAAAGTTCAGATGTGTCTTCACTTAACGGAAAAATATAAAAGAATAAAAATGCAGTTAATAAACTCAAGGCAATCATGATTGTCAGGTTTATCAATGATCTTTTCATTGTATCAATGTCATTTATTGCAATAGACATACCTACACCAAGAATTGGTCCCATTAAAGGAGAAATTAACATCGCACCAATAACAACTGCTGTGGAGTTTGCATTAAGACCAACTGAAGCAACAAAAATTGAACAAATTAAAATCCATGCTGTTGCACCTTTAAAAGGAATATCATTTTTAATGGCTTCAATTGTTGCTTCTCTATCCGTGTCTTGTCTAAAATCAAGAAGCTCACTTAAAAACTTTTTTAAACTAGCAAACAATCCTTGTGCATCTTTTTTTACAGCTTGCTTTGATTGTTCAACACTTTGATCGTGTTTGGCTTCTTCTTCAGAAAAATTAAACTTATTTTCTTCCATATTTATTCAAAATTTTCACCAAATTTTAGCTTCAGTTTTTTAAGAACTGCCTTTATATCTTGTTCTTTTTCCTTAGGATAAATTAGCAAGGCTTCGTCTTTGTCTACAATAATATAATCGTCTACTCCATCCATAACAACCAATTTCCCTTTATTGGTCCTAACAATATTTCCTTTAGAATTTGATACCAATGTTTTTGCATTTATAATAGCATTATTATCATGATCTGTTTCAAGTTTATCGTACAAACTTACCCAAGTTCCTAAATCGTTCCAATCGAATTCTGCTGGAAGCACATACACATTATTAGAAACTTCCATAATGGCATTGTCTACAGGTATGTTTTCAGCTTTCGAATAATTTTTTTGAATAAAGTCGTCTTCGAATTCGGTATTATAAGTATTAATGCCTTTTTCAAATAATTCGTAGAGTTTGGGCTGATGTTTTATATAGGAGTCTATAACACTATTAACATGCCACATAAAAATTCCAGCATTCCATAAAAAATTTCCTTGAACCAAAAACTTTTTTGCTGTTTTATAGTCTGGTTTTTCTTTAAATTGTTTTACTGATTTAATATTAGCAACAGATGAACCATCATATTCAATATAACCATAGCCTGTATTAGGAAATGTAGGCTGTATTCCTAAAGTCATCAAAGCGTTATTTGTTGAGCAAAAATCAAACGATTGTTGAACGTTTTTTGCAAAAGTATCTTCGTCCTCAATCCAATGGTCACTTGGCGCAACAATAATAAGAGCATCAGGATTTTCTTTCTGTATTTTTAAGGAAGCATACAAAATACAAGGTGCAGTATTTCGTAATGCTGGTTCTAAAACCACTTGCCTACTTGTTAGATTTGGCAATTGTTTAAACACTAAATCATTATACAACTCATTGGTTAAAATGAAAATATTCTCTTCTGGAACAACTCTACCCAAACGATTAAATGTTTTTTGAATTAGAGTTTCACCAGTTCCTAACATATCATGAAATTGTTTTGGAAACGCTTTTGTACTTACTGGCCAAAATCTTGACCCTACACCTCCTGCCATTAATATGGCGTAATGGTTTTTATTCATAAATAATTTTAAATTATCTCTACTTCTGCATTTGGGTTGAAAAGATACAACTTTCCAGTTTTAATCTCAATACATTCATAGCGTTTAACGCGTTTATTCCCTTTTTTAAAGATTTTACCATTATACAACTTAAAAGTTCCTCCAAATGGTATTTCAAAAACATAGGATTTATTACTTGGTTCATCAAATTGTTTTAAAGCCCTTGACAAATCAACATCTGTATCACTACTAGCCTTAGGGTTTTTAAAATGTTTTGCAAGTATTGGTAAAGTATCCTCTGGAAAAACATCAGGGTTTAAAAATGGTAACATTAAATACTGAAAACAACGTTTCCATTCAATACCATGAGGTTTAATAGTTTTACCATGGGTATTATAAGTTTCGAAGTGTGCAATTTCGTGGATAAGTGTAATTAAAAAACGATATTTATTAAGATTTGCATTGATTGTTATTTGATGCTTGTTATTTGCCAATTTCCTATAATCGCCATGTCTTGTCTTTCTCTCCTTTTTAATTTTTACAACCAAATTATCATGCTCTAAAAGTTTAAAAACTTTAGACACTGAAGCTTTAGGAATATATTCTTGTAATTTGCTTTGCATTGCTCAAAAGTAAATCAATAATTAATTGCTTACAACAAGAATTTTTGACAAATCACCTTTACGTAAAATATAAAGTCCAGAAGCAATATCTTCTGGTAGTTTTAATAATGTTTCTTTTTTATATGAATCATATTGAAGATCGAAAAAATTGATGGCTTTACCTGTAATATCAAAAAACCTGAAAATGTCTGTCTCAAGAGTATTCTTTACATAAATTTCTTTATATCCTACTGGATTTGGATAAACAAACAACTCTTTTGTATCTATCTCTGTATTATAATTGAAATAAGGCAAAGCATAATTAAAAGCGTTTTTACCAACCTTTGCTCCTATTATTCTACCAGGTATATCATCTGCTGGCGGATGAATTCCTCCCCAGATTCTTGATAAACTTGTTTGGTCTGAAGCATCTCTATAAGTTGCCCATTGTAATTTCACATCAACTGAAGGTCCTTCTTCAAACACTAAAAATTCATTTTTTCTGGCAATGAATTCTCCCATTCCTCCAGGAAAAAATTCACTTCCTGTTAGCCTAGTCAATACTTCTGATGCTGCACGCGAAAATGTAGAATGCCCAGAAATATATCCAGCAAAAGGAGGTGTAACAAATGAAGGCCTTTGATATGGCCACCAGTTTTCTGCCAAAATCCAACCAACGCCAGCTTCGTCTGTTGCTGTATCCTGAATATAATCATGTCCTCTCCATGATAGCAGCTTTATTTTTCCAATATTTTCTGGTTCATTAATAGCTAAAGGATCATCTTCCTTTATCAATTCTATATAACCATCAATCAATTTAATTCCTTCAGGATTGTAGTTTGGTAAAGATTCATCACTACTCTGTCCTTTATCTGCCATATAA
>DATGBV010000274.1:0-4888 GCA_035312485.1 Flavobacteriaceae bacterium | reverse complement strand
GCATCCAGCGGGTTTGTTTGTGCTGTTTTTTACCGAAATGTGGGAGCGTTTTTCATTTTATGGAATGCGTATTTTACTCGTTCTATTTTTAACGGCACCTATTTTAAGTGATAATCCTGGTTGGGAATGGCCTAGAGAACATGCTTTAGCCTTGATAGGCACGTATGCTTCATTATTATATTTAACACCAATTATTGGTGGTTGGATAGCAGATAAAATAACAGGTTATAGAGGAGCAGTTATTATAGGCTGTTTAATTATGACTTTAGGACATGCATCAATGGCTCTTGAAACTACTATGACATTCTATCTTGGGCTAGCATTATTAGTAATAGGCACTGGTTTTTTTAAACCCAACATTACATCTATTATTTCTGAAATGTATAAGGGTAAAGAATCTAAAAAAGATGGTGCTTATACTATTTTTTATATGGGTGTAAACTCTGGAGCTTTTTTTGGCATGATGCTTTGTGGTTATTTGGCAGAAAATTTTGGATGGTCTTGGGGATTTGGTTTGGCAGGAATTTTCATGATGTTGGGAATGCTTCAATTTTGGCTTGCTGGTAGTTTATTTGGAAATATTGGAGCAAAACCTAGCAAGAAACATGTGGTTGAATTACCACAAAACATTAATGAAGAGAGTCCAGCTGAACAGGAAGATGCTAAAGTTGATGAAAAGCTAAATCCATTTACAATGGTGGATAAAGTTTTAATTATTTTATCGTCTATTGGAGGCTTGCTATATCTTTTCAATGATCCTTTAGAAAAAATTGGAGATATAAATATTTTGCCATTTAGTTTAGGAAATTTGAGCGGATCTAATGTGGTGGTATTATCAGCTTTGGTTTTATTTTTATTTTTATTGATCACTAGAATTTCAAGATATATTCCTATAGTAAGAGATAGAATCATTGCCGTATCCATTTTTGGAGTTTTTACGGTATTCTTCTTTTCGTTTTTTGAACAATCTTTAGGCTCAATGACGTTGTTTGCAAGAGATTATACAGAAAGAGATTTGGTTGGCACATCTGCAATGGTGTTTAAAGTTGTAGATGCGTTATTGACTACAGTTCCTTTAATAATTATAACATGGGTCTTATTTCTTTTAGCTAAAAAAACATTCTCTAAAATTGGTTTATCAAATATTATTTTGGCAATAGCATTTATAGGCATTTGGGGTTTAGTAATTTTTAGGTTGAGCGATAAATTTTCTCAAGAAGGAAACGAAATAGATGCTACTTGGTTCGGCATTTTAAATTCATTCTTCATTATAACTTTGGCACCAATATTTTCTAAATGGTGGGAAAGCAAATACAATCCGAGTGCTGCCATGAAATATGCAATTGGATTGATTCTTTTAGGCCTTGGTTTTGCCATATTATCCTATGGAGCTTCTGATATTCCGTCAGGTGCAAAAACAGCTTCAGTTAGTATTGTATTTTTAATTTTGGCTTATTTATTTCACACCATGGGTGAATTATGCTTGTCGCCTTTAGGTCTGTCATATTTAAGTAAATTAGTACCAGCTAGAATGATAGGTTTTATGTTTGGTATCTGGTATTTGGCAATTGCTGTAGGACAAAAAGCAGCAGGAACCATGGGAGGCATGATTGATAAAATATCAGAAAAGTATTCTATGGGTACATTTTTCTTAATATTTGCACTAATTCCTATAGGTGTTGGTTTTATTTCTATGGTATTAAATCCTGTGTTAAAGAAACTAATGCATGGCATTCGTTAATCGAAAAAACAGTTAAAATAAACGTAAAATGCTCCAATTTTGGAGCATTTTTTGTAAGTTCGGTATAACTATTGCAACAAATCTCATTATGAAGAAGACATTATTTACAATGCTATTTGCTTTATTTATTGGAGTTTATGGCATATCACAGGAAATAAATTGGGTTAGTTTAGATGAAGCTATTGCGCTTCAGAAAAAGAATCCAAAAAAGATTATCATGGATGCCTATACTGAATGGTGTGGCCCTTGTAAGATGTTAGATCGTAATACTTTTAGTAACAGTGATGTTATAGATTATATTAATGAACATTATTATGCTGTTAAGTTTAATGCAGAGGGAAATGAAACCATTACATATCAAAACAAGACTTTTGATAATCCTAACTATGATCCTGCAAAAACCAAAAGAAGAAATGGCACACATAGGCTTACTTCTTATTTAAAAGTTTCGGCTTATCCAACATTGGTATTTTTTGATGAAAAAGGTGATTATATTACACCAATTGTTGGTTATCAGACACCACAGCAATTAGAATTATACTTGAAATTGTTTAAGGATGACCATCATAAAAACATGAAATCCCAAGAAGATTTTAATGATTTTTATAAAGCCTTTAAACCAGAGTTTAAAAGTTAGTAGACATTTTAAAAACATAAGCTCCCTTTTTGCCTGTTTGATGGAAAGGGAGTTTTCTTTTCTCGCAAGTCTCTTCCCATCTATTAATGTACGATTTATAGTTACTACCATCTGCTATAATTAACTCTGGTCTTATTGAATCAATTAATCTGTTAAGATTTATTTTTGGTGAATTTCTTAATAATATATAGTTGGGATTAAAAGATTTTACTTTGTAAATTCCAAAGCTGTCAATGACTAAAAGCTTTTTATCCGCAATTGAATAAATGTTTTTAAGCTTGTCTTCTTTGATGTCACTAATATAGTTACCTATACTATAATTTTTTATGATAAAATTATTTTCTAAACTATCCAAATTGTGTTCTACTACTAATTTGGAGTTTGTCTTTTTACCTACTAAACTGTTCCTGCTTTTATGAAAAACAATGAATTCATTCTGTTGATTTTTAATAGTAATATAAATTAAAGAAACCTGAAAAAACAATACAGCTACTAAAGTATATATTAGGTTATGAAAATTTCTATTCTTAAGATATCTGACAAATGAAATAATGATTAAATATGAAGCAACAACAAATAAAATTCCAAATGAGATATCTTTAATTAAAAACTCTTCATGATACGAAACCCATTCAATAAACTGATTCATTAAATTAATAATACCTTCATATATTCTAGCTAAAAATAAAGGTAAAATACCAAGTAGAGCCAAAAGAATAATAATTAGACCTAAACCGAGAATAAGTCCTAAAAATGGAATAATAACCAAATTTGAAAGCCAAAACAACCCAGGAAATTGATGGAAATAAAACAAACTTAAAGGAACAACACCAATTTGTGCTGCTAGGCTAACTATAAATATTTGCCAAAATTTATCTACAATAAGATATTTTGGTTTCCAGATTTTATACAACAAAGGATAGATACTAACAATACCCAAAACCGCAGCATAGCTTAATTGAAATCCCACGTCAAATAAAAACATGGGTTTTACTAGGAGTAAAAAGAAAATAGAAATAGCTATAGTATTGTAAATATTGGTTGGTCTTTTCATTTGTAGCCCAACGGCAAGAATACTGAACATAGCCACTGCTCTTGTAACCGAAGCAGAAAGTCCAGCCACAATTGCGAAACACCACAAAAACAAAACTATAAGTAATGTTTTTATTAAAATGCCATATTTTATTTGCTCAATAGGTTTTAAAGCAAAAGAAATAAGCAATAAAATAATCCCAACATGAAGCCCTGAAACTGCCAGTATATGTATTGCTCCAGCTTTAGTATAGTTGTCATAGATATCTTTATCTATATCTTGCCTTTGTCCTAATAATAAAGCGTTGATTATGGCAAGTTCATCTCCTTTAAAATTATATTTTTTAAGTTTTTCATTAATAGCGGCTCTTATATTGTTTGCAATCCCAAATATGGTTGATGTATTAGAATTTAGTTTAAATAACTCTGATTGTTCAGTATATATTTGATGAAAAATATATTGTTTCTCCAAGTAGGCTTTATAGTCAAATTGATTTGGATTTAGAGGCGTATTTATTTCAAAAAGATTGGTTTTTATTAGTAACTCGTCATCAACTATTAAATGATTATTTGAAGAATCTTTAGCGACATTTAATAGTATTTTCCCGGAAGTTTCTTTATCATCAATTTTTATAATATTAACAACATATTTATTATGAAAATTACTGGGTTTTAAAACCTCTCTTATTTTCAAGAATAAAACATTTGGTTTATTTTTTAAAGACCATACATTAGTGTAATGATTTTCAAAATTTTTCTGGTTATGAAAATTTACAGTCAAAACCCCAACTGAAATAACAGTTATGTAACACATTAGACCAAACCAAAAAGGTTTAACAAATTGTTTTTTTACCAGAAGTAAGAAGAAAAGCAATAATAACGCTGTTAAACCTGTGATGTATAAGGACCAGATAAGAGGAATGGAAAAAGCAAAAGCCAAGATTATGCCAAGCACCAAACAAAACGTAAGTTTAATAATCGTAAAATCGAGTAACTTCATTTACGTAAGTTACTAAAATTACCTTGTCTATAAAATACGCCTTGCTTGTACAAAAGCAAAATACCAATAACGTTCTGCTAAATTTGATATAATTACTCCAGCACTTATTGTTGAATGAATAAACTCTACATAGCCAGTTCTAGCTTCTGTAACTATAGCTACATGATTTACTTTTCGGCTGTTTTTTCTTGTTGCAAAGAAAAGCAAATCGCCTTTTTGCACTTCTTTTAGGTCTATCCAATTACCAGTTACAGATAGATCAGAAGTGGTTCTTGGTAATATAATTTTTTCGCTATTAAATGCAGTAGTAACTAATCCAGAACAGTCCATCCCTTTTTTTGTAGTACCACCATATTTATATTTTACACCATCAAATTGTTTAGCATAATCAACAACTTTGTTTGCTAATTCTTTTACTTCTAGCGTGGAATCTGGCACTGAAACAATCTCTTCTGAAGAGGGTTTAGAAGTAGAATTT
>DATGBV010000273.1:0-14001 GCA_035312485.1 Flavobacteriaceae bacterium | reverse complement strand
TTCAGTTTTTTAATGATGAAGGCTTTTCGTTAATTAAAAATTTAGTTGATACAATTTTACCGAGAACAGATAGTCCTTCTGCTACAGATGTTGGAGTACATCAGATGATAGATACCATTGTTGGTAAAGTTTATACTAAAGAACAACAACAGAATTTTACTAAAAGGTTTTCTAGTTTAAAATCTTATTTAGGTAATTCTAAAAATTATACTGAATCTCTTCAAGAGTTATTAAATCCTTCCGAAGAAAATAATAAACTTGCACAAGAAGCTTTGTTAGATTTAAAACAACAAACTGTACTGTATTATCTCAATACAAAAGAAATTAGCACAACATATTTAAATTATTTACCTGTTCCAGGAAAATACAAAGCGTGTATTTCATTAGAAGAAGTAGATGGTAAAGCATGGGCATTATGAGTGTAAAAATTAAAAGAGAAAACACATTTGATGCCATTGTAATAGGCTCTGGAATAAGTGGAGGATATGCAGCTATGGAATTATGTAAAAAAGGATATAAAACATTGATGCTGGAAAGAGGCAGAATGGTAGAACATGGCGATTATCCTACAGCGCATGACGACCCATGGGATTTACCCAATTTAAATATGCTATCTCTAGAGGAAATTAAAAAGCACTACCCAAAACAAAATAGATTAAATTGGTGGGTAAGACAGGATAATAAACACTGGGTAAACAAGGATGATGAGTATGGTTATGATGAAGTAGAGCGCTTTGATTGGATACGAGGTCACCATGTAGGAGGTCGTTCAATTATGTGGGGAAGAAAATGTTATCGATGGAGCGATTTGGATTTTGAAGCAAACCAAAAAGAAGGTATAGCCATAGATTGGCCAATACGATACAAAGATATTGAACCATGGTATAGTTATGTGGAAACCTTTGTTGGTATAGCTGGACAAAAAGAAGGTTTGCCACAAATACCTGATGGTGTATTTTTACCACCATTTCCACTTAATTGTGCAGAACAATATTTGCGTGAAGAAGTGAAAAAAACATATCCAGATCGTGTGGTAACACCTTCACGTCAAGCGAATCTTTCAGAATATAATCCTGAAATCCATTTAGGAAAAAGAGGTCAATGCCAAAGTAGAAACAGGTGTATAAGAGGTTGTCCTTATGGTGCATATTTCAGTAGCCAAGCAGCTACGATTCCAGTTGCTGAAGATACTGGAAATCTTACAATTAGACCCAATAGTGTTGTTGCAGAAATTGTTTATAGCAAAGAAACTGGAAAGGCTAGTGGTGTTAAAATTATAGACGCTATCACAAAAGAAGAAATAGTTTATAATGCACGAATCATTTTTTGTAACGCAAGTACAGTTGGGACAACAGCTATATTATTAAATAGTATCTCTGAAACATTTCCAAACGGTTTAGGAAATGGTAGTGGAGAATTGGGTCATAATATCATGGACCACCATTATGGTATGGGAGCTGTTGGTGTTTTACCAAATAAGTTTGAAGATAAATATTATCAAGGCAGAAATCCAGGAGGATTCTATATTGCCCGTTTTACAAATTTAGATGAAACCACTAAACAGGAAAACTACTTAAGAGGTTTTGGTTATCAAGGTAGTGCAGGTAGGTTGGCAAATATTCCTGATGGTGTAATAGGTAAAGATTTAAAAGATGAAATTTTCAAACCCGGAACCTGGCAAATAGGAATGTCCTGTTTTGGTGAAATGTTGCCTTATCATGAAAACAAGATGTATCTTAATTTTGATAAAAAAGACCAATATGGTATTCCTACAATTACTTTTGATGCCAAGTTAAGAGATAATGAAATGAAATTAAGAGAGCATGGTGTTGAGTGTGCTGCAGAGATGCTCAATGCAGCAGGCTGTGTTAATGTTAGAACATTTAACGATGCCACTGCTCCTGGAGCATGTATACATGAAATGGGCACAGCCAGAATGGGACATGACCCAAAAACAAGTGTGTTAAATAAATGGAACCAATTGCATGAAGTACCAAATGTATTTGTAACTGATGGTTCTTGTATGACTAGTTCTGCAACCCAAAATCCAAGTATTACTTACATGGCATTAACTGCTAGAGCTGTAGATTATGCAGATAAGCAAATGAAAAAAGGACTGATTTAAGATTTGTTTTTAATATCTGTTAATAAATCTCTTATTTCTTCCAATAGCTTATTTGTTTGTGTATTTGTAGTTTCGGAAGTCGTGGTTGAATTATTTCCAGATTTTATTTTTTCACGCTGATCTAAAACCTCTGCTTTAAAATTTAAAGCATCTACAATACCTATAAGCTTCATATCACTGCCTCTAGGATTACTGTGTCCTGCGGTTTCTATTTTCAGAACTCGTAAATCGAAGTACTTTAACAATGGATTTTCTATAAATGTTAAATCCTGAATATTTTCTAAAGGGATGGTTTTTTCTACTTTGAAAAGAACACCTTTCTTAAACTCAAGATGATTCTCTGTTAATTTACACTGTAAATGTTCATAGTAACGTTTACTGAAATACTGTCCTAATCCTAAAAACCAGAAAATTAATATTGGAATTCCTATTACAGAAATAAGTAGAAAGAAAGCGACTACTAAAAGTATATAATTCTTTATTCTTGGATTGAAGTCTGCTTGTTTAATGATATTTTTATGTGACATGCTTACTTATTTAAAATTGGCATATATTCTTGCCAAGGCCCAACTTCATCTTTGTATTGTTTTGCCATAACTCTGGTTATTTGGGCAATATGACCTAAATCGTGTGCTACCCAAGAGGCTAAAAGTTGTTTTAAGGTTACTTTACCTAGATTGGGATGATTGCCAATGAGTTCAAAATTTCGTTCACTTATTTCAAGGTCATTCAGAATTTTAAGATTTGCTTTGCGTAGCTTTGCAAATTCATCCAATAGATTTTTCATCGTTTTTCCTTTACTATCTTCAAATTGAGCAAACCTATTAAAAGGTGTGAATGAAATGGTTAAATCGTTCTTTAAGATAATATTGGTCCTTTCTATCCAATCTGTTTTTTCGCCATGTAGTAAATGTCCAACTACATCAAATGGGCTCCAAGTATTTTCGCCTTCATTTCTATGTGTCCAATCTTGAGGCAAACCTCTTAAAAGTGCATCTAAAACAGCAGGTGTGCGTTCTAAAATCAAAATTGATTTGTGTAAATTAAATGCCATTATTGTTTATTTATGTTTAATGTTTTTATTTTTCCTTCACTGTTTCTAATTTGAATTTTGAAACTATCTTCTTTATCAAATGGTGATTTATTGGTGAGTAAATCGCAGATTTCTTTTTGAGAGAAATTATGTCCATTAACTGAAATAATTTCATCACCAAACTTTAATGTATCTTCCAAAGCTTCATCCCAAACAATGCCAACAACAACTTTATTGTCAATTATAGTAGGAGAGAAACCTAAAAGTTTTTCATCCAAATCCATTTCGGTTTTAAAAGGCTCAAAATAAAAGTCCTTATGCTTAAAATCTACAATAACATTTCCATACTCCAATAATTTTGCACCTATTTTGGAATTGCTATCATCTGTAGTTTCTGTAATCACATTTTTAAATAATGCATTAGTGAATTGTATTTCTGGTATTTTTAACCTGTATTGAATGCTTGCTTTCGCATTACCAAATAAACTCATACCTATTGAGCCTTTTCCTTCAGAATGTGCAGATAATGCGTTTTGTTCAACAAAAAACTTGTAATGGCTCAAACATAAATCATAAAAGCCGTCCATACCTGTATCGAATAAAAGACTTTCACTGGCATTTCGGTCTCCTTTAATTTTTATTTGGATGTATGGACTCTTCTGTGCTCCAACAATTTTTAAATCGGATTTAAATTTTTTGTTTGGATTTACTTTCCGAATGTTGTTTGTAATAATTATTTTTTTCTCTTTGAGTTGAAATTTAATAATTGAATTTCTTAATAAATTGCTACCAATAAAACCATCAACCTGAAAACAATCAAAGATTAGATTATTATCAGAAGGATAAACCAAAGCTGTTTGATTATTAAACTTTATGTTTCCAATTGTTAAGGAAGGAATATTTACAACATCCATTGAGCCCCTGTTACTGTTGGCATCTTTAATGGTCATGCTATTGCCTTCTTTATGTTCTATAATCTGCTTTAAATTAGTAGTTATAAGATTGGGAGCACCAGTATCTAATAAGAACTTATAAATTTTTCCTTCTATTGTTACAGGAATAATAATTTTTCCTTTTATAAACTCAAATGAAATTTCAGAATAGTATTGATTTGTTGCAGCACTTCCTTTACTAAAATCTATATTTTGACCAAAACTAAATTGAGCAATTAATAGTAAAATCAAAAACTTAAATGCCTTCATATTTTAAAAAAGAAATTAATAAGTAAAAGATAACTTTTTTAACCTTACTATTTTTAGTTTTATGAGATTTTTAAAAAAACAGAATTATATTGTCTAAACTTTATGAAATACTTTTTAACTAAAACCTTATTTGTTCAGTAAAAATAATTTCAATTCATCATAAGTTTCTATTTCAACAGCTTTTTTCTTTTTATTCATGACTTTTAAAATCTGTTTTGGTAAATCAACATTTTCTCTAATAGTTTCTTCAACAACATCCAAAAATTTAGTTGGATGTGCAGTTTCTAAAAACACACAATGCACATCTGGATTTTTTTCTAAAAATAATTTTGCTCCTAGATAACCAACTGCGCCATGTGGATCTGCGATATAACTATATTCGTTATAAATTTCTTTCAATGCTTCTTTAGTTTGTTTATCAGAAAAACTATAGCCGGTAAGATTATTTTTCAGTGTTTCGAAATTGTTTTTATAAATTTCCTGAATACGAACAAAATTGCTTGGGTTGCCAACATCCATAGCATTGCTTATAGTTTGTATTGAAGGTTTGGGTGTATATGTTTGAGTTTGTAGATAGTCTGTAACTATCTTATTTACATTATTTGACGCTATAAAATGTTTTATTGGCAATCCTAGTTGCTGCGCCATCATACCAGCGCAGATATTACCAAAATTACCACTAGGCACGGAAAAAACAACGTCTTCATATTTATTATGCAAATTTTTGTAAGCAAACATAAAATAAAACATTTGTGGCAGCCATCGTGCAACGTTTATAGAATTTGCAGAAGTGAGTTGCATCTTATTGGTCAATTCTTCATCTAGAAAAGCTCTTTTTACCATAGCTTGACAATCATCAAAAGTGCCATTAACCTCTAAAGCTTTTATGTTCTTTCCAAGTGTGGTCAATTGTTTTTCTTGTATATCACTGACTTTACCACTTGGATAAAGAATGACAACATTAACTCCTTTAACACCAAGAAATCCGTTGGCAACGGCACCTCCAGTATCTCCAGAAGTGGCAACCAAGACAGTCACTTCGTTGGTGTTATTCTGGTTAAAATACCCTAGACATCTCGCCATAAAACGAGCGCCAACATCCTTGAAAGCCATGGTTGGTCCGTGAAATAATTCTAAAACCGAAATATTTTCATTGAGTTTTTCAATAGGGAAATCAAAAGATAAGGTTTCATCTATAATTTGCTTTAAAATGTTAGCTGGAATATCAGGACTTACAAATTGCTGAATTGCTTCAAATGCAATTTCCTGATATGATAGTTCATCAATTTTATCAAAAAAAGACCGAGGCAATGGAGTAATTGTTTCAGGAAAATAAAGCCCTTTGTCCGGAGCTATTCCTTTTATTACTGCATCTTTAAAACTTGCTTTTGGAGCTTTTCTATTTAAACTATAGTAATTCATTATTTTTCATCAATCTTCGTCATTGCGAAGCAAATTTATTTGCTGCGGTAATCTGTTAGTTTTTAGTTTCAATTTTAAAGATTCCCACGTTTCACTCGGAATGACGTAATTATTTATAAAATTTTAATTCCTTCTGCATTAATTTTAGAAACATATGTTTCTAAATCTATTTGAGTATTGTTGTACACTTTTTTCATCGCCATTTCAATTTTCTTTGCATTTTTCAGACCATGGGAAAGTGCAAAAATAGAAGGTCCTGAACCAGAAATTGCACATCCTAAAGCCCCAGAGTTCATAGCTTCAGATTTGACCTGACTAAAGTGTGGAATAAGTCTTTTCCTGTATGGCTCTATAACAATATCTTGAAGTGACCTTTGAATCAAGCCATAATCACTGGTATGTAATGCATGAACAAAACTACCAACATTTGCCCATTGAATAATTGCATCTATTAAGGGAACATTGTTTGGTAGCATGGCTCGTGCTTCAGAAGTTTTAATCTCTACCTGTGGGTGCACAATAACAGCATATAAATCCTTTGGTGTTGGGAGTTCCAAAACCTCTAATGGATATAAACTTTTTACAAGTGTAAATCCACCAAAAATTCCAGGAGCCAGATTATCTGCATGTTCGCTTTGACTTGCCACTTTTTCACCTTGCATAGCAAAATAGGTGAGTTGCGTTTTGTTATAAGGTTTTCCCAGTAACTCATTGATGGCAAAAACACTTCCTGAAGCACTTGCTGAACTGCTGCCAATACCACTTCCTGGTTTAATATTTTTATAGATTTCTATTTCAAATCCACAATCTGGTTTGGCATCTTCTATTAAAGCTAAAGCTGAAACACCAGCAACATTCTTTGTTGGATCGAATGGAAGGTCGAACCCTTCTATTTCTGTTATTTTAACACCTTTTTCTGATGTTTTTCTAACTACCATATAATCTCCAATGGTATCTAAACAAAAGCCAAGTACATCAAATCCACATGCTACATTGGCAACGGTTGCAGGTGAAAATATTTTAATTTCTTCCATGAGTTTAATTATTACCAACTCTAATGATATCCGCAAACAATCCTGATGCTGTTACATCTGCACCAGCACCAGCGCCTTTAATAATCATTGGTTGTTCTGGATAGCGTTCTGTATAGAACATGACAATATTATCTTTTCCTTCTAGATTATAAAATGGATGACCTTCAGGAATTTCTTTTAATCCAACCTGTGCTTTTCCATTGTTGAGTTCGGCAACATACTTCAATCTACAACCTCTTAATTTTGCACCTGAATATAATTTTTGAAAATGAGAACTATCAGAAATTAAAGTATTATAAAAATCATCAACTGTTTTGCTTTCTAAATTGGCTTTGGTTAAGAATGATTTGTTGTTAATATCCTCCAGATTCATTTCTGTTCCACTTTCTCGAGCTAAAATTAGTATTTTTCTGGCAACATCTACACCACTTAAATCAATTCTTGGGTCTGGTTCTGTATAGCCTTCACTTTGTGCCTGTTTTACAACATCATCAAATTTCTTTGTATCATCAAAATTATTGAACACAAAATTTAGGCTTCCTGATAGAACAGCTTGTATTGAGGTAACTTTATCACCAGAAAGAATTAAATTGTTAAGCGTGTCAATAACAGGTAACCCAGCCCCTACATTAGTTTCAAACAAGAAAGGGACATTGTATTTAAAAGATAATCGCTTCAGTAGTTTATAATTTTCAATGTCTCCAGAGCAAGCAATTTTGTTGCATGCTATAACAGCAATACTACTTTTTAAATACTCTGGATATTGAGAAGCAACATCAGCATTTGCAGTGATGTCCATAAATACACTATTTCTTAAGTTAAGTGTTTTAATGGTCTCAATAAAACCTGCCAAAGATGCTTTTTCCCCATTTTCCAACTGTTCTTTCCATGATTTTAAAGTTATGCCGTCACTATCAAAAACCATAGTTCTTGAGTTGGACATACCTATAATACGTACATTGAGTTTTAAATTTTCCTTTAAATATTTGCGTTGTTGTTTAATCTGCTCAATAAGTCGTTCTCCAACATTTCCAACACCAGTAATAAAAAGATTAATTTGTTTGGTGTTATCTTCAAAAAACACTTCATGCAAGGTGTTTAATGCTTTTTTGACATCTTTTTCAGCGATTACGGCAGAAATATTTCGTTCTGATGCTCCTTGAGCAATGGCTCTAATATTAACGTTATTCTTTCCTAGAGAACTAAACATTTTTCCACTGATGCCTTGATGGCTTTTCATATTATCACCAACAACTGCAATGATTGACAAACCAGTTTCAACAATGATAGGATCTATCTTATGAAGTGAAATTTCGTTTTCAAAAGTTAAGTCTATCGCTGTTTTTGCATCTTCAGCATCTTTTTCTGAAATCCCAATACAAATAGAATGCTCTGAAGAGGCTTGGGTGATTAGGACAATATTAATCTTTTCTTGAGACAACGTTTCAAACAAACGTTTTGAAAAGCCTGGAATACCAACCATTCCATTTCCCTGCAAGGTTAACAAAGCAATATCATTTATATTACTAATTCCTTTAACAGCCAAATTACCATTGGTAACTTGATTACTAATTGAAGTCCCATGGTCATGTGGTGCCATGGTATTTTTTATAATAATTGGAATATTTTTATCAAGAACCGGTTGAACAGTTGGAGGATACAAAACTTTTGCTCCAAAATGTGATAACTCAACGGCTTCTTGATAAGACAATTCTTTTATGGGGAAGGCCTGTTTTACCATTTTAGGATTTGTAGTAAACATACCACTTACATCAGTCCAAATCTGTAGTTCTTCAACATTTAAAGCTGCTGCAACAATAGCAGCTGTATAATCTGAACCACCACGACCAAGTGTTGTAATTTCTTGGTCTTTAGATTTGGAAATAAAACCAGGCAGAATATTTATACTATTGGAATTGCTTTGAAAATAAGAAACAATGTTATGATTTGTCGCAGTAAAATCTACTGAAGCATTGGTATAATTTTTATCAGTAACTATTAATTCTTGAGAGTTTTTTAAAGCTGCATCATAACCCTTGGATTTCATTGTTTCAGCTATAATATAAGAGGATAACAATTCGCCAAAGCTTAATAATTTATCTGAAGTTTTTGGAGACATCTCATTGATTAGAAAAATACCATCTAGCAACTGTTCAAGGTTATTTAACTTTTCTGAAACAAAGTTTACAACATGAGACTTTTTATCACCTAATAGTTCGTCAATAATATCCAAATGAATGGACTTAATGAGGTTAAAAGCTTCCTTATATTTTTGGTCTTTAGCTACGGCTAGATTAGCTGCATTTAGTAGTTTGTCTGTAATGCCACCAACAGCAGAAACCACTGCAACGGCATTATCATTAGATGAAACATCGTTTAATATATTGATTACTTTATTAATATTTTCTGCAGAACCCACTGAAGTTCCGCCAAACTTTAATACTTTCATTATGTATTGATTTTAGGGTAATGGATTGAAAATTAAATTTATGATTTTTAATCATAAATACGTATATCGCCGGAGGTAAATAAATTAACAACCCAAAAGGGTCCATGTAGTTGTATTGAAAACACCAAATACAAAACCAGTTCCAGCCATAAAAGAAGGAATATTATTTGTTTGTATGTTGTGAAATAGATTCATTTTTTGTTTCAATACGCTCCAAAAATATTACATTTACTTTAATAAAAAAATAAATCATAAATTTTTAAAGATTATCACAGCAGTAATTAATTTTATTAAATTATCTGCATTAATTATTTTAATAATTGGATATTCTCTAATCATTCAAAAATATTAGATGAAAATATTTTCTAAAGAGCAACTTTATCAGTGTGATGCCATTACTACCAAAAGGCAAGGTATTTCTTCAACCGATTTGATGGAACGAGCAGGCACTCAAATTTTTAATTGGTTGCATTTAAGAATGCAAGGTGCTCAAGTTCCTATTCATGTGTTTTGTGGCATTGGTAATAATGGAGGAGATGGCTTGGTACTCTCAAGACATTTAATTCTACATGGCTATAATGTGATAACCTATGTTGTGAATTGTAGTGATAAACGTTCTAAAGACTTTTTAGTTAATTATGACAGAATAAAAGACGTAACAAAAGACTGGCCAAAACTACTTAAATGTAAGGAGGAATTTCCAGAAATTCATATTGATGATATTATAGTAGATGCGGTTTTTGGTATTGGTTTAAACAGACCAGCACAAGGTTGGGTGAAGGAATTGTTTATGCATTTCAGAACTTCAAAAGCATTTACCTTGTCTGTTGATGTTCCTTCAGGATTATATTTGGATAAAATTCCTGAAGATGATAATGGAGTGGTTTGGGCAAATTACACCTTAAGTTTTATGACTCCAAAATTGGTATTCTTTTTACCAGACACTGCTAAATATACTCTCCAGTGGGAAGTTTTGGATATTGATATCGATGAGGAATTTTACCAAAATGAAGAAGTTAATGCTGAACTCATAGGAAACCAAGAAGTTCTTCAGATTTTTAGACCACGTGAAAAGTTTGCTCATAAAGGTACTTTTGGACATAGCCTGATAGTAGGAGGTAGTTACGGCAAGATAGGTTCTGTTGTTTTGGCATCGAGAGCTGTTTTATCGTCTGGCGGTGGATTGGTAACTGCATTTGTTCCAAAATGTGGTTATTCAATTTTACAGACTGCATTGCCTGAAGCCATGGTAATTACAGATGAAAATGAAAAACTAATTAGCAATATTCAATTTAATATAACGCCAACGGTTGTTGGCGTAGGTATAGGAATTGGCACCGAAGATAAAACTGTAGAGGCTTTTAAAGTATTCTTAAAGAACACCAAATCACCATTAGTGATTGATGCCGATGCAATCAATATACTTTCCAAACATAAAGCCTTATTAAAATTATTGCCAAAGCATACTGTTTTAACACCACATCCAAAAGAGTTAGAAAGATTAATTGGTAAATGGAAAGATGATTTTGAAAAACTTGATAAAGCCAAAGCCTTTGCAAAAAAGCATAAACTAATTTTAGTAGTAAAGGGAGCTCACACCATCATCGTTTTTGAAGATAAGTCGTACATTAACTCGACTGGTAATCCTGGATTGGCTACTGCAGGAAGTGGTGATGTTTTAACAGGAATCATTACTGGATTAATTTCGCAAGGCTACAATCCATTATTTGCGAGTATTTTCGGAGTTTATCTGCATGGTAGATCTGCAGATCTAGCTGTACAGGATTTTGGTTACGAAAGTCTAATAGCCAGCCATGTTATAGACTATCTAGGTGAAGCGTATTTAGATTTGTTTAAAAAACCTGAACAGCCTAAAGAAGAAGATGGGGAAGAAGAGAAAGATGTTGATGATTAAAAATAAAATCGCTTAAATAATGTCATTTCTCCTTACACTCGAAATGACAAGGTTATAAATCTCCAACTGGATAATGAAAACCACTCACTCGAGCAATGTCATTCCGAACGACTGTGAGGAATCTCATAAAAAAGGTAAACCAAGATAATGGGATTTCTCGTTACACTCGAAATGACAAAAGTGTTTTATTTCAAATAATAGTCTAAATATTCAGCGAATTAAATAATTCTATCAGCTTATCACTGGAAGGTCTTGGTGCATCAGCACTTACAATATTGCCGTCTGTGTCTATTAATAGAAATCTTGGAATATTATTTATTTTGTATGCTTGTATAAAATCTGACTGCCATGCATTGTCAGAAAATAATTGAATACCTCCAAGTTCTTTTTCGGTAACCATTTTCGTCCAAGCTTCATGCGCTTTTTCCTTTGTGCCACTACGTTTTTCATCATCAACAGAGATACTTACAAAGGCAATGTTTTTATCTTTATATGCTTCTTCAACTTTTTCTAGTGATGGTATTTCTCTCTTACAAGGACCACACCACGTTGCCCAAACATCAATATATACGTATTTTCCTTTTAAATCTGAAAGCGATGTCGTTCCGCCTTTATGATTTTCATAGTCTTCAAAAACTGGAGAAGGCATCCCTTTTGGAAAAGCTTCCTTGAGTTCAATCTTATAATTAAAATAATTTTCAACCGATTCAATTTGACTTGTAGCGCTTTTATCTGCATTGGCAAGATGAAGAGAATCTACATTTTTATATTGGGTTTTTAAATCTTCAAATCCAGACTTATAATCAGTGATGGCTTTCTCAAGAGCATCCTTATCCAGATCATAAAATAAATCCATGGTAAAATAATCGTTGCCCAATAAATACGTTTGGATTTGTAAATTATTGATGTCAGAGCCATCGCCTTCAAAAACTAATTTAGAATCAAAATCTTCATAATCAGTAGTAAATGAAGGCGTTGTATTGTTCTTTAAATAAATAGTACCATACTCATCACCATGTTTAAAACGGTAATCGCCTTCCTCAATATTTAATGTATCACTAAACGAACCATCGTCATTCATGGTTATTATTTTTTCATAATCACCTTTAAATATTCTGACGGACTTTGTTTCATGTGCATTTTCGATTTTACCGGAAAGCGTTGTGTAGTTTTTAGGTTCTTCTTTACAAGACACTATTAGAAGTGCGCAAAGAATAAAAAGTAGTTTTTTCATTTAATTAATTTTTTCCAAAAATAAGTTTTTACAATTACCTAACAATTCATTTATCTATTTATTAACACTTATTGTAAACCTTTTAGCATAGTATGGTATTAGAAATTTCAGGAAATTGTAAAGGGATATTCACTTTATCGTTAAAAACTACCGATTATCTTAAAAACAATTGAAAGATTAACAAATTATGTCATTAATCTTATAAAATAATCAAGTCATCTAAAAATCTAAAAATAAGTTTGTTGGCAAAGATTTTATTTCTTATTTTTGGTTTAAATGTAAGAGTGTGTTAGCACTTTTACCTTTCCTAAAGTTTTAATTAATAGCATAATTAAGCCTCTCATTTCCTATAGTTTAACAGACCTATGTTAAATTGATCTTGTGTATTCAAGATTAGTTAATCTATTGCTATTATCCTACCCTCATGTTATGTTAACACATTTATTAATTAAACAAAATGTTATGTTAATGTACAAAACTACACAATTAAGTCAATCGAATAATACAGAGTATTGTTGGTTGAATTTTATTCATGAACAATTTAAAAGTATAACCGGTATTGCCGTGCTTATGCTTTTTTTAGTTGGGACTTCGAGCCTCAACGCACAAGTTATTCCATGTATTGATGGTAATCCTGATGAGTGGGGTGATGAAGCGCAATTAAATCTTAATTTAGCCAATTCTTACGTAGAGGATGCTTTGGAAGGTGTGGATGATGCCTATCATACCAACGCCAAAGATATTCATAATTTTGGTGTTGGTGGCAACCAATGGACCATTACCCAAGTACTGAACAAGGGAAACATCATGAATGCTGCGGCAACTATTGCTGTATACGATGCTGGCGATCCTGGTGATCCTTGTGATTATTCTGGATCATCTTTTGGAGGTTATGTTCATGGTAATACTTATCTCTTTTTTGCCGGAGATAGAAAAGAATCCAATGGTACTTCTACTATGGGTTTTTGGTTTTTATTAAATGGTACCGCACCAGTTGGTACCGACCCAGGTTATTTCGAACCGGAACATGCTGATGGCGATTTATTATTGGTTGCCGATTTTGCTGGTGGAAAGTTTGCTACGCTAATTGTCTATGAATGGGTAGTTGATATTACAAATCCTGAAGGTGGATACCTTAATGATATTACAGGTGCTGTAGGTGGTGTTGTTGCACAAAATACGGCAGGTACGATTGTAGATGTGCCATTACCTTGGCAAGATCACGTTAAACCGGGTCAAACAGAGTATCTGGAATTTGAGTTTTATGAAGGAGCCATTGATATAACACCTATTTTTGATTTAGAAGATCCTGATAATTTTTATAAAATATGTAATGCCGCTTGGTTATTGGAAACTAGAGCTTCTGATAAAACAACAGCCAAATTAAAAGATTTTGTTGGAGGAAGTTTCCAAATACCTCCAGTGGTTTCAGTTGGTGATGATACAGTTTGTGAAGGTTCAGATGCAAGTTTATCCTTAACTGTTTATGAGGGTGATGGTGTAACACCAGTAGCAGATCCAATTGCAGAAGGTTATACTATTACTTGGTACGATTCTGATGATAATCCAGTTGTAGATGATGATGAT
>DATGBV010000272.1:0-4279 GCA_035312485.1 Flavobacteriaceae bacterium | reverse complement strand
ATCTGTGAGCACTAATTATTCTTTACCTTTGATTTTATTTAGATGAACAAACGCATTCTAGTTGCACCTTTAAATTGGGGATTGGGTCATGCAACACGATGCATTCCAATAATCTATGCATTAATTGAAGACAATTTTGAGTCTATTATTGCAAGTGACGGTGCGGCATTATTGCTTCTGAAAAAAGAATTTCCAGAACTAACATGCATTGAGTTGCCTTCTTATAATATTACTTATTCAAAAACCCATAAGTCTTTTAGATTAAAACTATTAAAACAGTTACCAAAGCTTCTGAAAACCATAAAAAAAGAAAATAATTTTGTAAATAAAATTGTTGATGATTATAACATAGATGGCATTATCTCTGATAATAGATTTGGAGTTTACAACTCAAAAGTGCCTTCGGTTTATATGACGCATCAGCTTAATGTTTTAAGCGGTAATACTACTTGGCTAACTACAAAAATGCATCAATTTGTAATGAACAAATTTGATGAATGTTGGATTCCAGATTATGAAAATGGTTTTAACTTGAGTGGTACTTTAGGTCATATAAATGATTCCCATTTTAATACAAAACTCAAATATATTGGGCCATTAAGCAGATTAAAAAAAGAGCCTTTAGACTGTGCTTTTGATTTATTAGTGTTACTATCTGGTCCTGAACCACAGCGTACTTTACTTGAAGATAAATTAATGAAAGAGCTTAATGATTTTAATGGAAAGATTCTTTTTGTAAAAGGTATTTTTGAAGATAAACAGGCTAAAGTAGAAAGAAAACAATTTACTTTTTATAACTACATGGAAACCGAAGACCTTGAAAAAGCAATCAATCAAAGTGAACTTATAATTACTCGTTCTGGATATTCAACCATCATGGATTTAGCCAAACTAAATAAAAAAGCGTTCTTCATTCCTACTCCAAGACAATATGAACAAGAATATTTAGCATCATACTTAAAAGGTTTAAAATTGGCTCCATGTTGCAGTCAAGATGATTTTAAAATTGAAAAACTAGAAGAGTTAAATTATTATAACGGTTTAAAAACCAGTGAAAATACTATTGATTTTAAAGAATTATTTGGCCTTTTCTAATGTGAATGAAAACTCGCTACCAATACCTAACTCACTTTCAATATAAATTTTCTCATCATGGGCCTCAATAATGTGCTTTACAATTGCCAAGCCTAAACCAGAGCCACCTTCTTTTCTCGAGCCACTTTTATCTACACGATAAAAACGTTCAAACAATCTTGGTATGTGTTCTTTAGCAATACCTTCACCATTATCGGTAACACGAACAATAACTTTATTTTTTATGAGATTTTCTATACTTACTTCTGTTGTGCCTCTTTCGTGTCCATATTTAATGGAGTTTACTATTAAATTAGACAGTACTTGTTGCAATCGTTCTTTATCACCATTTACCATTATGGGATTTTTATAATCCATATCAAAAGTCAAAGTGATTTTTTTCTTGGCAGCTTTCATCTCCAAAAGGTCAAACACATTTTGAACCAATTGCACTATATCAAAAGATTGAATATCCAATCTTAATGTTCCAGACTCTAACTGGGTAATCATATCTAAATCCTTAACAATGTATATAAGACGTTCAACTCCTTTATCTGCTCTTTTTAAGTATTTGTTTCTTATACTTTTATCTTTTAAAGCTCCGTCCAAAAGTGTAGAAATATAACCTTGAACAGTAAATAATGGTGTTTTTAATTCGTGTGAAATATTACCAATAAATTCTTTTCTGTACTCTTCCCTGATTTTTAGTGCTTCTATCTCCAATTTCTTATTCTTGGCAAAATTGTCAATGTCCTGCGTAAGAGTTTTCATGTCTGTTGTAATCTGACTTTTGGTAAAAGTGCTGGACTCTAACAAGGTTAAATCATCATAGATTTTTTTTACTCTTTTATAAATAAATTGCTCAACACGATATTGAATAACAATGAAACTAAAAAAGTAACAAACTACTGCAAATAGTAAAAGCAGCCAAATATTGAACGTATAAAAAAAGTATAAAAAAACACTCGTGAAGAGCGTTAGAAATATGGTGATAAATAACGACGATTTAAAAGCAAACTTATATGACTTCTTAAAGCTTTCTGCCATTAATTAACAAATTTATATCCTACTCCCTTTACAGTTTTAAAAGAATCATCTCCAATTTTTTCTCTTAATTTTCTAATATGAACATCTATTGTTCTGCCACCTACAACAACTTCATTGCCCCAAACTTTATCTAATATTTCATCACGTTTAAAGACCTTTCCAGGTTTAGAAGATAATAAAGACAGAAGTTCAAATTCTTTGCGAGGCAGTACAATTTCTTCACCTTTTAAAATCACCTTGTAAGCTTCATGATCTATTGTTAATTGCCCAATTTTTACAATGCTATCATTTACTTCTTCTTCTTTAAGTCTTCTTAATAACGCCTTTACTTTGCTAACTAAAACTTTAGGTTTTATTGGTTTGGTTATATAATCATCGGCTCCTGCATCAAATCCAGCTACCTGAGAATAATCTTCACTTCTTGCTGTAAGAAAGGTGATTATAGTCTCGTTAAGCTCTGGAATATTTCTAATATGTTCACATGCTTCAATACCATCCATTTCTGGCATCATCACATCCAAAATAATTAATTGAGGTTTTTCTTTTTTTGCTTTTTTAACAGCATCTGCTCCATTGGTAGCCGTTACAATTTGATAACCTTCTGCTGATAAATTATAACCAACTATTTCTAAAATATCTGGCTCATCATCAACCAATAAGATTTTAATATCTCGCTTACTCATTTACTATAAATTTAAATCGCTTTTTAAAAAAAGTAAAGATAAAGTTAATAACATAGATTTATAATTTTAAGCAACAATATAACATTTAGGTAACATAAAAATTACAAATTTTTAACTGTTAGGCAAAAAGTGTAAATTTTTAACATCAATTTGGTATGGCTTTTGCGACACTTTAGTTATATTTACTATAACAAATACGAGTACAATTTTAAATTTATGAAAAAAAAATACGTTTTCTTATTGCTATTCGTTTTACTTTTTCTGGTTTCACACCAAAGTATTGGTCAATCTGGTCTTCAGAATAATGACTCGACCAATATAGAAGGACTAAATGTTTATCCGAACCCTGTTAGTCAAGGCAAATTGTATATTACTACAAAACAAAACTTGATGAAGGACATTGAAATTTTTAATGTTTTAGGAAAACGCATTTTTACCACAACCCTTTTTGGAAAGGAACTTAATGTTACAAAATTACATGCAGGTGTATATCTTCTAAAAATTACTGAAAATAATATAAGCACTACAAGAAAGTTAGTAATTAAATAAATACAACGTTATATAATTGTAAAAAAGCGACTTAAACGTTGCTTTTTTTGGTTTTAAGTATAAATTATTTTTATCTTTAGTGTCTTAATTTTAATTAATCCTTTTATTATGAAAAAACTTTACTTTTTATTTTCTTTTTTATTTATATATAGTTTGTCTTTTGGGCAGCTAATTAATGAATTTGAGCCCAATCCAGCAGGTACTGATCCAACAGATACTACTTTTGAATTAAGTGGCACTGCAAGTTCTTCATTTGACTTATGGATAATAAGTTTAGAAAATGATGGTTACAGTGGTGTAGTCGACAGAGCTACTAATGTTACTGGTACTTTTGATGCTAATGGTTTGGCTGTTGTAACTGTGCCTGATCTTGAAAATCCTTCATTTACTGTTATATTAACTGATGCATTTACAGGGGCGATAACTGATGATTTAGATGCATCAGATGATGGAACTCTTGACACATCCTCTTTAGGCACAATATTAGATGCCGTAGGAGTATCTGATGCAACGGCTGATGATGCTACAATGTATGGCAATATATTAGGTGGAACTGATATTTTATACAATGGTGAATTTGAACCTCTATTAGTATTTAGAGATGGAGTTACAGGAGATTGGTATAATACTGTAACTGTGGATTTTGGCGGTGCTGGTGAGCATGTTGGAGTATTTGATGCCTCTGGATCAGGAATTGAAATTAATTCTGTAGACTTTGATTCCGATCCAACTGTTACAACTTTTGGTGCAGTTAATCCATCGTATACAGGTTTATCAACAAACGATAATATAATAGAAGGCTTCAGCTTATATCCTAACCCAACCTCTTTAGGTTATATAAATCTTAAGAGCAGAACAGGAAATAATTTTGATGTTGCAGTTTTTGATGTTTTAGGCAAACAAGTCTTAAATAGTAAAGTAACCGA
>DATGBV010000271.1:0-9238 GCA_035312485.1 Flavobacteriaceae bacterium | reverse complement strand
CAGAAACCGCAGAAATGAATGACATACTTACCAGGCCACAATTACAGGTTTATAAAAGAATAAAACCACAAATTCAGCCTTTAGAAGTAGTAAAAGAGTTATAAAGCATCAAGCACTTTTTTGTTGAAGTCCGCCAACTGTTGGCTAAACACCAAGTCGTGATTTCGAAAACAAAAACGAATAGTTTAAAACCAATACAATAAAAAAAGACTGCTTTTCGGCAGTCTTATTTTATTGTCATTTCGAACAAAGTGAGAAATCCCATTCAACTACAAATCAATTTGTCTATTTAGTTTAGATTCCTCATTTTCATTTTATTAATGATCCAGATATATTAATTGCTCATGGCAACCTCGTTATTCGAATCCATCAGCGCAAAGAATTTGTTAATGTTTGGTAGAATTACAATACGTGTTCTTCTATTTTTTGAACGATTTTCGCTTGTATCATTAGATGCAATAGGTTGATAAAAACTTCTACCAGCAGCAATCAATTTTTCTGGTGCAACGTTAAAATCATCTTGAAGTTTCTTAACAACAGATGTGGCACGAAGTACACTTAAATCCCAATTGTCTTTAACCGAAGCATTTTGAACCATTGCTTTATTGTCTGTATGGCCTTCAACCATAACTTCAATACTTGGCTCTGAATTAATTACATCGGCTAGTTTTTGTAAAATGTTATCGGCTTTGTCACTAATTCTATAGCTGCCAAATTTAAATAGCATCTTATCAGAAATTGAGATCATGACCACAGTTTCATCTATATTGATGGCAATATCTTCATCCTCATTCAATTCTGAAGTATCCATAGATTTACGTAGGTTATAAGCTACGGCCAAGTTCATAGAATCTTTTAAAGTCTTTGCTTGACTTAATTCGTTTTGGTCAACATATTTTAAAGTTTCATTCATTGTTGCCCTAACATCGTTTGAAATAAGAAGATCGTCACCAACAGTAACAATTTTCGCATCATTTTCTTCGCTTAAAGAATTTATTTTGGCATTATAGGTATCTATACGTTTTTGAATTTCAGCAAATTTTGCTTCTAATTCTTCATTTTTTACTTTTTCTTTTGTGAGTTCACTTTTAATTTCGCCATTTTCATGTTGAAGTTCTACATATTTCTTTTTAGAAACACATGAGGTAAGTAAAACGAGGGTAAAAAGAGTTAATACTGTTTTTTTCATATTTATTTAAGGTTTTAGTTCATTATTATTTACGCAATGTTTATAGTGTATGGATTATAAAACCATTCATTTAACATTTATTAACATTTACTAATTATTTAATGAACTGAATCTTCATGTTATAGGAGCGTAGACAAAATAATACATTTGTACTATAATTTATATTATGTAAAATAGAATATTTATACTTCAACTCTATTTGTTGTCTTGACACAATAAAAAGAAAGAAAATTTTATGAAGCCTTATGTAAATTAGAACATTTCTCTTACAATTCTCTTTCGCATGTTGTAATATGCTTTATAAATGGCTTTAGTACCAGAACGCAACCCTGTATTACAAAATATAGCTATCGATATGTCTTCGTTTGGAAAATAATATAAATCTGTAGTTATTCCTATTCCTCTACCAGAATGCCCAATAGAAATTTCGTATTGAGATGTCTTACCAGCCATTAAGCCTAATCCATAGTCTGGTTCTTCTTCATCGTTCCAAGTTGTCATTTCTTTAAACATTTTTTCATTCAATATATCGCCTTTCATTAATTTCTCAAGAAAATCTGATGCTTCTTCAATTGGCGCATAAATACCATCGTCACCACTATACCAATTTGTTGTTTCAATGGTTTGAGCAGAAAGGTTTTCAATACTATTATCTTTATTTATATCTCCGTAATGATTTACTAAATTATTTGGAGGGGTTTGTTTATAATATGTGTTTAAAAATCCGTACCTCGAAAGAATATTTTTTCTTAAATAAGCTTCATGCCCTTCAGGCAGAATACTATCCATTATCATTGTAAGAAGTAAATAATTTGTACTACTGTAACTATATGTTCCTACTGGTTTTGTATACGGATACACACCGTACGCATATCTTCTCAACGCATTAATATGTGACAGTGTATCTAATTTTAATTTTCCAGTTAAATAAAGCTCATTTAGTTCTGGATGTCTGTTATAATTATGAAAACCAGAAGTATGTCCTAAAAGATGCCTTACAGTAACTTGTTTTGCATTTGGTATACCTTCTATAATTTCTTCCGGTAAATATTTTTCAATTTTATCATCCAGCCCTATTTTACCTTCCTCAACAAGTTGTAAAACCGCAACAGCGTTATAGGTTTTACCAATGCTAGCTAACGAAAAAATATTTTCCTTCTTTATTGGTATTTTGTTTTCTAAATTAGAATAACCAGAAGTACCTATCCAATTACCATAAGTTGCGCTTTTAATATAAACTACAATTCCTACCAATTCATCAGCAGTAGCATCATCAAGGTATTTTTGAATTTTCTGGTATTTTTTATGTGGTGTTTGCGAACTTACAGAGTGAATAAAAATTCCTGAAAGTAATGCAAGTATAATAATCCGTTTTGTTCTTGAAAATCCCATAATCAAATATTTTATGTTATAGAACAAAGGAATTAATCAAAGAGCATTAAAAAAATATTAACTACCTTAAAAACCTTGAATTGCTATAAATTTATGGGTGAAGTGCTATAATACCATTTCCGAAAAGACGAAGCTTTTGGTCTACTTACTGTAAGGGTAGTTTTTCCAAATATGTCTTCTTTCAGTTTTAAGTCAATTTTCCCATAAGTAGAAGAAGCTATAGCAAGAATAACATCTTTATGTAAGATCACATTTCTGGTCACCCTAAAGAATAAATAGCTGGGTAGCAGTTCAATTAAACCATTTAATGTGCCTTGAAATATAGCTTTGCTATCGGTTTCAAAATAAACCCAAACAGTGTCATATTCAATTTTTGCATATTTTACATCATCTGTATTAATTTTATATACATCATTTCCTTTTAGTAATTCAATGTGTTGTGCTGATTTATCAATTTCATATTTTAAAGCATTTAATTGGTTCGTAGAATCATTAAGATAATTTTCTGCTTTTCTCCAATTTTGATAAAAATGAATGGACCATTTAAGAATTGTCAATAATAAAGCAAGAATAAAAACACTTATGTTTATTATTAGCAACTCTTTAAGTGTATGGAACCCTTCTCCTATAATCCACATGTAAATATTTCCTAAAACATCAAGTAAAACAACAAGAAATACAGTTAAATAAGTTAAATGATAAAGAAAACGTTTCTTAAAACTATGCGTCCAACTAAACTTCTTTTCTAATACAATATCTATTTTACGGCTTACTTCAGTAACCATAGTAGCAAACACTATAGCAACTATAAATTCTTTGATTATAAAATCTGGATTATTTGGATCAAAAATATAATTGATTACTATGTTAGCAATTGTGCCTAACATAATAGGTTCTAATATTCTCCAATAATTAATGTTTTTAAAAAAAGACATCTTAAAAAATAATAATGGTAAGAGTTCAAAATCAAATATATTTAATTTATATCTATTTCACTCACATCTAGCTTCCCTCCTATGCTTCGACTACGTTCAGCACAAGCTCGTCGCATAAAAAGTGTTTACTCGCGCCACTTCTATTTTGATAAATAGGTGCTCGTGAATCTTGAATGCGTTTGGCTATCGTCTAATCCCATACTTTGATTTCATTAACATTGTAGAAGAAACTTTGGAGAAGAAAACTTTTAAAAGAAATTACGGTTAATTAACTTGTAGGTCTATTTGATAGCTATAATTCTATACTATGTAAAATATCGCAGAAGCTGTATTTATTCTTTACAGTATTCAATACTTGGTCAAGAAAATTTAGAATATTCAATTCTCGTGGTTTTTTTAATTTGAAATTTTAAGGCTATTTAAAATGTCGTCGCAACTTTGGTATTGTGGTTAGGAGTAATTTTTGAATTGGTATCGTTAAACACTTCTTTCACAATCTTGTACAAATCTGGAATCACCGTTCTTGCCAATTTGGAATTATTGTTCATCAGAACGCAAATCCCTAAATCGTCTTTAGGATAGACTGCTATTTCATTTCGGTAATTGTTAACACTTCCTCCATGATGCAAGATGGTTTTTTGCTCATCCTGATCCATAAATTTATGGATTCTCCATCCAAAGCCATAGTAAGAGCTTACATGCCCTGGCCAACGCTGGTAATATTTGCTGTGACCCTTAATTTCTATAAAGGGGTTAAACGCTTCCTGTAAAGCAGTCTTATCCATAATTTCCGGATGATGGCCCAACAATAACTGCATCCATTTGGCCATATCAAGTGCACTTGCGTTGATGCCTCCAGCAGCAACAGCATTGTAATAATGATGGTTAAGTTTTAAGGTTTTCCAGCCGTAGCGTCTTTTTGAATGTGGTAAGGCAACATTTTCTGCATGTGCTAAAGTTTCATAATCCATTGAGGTATGATCCATTTGCAATGGCTTGAAAAATTTAGTGTTCAATAATGTGGAAATATCTTGTCCGGTTTCTTGATGCATCATCTCACCAGAAAGCGCAAACATGGCATTTTGATAACTATACATCGATCCTGGTTTGCTAATTGGTACTACTGCTTTAAAGCGACTGGCAATTTCCGTCAATGGCAATCCGGCCTCAATAAGATTGGTATAACTATGGTAAGGTGTCCCTGAAGTATGCGATAAAATGTTGGCCAGTGTTATGTGATCGGTATTATTGCAGTCTCCCAACTGAAATCCAGGAATATAGTCACTGACCTTATCTGACCAATCTAATTTGCCTTCACACTTTAAATCGGCAGCCAAAACGCCTGTAAACCCTTTTGACAGCGATCCGAGTCGGAATATTGTTTCTTCATCGACACCATCATTAAAACTAATATTCTTTTTGCCGAATCCATCGGAGATTACGATAGAATCTCCTCTAACAATACTAACTCCGGCTCCTACAATATCTCCTGAAGCTATCGCCTTTTTAAAATATGTATTAAGGGCATCTTTCAAATCTTGCTGACGCACTTTATACAATTTTATCTCTTTCTGATTGACCAAAGGTTTATCAACACTATTGTTTGACATTATTACACCTTCTTCAGGATTTGAAGCAGGTTTAATAACACTTGATGTAAGCACAGAAAGCGTAAAAATGACGAGTATTGATTTTACCAAGATTTTAAATCTCAACATAAGTAAATTATCATTTAGTTTCGGATGCAATGCTGCGAATATAGGATGAAATACTTATATATCCGACAAAATACATAATTTTTTTTAAAAAATTATTTCATTTTAAACATGTGATTTATTTCAACATCCTGTATATCAAGAAAATAAAAGGACTTATGTAAACACGCGTGCTAGTCCATGGATTCTGAATTCTCATTCACGCACATTCCACTACTCTCCTTTCGTCATATCGACTTCGCTTGATGCAGGCTCGCATAAAAAGTGTTTACTTGTGCTCCACTCCTATTTTAACAAATAGCTATTTTTTTAGGCTATTTACACATAATTTTAGATATAGCACCTTTAGACCCATATCGTTAACAATTATGCTAAAAGGAATTACAACTTTGAAGCATTAAAGTTTATTTGATTGTTAAAATTTTTTATGAAATAAAATATCCGATTCTAACAATAGATTAACATAAAATTTCGTTTTATATTTTTATATTCGTCAATCAAAAAAAATCAGCCTTGTTTAATAGCACAAAACCCACAATTACCCTGGCTTTGTTATTGGCATTTTGTACTGTAAATGCCCAAAGCGACCAACCTGATCTGGTACTGAATGCGTCTCATTTAAAAGCTTTAGATTCATTAGTAGCCTTACAACAAAATAATACTGCATCCACAGGAATTGCTTTAGATATAAAAGCAGATTATTGGGATAACACGCTGTACAACCCCTATAAAGATGTAGAAATCACCTTTCCGTTACAGATACACTTTCACGATAGCAACTATATCTCTCCTATTGGTATTGACAAAGTGGTGACCTCACGCTATGGCTGGAGACGTGGCAGGGCTCACAAAGGCATTGATATTGATCTGGTGACTGGCGATAGTATATATGCCATGTTTGATGGTATTGTACGCTTTGCACGCTATAATACTGGTCATGGTAAAACGGTAGTAGTACGACATTACAACGGACTGGAAACCACGTATGCTCACCTATCAAAATATGCGGTTAAGGAAAACGATACGGTACAAGCTGGTGACTTTTTAGGAAACGGTGGTGCCACAGGCAATGCCAGAGGAAGCCATTTGCATTTGGTGGTTAATTATAAAGGGGTTTCCATTAACCCTGAATATCTGTTTGACTTTGATGATGATACCATTAGAGCCCAAGAGCTTTGGGTTACCAGGAAATGGACACGCCCAGCGTATCATAGCTCCAAACAGCAAAGTAAGATCATCCCTCTACTTTCTGAAGAGGAAGCCATTGCAAGTCTGGAAAAACAAAGAGAGGTCTATATTGTAAAACCAGGTGATACCTTATCGAGAATTTCGGCACGAAATAAAGTTACAATTACTTCTATCTGCACTACCAATGCCATACGCAAAAATTCTGTACTACGTATCGGACAGAAGTTAATTATAGAGAAATAAGACTTTAGGTTTCACTATCCAGTTTACTCACATTACCTTTATATTGAATGGTATTACGCTGCGTGCTATTAATAGTGATTGAGCTTGTTAGATTTGAATATAATGTAATATAAACCTGATACTGTTCTGATTTGGAATTTTTATCCTTAATCTTAAAACGAATGCTGTATTCCGCTTTTTTACCTTTCTCAATATGCAGGTCATCAGGAATGCCCTCAAACTCAATACCTTCATTGTTATTATAGCCACCACCAAACTGGCGTTCTCCATAAAAAGGCAAAACGGCCTTGACCGAGCCCTGTTCCATCTTTAAAAAATTGGTATGGCTGGAAATATCTATATTTCCAGAAGTACTTCCTTGCGGTAACAAACCGACATTGCCCAACTGTTGCATGGTCTGGGTCACTTGCGGAGCTGCCCACGATGATTTGATCTCAAAGGTCTTATTTTCAACCATGGCATCAAGGGTTGTGTTGGTTTCGTAGGTTTTGTTTTGATTATGGGTACCACAAGCCCCAAAAACAAAGATCAAAACACCTAGTATTATTACCTTTTTCATGGTTATTGAATGTATTTTTATTGGTATTAATTTACGTATTTTTAAGTACAAATACCAATTTTTAACGTTTGGTTAAATCTAATTTAGATGTTGGATGACAAATATCATATTTATGCCGTAGATCAATGCATAACTTTACAGGTATAATTCTATATAATACAATTTAAAATGGACAAACATATATATAATGTCGACATCAACTGGACCAAAGACCGTAAAGGGCTCATGTGTTCTCCCGAACTGCACAAACAAGACACCAATGAAAACAATTGTATAGAAGTTGCCACGCCACCAGAGTTTTCAGAAGGTATCCCAAATATCTGGTCACCCGAACATTTGTTCACCGCATCTGTAAGCAGTTGCTTAATGACCACATTTTTGGCCATTGCAGGATATTCAAAGTTTGAGTTTATAAGTTTCAAGTGTGGTTCAAAAGGTGTGCTTACCAAAGAAGACGGTAAATTTGTAATGAGTGAGATCCTACTTTATCCGGAAGTCTTCATCAAAGACGAAAGTCAAAGAGATCGTGCTTTACGAATCCTTGAAAAATCAGAAAAAGCCTGTTTAATTTCCAATTCCATTAAGTCTAAAATTACTATGGAATCCAAGATTACAGTACAAGATTAACATCTTATCCGATTGGTAGGCATGCAAAACGCGGTTAGTGTTTTGTTCTTGTAAAAGGCACAAAGGCCACAGGAATACGTTTTCGCATCTTTAATTTTCCGTTCTTCTTTGTGACAAGTATCAGGTTACTATGAAATCTGGAAGGCCCAACAGGAATGATCATCCTACCGCCTTCGGCCAATTGGTCCAATAAGGCAGGCGGAATCTCCTCAACGGCTGCGGTAACTATAATGACATCAAAAGGTGCTTTGTCCGGCCAGCCATGGTAGCCATCTCCTATTTTGGTCACCACGTTGTCATAGCCCAAACGTTGTAATCTTTTTGTTGCTTCAATTCCCAAAGGTTCCACAATTTCTATGGTATAAACAGAATCTACAATAGTCGCCAATACTGCTGCCTGATATCCAGACCCTGTGCCAATTTCAAGAACGCGCTGTTTGCGTTTAGGCTTTAGCTGTTGGGTCATATACGCCACAATATAGGGTTGTGAAATGGTTTGCCTATTCCCTATGGGCAAAGGCTGATCTGAATATGCATATTTTCTTTGGGACGCTGGTACAAACTCATGGCGTTCTACCTTGCGCATGGCTTTAAGTGTAGCAGGATGTACAATATCTCTTGCCATTAACTGCGATGTGACCATGTTCTCCCTTTGGGCTTTATAATCCACCTGACCATTTAATAATCTGGCCCAAAATACAACCAATATGATAACCACTTTTTTGAGCATTGTTACTATAAAAATAATCAATATAATATCAGCCTCAAAATTCTACACAATTCTTATTATAATACATTTCAACAAAAAAATAGCACCATACTGTCATATGATACTATTTACTAATTAAGGAATTATCAGGATGGTTATTCAGCAATCCTTAAGGTTTTGGTTTGGTCTCCGTTTTTCAATTTCACCTTATACACAATATTTACAGGCTCACCTTGTGTGTAAGCAATATGACACTCTACATGGTTTATGGCCCAGCCTTGGTGTTCCATAGTAATTTTAGAACTTATGTTATAAGGCAACCTAATATCTGTAAAGGTCTGATTGCTGCTTAAAATCTCACCGCTGTGGCTGTAAAGGTTTTCTATCAGGTTATTGGCTTCTTTAAAAACCACAGTGTATGTGGATGGGTTGTTAGGCCTGTAGACAGGATTGGTTGTAATGTCATAATCAGCTGCTGTTTTTTGAAATGACAATATGCGTTTAGAAATATCAGTAGATGTAAAACTGTTAATAAAAGCAGAATTTATTGTAGCGGTCTTAAATGTTGTTTTAGAATTTACCTTGGTGTATGCCAATTCGTTTTGTGAAAATGTTAGGTTGGTTAGCCCTAAAAATAATAACCCCAATACTAAAGTTTTCATGAGTTTTTCTAATTAAGAA
>DATGBV010000270.1:0-3637 GCA_035312485.1 Flavobacteriaceae bacterium | reverse complement strand
CAGATTAAAATATTTGCGTTGTAAATCGTAAAGTTCTTCATTAATATCAATAGTATGAAGTTCACCATTGGATTGTATACCTTCTGCCAAACATAAAGCAGAATAGCCTGTGTAAGTGCCAATTTCCAGAATGTATTTAGGGTTTGCCAATTTAGAGATCATACTCAACACCCTACCTTGATAATGACCACTCAACATACGTGGTTGCAGTATTTTTTGATTGGTTTCTCTATTAAGTTGCTGTAATAATTCTGGTTCGTTTTCAGAATGCTTAACAACATAATCATCAATTTTTTCTGGTATGAAATTCATGATTTAAACAATTTCTTTAATTTAAAATATCTATTAATTCTATTTCGTAAACAAGCGTTGAATCTGGATGGGGAAAAGTAGAATTACCACTTCTTTTACTTAAATTAGGAGGAACGATAAGAATTTTAATTTCACCTTTTTTCATTCCTACAAGACCTTCATCAACACCTTTTATGGCTTGACTTCCACCAACTAAAACTTTAACAGGACTTGGTAAATTTCTGGAATCAAATAACAAGGAGTCATTTCTGTAAGACATGGTTTCCTGTATTAAAACTTCCTGCCCAACTTCTACAGGATTTCCAATACCTTCTTTAACGATTAGATACTTTAAACCACTTTCGGTTTTGATAAATTTGGTTTCATTTTGGTTATTCTTTTGGCAACTATATGGACATAAAGTTAATACTACACCTAAAAATATAAACCTTAAGAATTTTTTCATGAAAGTGCTGTTTAACTCAAAATTTTGGTTATCAGGTCTTTTTTTCCTTTTTCATCATCACCATAAAGCCATTGTATAACATTGTCTTCCCAAATAGCATCGCGTTGTTCTTCATTTATAATATTGCGTTCTACAGCCAAATCCAAAATTTTACCAGGATAAGATGATTGTTTGGCACTTTCCATTTCACCCAAAGGATAAGGGTCGTCCAAGCCCATTAAGACTTGTTTTGAAGTTTGATTTTTTATTAACAATTCTAAAGAACCTGTGTCGTGTACCAGTGTATCGAAAAAAATATTTTTATGTCCGACAGCTTTTCTTGGGTGGTGCTTACCTTCAAACAAATCTGGTCTTCCATCAAATCCTTGAATACGTCGTCCTAAATTTATTTGTGCCAATTGGCCACCATGAGCAAAACAAGTTCGCATGTTTGGGTATTTATCCTGAAGACCATTTAAGGTTAGAAAATGATAAGCATCTGCACATTGTGCAAGCATCCAAATTAAATGAAAGCGCCATGAAGTATTTTGTAGTTTTATGAATTTTTCACCATCATAAGGATGTATTTCTACAGCTAAATTATATTTATTAGCCAGTTCAAAAATGGGCTCATTTTCTTCATCAAATATGCTTCGCCAAGTTCCTATTGTATCCATATAATGCGTTGGAAGACACAGTAAACGTAAGCCCAAAACTTCTACACATCGTTCTATTTCCCAACAGGCACCTCTTACAAAACCTGGATGAACTACAAAACCGCAAGTAAATTTACTTGGATGATCATGTTGAATTCTTGCATTAAAATCGTTTTGAAACCGTAATGCTTGCTTCATTTCCTCCAAACGTAAACCGTTACCATAAAGTTGTGACAAATTTAAAACAACAGCATGATCAATTTTAAATCGGCTCATCCATTCTAATTTCTCGTGCAAGAAAAAACTCGAATCGGTTACAGGACGACTCCAATCTTTTTGAAGCATAAATTTACGGTCTTTATCTACCCAAAAAATACCTTTGTCTTTCATAAAAGAAGGAATTTCTTCAGGATAGGGAAGTAGATGTGAGTGACCGTTTATACGAAGTTTTCTTTTTGTCATATTATGTCATTGGGATGCTGACGTTTACTGTCAGTAGCGGCAATCTAATTATAATATTGTTTAAGTTTTTCTTTTCGTTCATTTTGTCTTGTTCTCGACTGTATTTCATTTGCTCAATGCTTTACATTGATTGGGTTTTACTATTTTCCACTAATCACTAATCACTAATCACTAATCACTAATCACTAATCACTAATCACTAATCTTCTAACTGAACCCTTTTAGGTGGTTGCATAATTTCACCACAATTTGGGCAGGAGCGTTTGTCTTGATCACTATAATATTTATCAAAGATTTTAGGCATATCTGTTTCAATATTGTCTAAAGTGAAATCTTCTTCGTATAACTTGGTAGTGCAATTTTCACAAAACCAAAGCAGAGCATCTTGTACACCTTCTTCTCTAGGGTATTCAATAACTAAACCTACTGTGTTTGCTCCACGTTGTGGTGAATGCGGTACTTTTGGAGGTAATAAAAATATTTCACCTTCTCGTATATGAATGTCTTTAGGTGTACCATTATCAATAACCTTTAGAACAATATCGCCTTCTACCTGGTAGAAAAATTCTGGCGTTTCATTATAATGATAATCTTTTCTATTGTTTGGACCACCAACAACCATAACAATAAAATCGCCATTTTTCCAAACTACTTTATTACCAACAGGAGGCTTTAATAAATGCCTGTTTTCTTCAATCCATGCTTTAAAATTTATTGGGGAAACAAGTGTGCTCATAGTATAAATATTTTTTAATGAACTAATTCTATAAAGTTACAAAGATTTTGTTCTTCCACCATCTACAGGAACGTTAATTCCGTTAATATAGCTTGCTGCTTCACTTGCTAAAAACGTAATAACATTAGCTGTTTCTTCTGGTTTTGCAAAGCGTTTGGAAGGAGAGTAACCTTTCATGATCTCTGCCATTTCTTCAAAAGTTGTTCCTTCTTTTTCAGCTTTGATATTAATAATTTCATTAAGACGTTCTGTCTCAGTAAAACCAGGTAAAACATTATTTACAGTTATACCAAATTGACCAACTTCGGTGGCAAGAGTCTTACTCCAATTACCAACAGCACCTCTAATGGTATTACTAACACCAAGTCCAGGAATGGGTTCTTTTACAGAGGTTGAGATGATATTTATAACTCTTCCAAAACCTTCTTCTTTCATAAACGGAATGGTAGATTGAGCAAGTACATGACTACATTTTAAATGCTGTGTAAAAGCGTTTTCAAACTCTACCAAACTGGCAGTGAGTATTTCACCACTTCTTGGTCCACCACTATTATTTACCAAAATATGAAACCCATGAAACTGATCAATAAATTTAATCACTTGCTCTTGAAGTTCTCTAGGATTAGAAAAATCTGCAACAATATAATTATGTTTGCCTCTTTCAGATAGCTCTGATAGTACTGCTTTTAGCTTTTCTCTATTTCGAGCAACCAATGTAACATTAACTCCTTCGTTTGCAAGAGCTATTGCAGTTGCTTTACCAATGCCTGCTGTACTGCCACAGACCAAAGCGTTTTTGTTTTTTAAGTTTAAGTTCATTTTTATTTTAATATTTTATACACACATTTTTGGGTTCTGTAAAAAAGCGTAAAGCTTCAAAGCCACCTTCACGACCAACACCTGAAGCTTTTACTCCGCCAAAAGGTGTTCGTAAGTCACGCATCATCCAGGTGTTTACCCAAACAATACCAGCTTGTAATTGGTTGCTCATACGCATACTGCGTTTTAAATTGTTCGTCCAAAGTGTGGCAGATAAACCATACTTTA
>DATGBV010000269.1:0-11674 GCA_035312485.1 Flavobacteriaceae bacterium | reverse complement strand
ATTTTAACCTATAATGACAGTTTTGGTGATCATAACCTAACCCTAATGGCAGGTACATCTTATAGAGATGAAGCAATCCATTCATTGCGAGTTCAAGGAGAGAATATTCAAGGTATAGATTTTGAATCATCCTGGTATCTTAATTTTGCTGAAGAAAGTTCAATTACTCTTAATGGTTCAGGTGATTCTGGAAGTAGGCTTTATGGAGTTTCCTATTTTGCTCGTGCCGCTTACAACTTCAATAGCAAATATTTACTATATGGAACCATTAGAGCAGATGGTTCGTCCAAATTCACCAAAGATCCTTGGGGTTACTTTCCATCAGTTGGTGTTGGTTGGGTGCTTTCAGAAGAATCATTTATGAAAGACAATGGTGTTTTTGACTTCCTCAAATTAAGGGCAAGTTGGGGTAAGTTGGGTAATGATAGTGTTGGAGCAAGTTCTGGAAGTAACACTATTAGTGTGATTTCTGTTCCTTTTGACGATGTTCAAACAGGTGGTATTACCTCCTCTTCTACCTTTACAAACAATACATGGGAAGTTATAGAAGAAATGAACTTTGGTACCAATTTCAGAATGTTTGATAGTAGATTATCTGTTGATGCAGATTACTATATTCGTGAAACAAATAATGCCATCATGCCAGTATTTGTGCCTATTATCAATCAATCAATTCAAAGAAATTCTGGTGTAATCAGAAATGAAGGCTTGGAGGTTGCCCTAGACTGGAGCAATTCAATTTCAGATGATTTCAGTTATTCTGTAGGTTTCAATTTTACAACGTTAAAGAATGAAACAGTTAGTTTAACAGATCCAAGAGGGTATATTGATGCGGGTACTGCAGAATTCCGCCAGCGTACCATTGTTGGAGAACCTATTCAGGCATTCTATGGTTATGAAACCACAGGCGTTTATCAAACACAAGCTCAAGTAGACGCAGATCCAATTGCAGTGGATAATGGTTTGGTTCCAGGTGATTTAATATACACCGATTTAAACAATGATGGGATATTGGACGGCGATGACAGAAAGGTTTTAGGCTCGTTTTTACCTGAATTTATGTTCGGAGGTAATATAGGTGTCAATTATAAAGATTTTGATTTTTCTGTTAGTTTCTATGGACAAACCGGGAACAAAATATTAAACCGTAAGCGTGGTGAAATTATTTTCACACAAGATACAAATATGGATGCCGATCTGGCCATTAACAGATGGCACGGTGAAGGCACCAGTAATACTTATCCATCATCATCAGGTTTACGAAGAGGTTGGAACCAAAAATTAAGTAATTTCTGGATAGAAGACGGTGATTTCTTTAGAATTCAGAATATACAATTAGGTTATACCCTTAAAGGAGAAAAACTTTTTGGAAAAAACATGCCTGAAACTAGATTTTATCTAACAGCAGATAAGCCGTTTACCTTCTTTGAATACAATGGTTTTAACCCCGAAGTATCTAATGGTGTAGACAGAGAAGTGTATCCTGTACCAGGAACTTACACTGTTGGTCTAAATATAAAAATTTAAAAAATGCGAAATATGAAAAATTTAAAAAATGTATTAAGTATTAGTGCTCTTGCACTAATGACGATGCTGTTGTTTTTAGCTTGTAATGATAAGCTTGAATCAAACGAAGGACAACTAAACACAGGTGATGTTGATTATACTGACACAAGTGAGATGATTCTCCCATTAGTTGGAGCCTATCAAACCTGGGCAACACGTGGTTGGGAAGAATCACTATTACTTTCAGTACGAGGAGATGATGTAAATGCTGGTGGTCTTGGTGACCAACAACCTTTTGAAGCTACAGATAAGTTTACATATGATAAAGATTATTGGATGTATAATGCACTTTGGAATGGTCATTATCAAGACATTGTAGGTGTTAATAATGCTTTAGAATTAATTCAACAATACAAGGATTTTGCAGATGAAAGTGAGTATGCAAGAGCAGACCAATATATGGCAGAAACCAAAGTATTTAGAGCATGGCTGCATTTTAATCTGTCAAGAGTTTGGGGTGATATCTTTATTATTAATTCAGCATTACCTGATGAAGGAATAGACGAAGGCGTCAGAACAAAAGCAGAGGTTATGCAGTTTGTTTCGGATTTGATGGACGAAGCAATGCCTTATTTACCAGATATGCGCCCAAACGAGCGTACTGATCTTCCTGGCGGTGTTACTAAATATACAGCATTGGCTTTGAAAGCTATGGCTCAATTAGAACTCAAAAATTATCAAGGAGTTGCAGATGCTACAAGTGCTATTATTAACTCAAACAAGTTTTCACTATTCCCTGATTTTTATGAATTATTTAAAACTGATGGCGAGTTAAGTAATGAAAACCTTTTAGAAATGCAATATTCAGATTATAATACTGGTACTGGCGATAGTTTCTATCATTTATATGCTCCTTATGGACCTCAAGGCTGGGATCCTGCAAGAGAAAATGCCCAAGGAGGTTGGGGTTTTTATGAACCAAGTTTAAAGTTTATAAAATTTATGTTGGACAGAGGTGAAATGGTGCGGTTACAAACAAGTGTTAATTTTACTGATAGAGGAATTGCAGAAATACAATCAGACCCTAACTATGCTACTTTACCTGCATGGATAAGTAATACAACTCCTGATGGTGATGTGCTTAACGACTATGCCAGAGCATTATTTGCAAGCGGTAAACATTATTTACCTTCCAATCAAATTATAGAAGGTAGAAATAACTATAGTGCAGGTAAAAATTTTATTTGTATTCGTTATGCAGAAATTCTATTAATGCATGCAGAAGCGCTTACAAGAGGCGCTAGTGGAAGTGGATTAACTGCAGACCAGGCCGTAAATATGGTAAGAGATCGAGCAGGATTAACACCTCTTTCTGGTGTAACCACTGCACAAGTTTTGGATGAAAAATTTGCAGAATTAGGTATGGAATGGGGCATTCGTTATTACGATATGATCAGAACAGAAAATTATAGTGAGTTAAGTTATGATGGAAGAACGTTTTCTCCCGATAAAGCATTGTTACCATATCCGCAAGCACAAGTTGATGCATTGCCATTAGGAGGTGACACAAATTAAATTTTAAACAAAAATAATATGAAAAATATTTTTAAATATACAATCGGAATTTTTGCACTTCTAATAGTTTCGTGCAATGATGGTATTGACCCAATAACGGCGGTTGATCCAGGATCAGATGGCGGTGCGCCCAGCGTTACTGTCATGAAACCTGCAGATGGTACCGTAATCGATGAATTATCAATTGAAAGCTCAATTGATATTGAATTTGCTGTTGAAGACGATATAGAAATCCAATTAATAACTGTCAGCTGGGATGGTATACAAATAGCGTCCTATGATAACTTTACCGATTATAGAATTTTTGGTGATGCCTTTACAAAAGATGACGTTTCTTTTGGTGATCATATATTATCAGTAACAGCTACAGATATATCAGGAAACACATTTACTGTTTCCCATACCATTAGTAAACCTCCTTACGAAGCAATGTTTGCAAGCGAAGAATTTTATATGCCTTTTGATGGTAACTATACGGAATTTATAGGTATATCTAATGCTGGAGAAGTAGGCACACCTGGCTTTTTTGGAAATGGATTTATAGGTTCAAACTCCTTTGTAGCTGGAGCCGATTCTTATTTAACCTATCCAATGGGTGATATGTTAGGATCAAGCTTTTCAGCAATGTTCTGGTATAGGGTTGTCCCTGGTCCTGATAACCGAGCAGGTATTTTGGTCATGGGTGCTGATGAAAATAGAACTCAAGGATTTAGGTTGTTTAGGGAAGGTGGTTCCTCATCGCAAACCATTAAATTGAATGTTGGTACAGGCTCTGGTGAAAGTTGGAACAATGGCGGATCTGTAACGGTCAATGGTGATTGGATAAATGTTGCGTTTACTGTTTCCCCAACAGAAACTGTTGTTTATCTTAATGGAGCTCCAGTTAATACCGCAACACCTTCAGGTCCAATAGATTGGACAGGATGTAATGATCTGGTAATTGGTTCTGGAGGTCCAACATTTAGTTATTGGGGTCATAAATCTGATGATAGTGCTATGGATGAATTGCGTTTCTTCACATCTGCTCTATCACAAAATGAGATACAAGATATCATTAATGCAACCAACCCTTACGAGCCAATATATGATGGGGAGATAGTTTATATGCCGTTTGAAGGCTCATTTACTGATGTAGTAAACAACATCGATCCAACGGAAGTTGGTGATCCAACATTTGCAGGAACAAGCCACGGAGGAGTAAATGCTTATAAAGGGGTTACAGATTCTTATTTAACCTATCCGCTTGATGATATTTTAAATACAGAGTTTAGTGCCACAATGTGGTATAAATTAAATGCTGAACCTAATAGAGCAGGAATATTGTCTATTAGACGCCCAATGGATGGAGGTAACCATGATTTGACACACGGTTTTACATTTTTCAGAGAAGCTGCTGGAGATAATCAGCGGTTTAAATTAAATGTTGGTACAGGAGGTGCAGGCAATTGGGTTGATGGAGGTTCTGATGCAGATGTACCAGCAAACACAACAGATTGGGTACATTTAGCCTTTTCAATTTCAGGTTCAAAAGCCACTGTCTATATTAATGGTGAAGTTGCCAAAGAAGTTGATATACCTGGCCCTATTGATTGGACAGATTGTAATGTGTTTTCTATCATGTCAGGTGCTCCTAACTTCTTACAATGGAATCATTGGTCAGATGAAAGCTCTTTGGATGATCTGCGTATATACAACAAAGCATTGTCCCAAGCTGAAGTACAGGCTACAATGGAATAATTTGTTTTTCATAAAACTCCAGAGATAGACTTTAATAATCCTACTCTGGAGTTTCTTACAATTTTTTGAATTAGTCTTTAATATTTTAGCTGCACTTCTTTCGGGAAATGTGGCTAAAAATTAATTTTCAATTTTTTCTCAATGAAACTACAACAAAATAATTTTTTTGTTCTTTTCTTCTCCCTTTTAACAACTTTTTATAGTTGTAAATCAGACATGAAAGGCGAACCAAATAAAATAGATTCTGAATTAAAAACAGACCTTACAGACAATCAGCTTTTAGACACTATACAAAAACAAACCTTCAACTATTTTTGGGAAGGTGCTGAACCAAACTCTGGTATGGCTAGAGAACGGTTACACATGGATGATGTTTATCCAACTTCCCCTAAAAACACAGTAACAACTGGAGGTAGTGGTTTTGGGCTAATGGCAATTTTAGTGGGAATCGAAAGAGAGTATATTACTAGAGAACAGGCTCTAGATAGATATATTAAAATAGTAGATTTCCTTGAAAAAGCAGACAGATTTCATGGTGCATGGCCGCATTGGTTGGATGGCGAAACCGGAAAAGTGTATCCTTTCAGCAAAAAAGACAATGGTGGCGATTTAGTAGAGACCGCCTTCTTGGTTCAAGGCTTATTGACCGTAGCTGAATATTTTAAGAATGGCAATAATCTAGAACAGGAATTGGTTGCTAAAATTGATAAACTTTGGCGAGAGGTTGAATGGGATTGGTACACCAAAGGAGAAGATGTACTATACTGGCATTGGTCTCCGAAATATGAATGGGAAAAGAACTTCCCAGTAGGTGGTTATAATGAATGCCTGATCATGTATGTTTTGGCTGCCGCATCACCCACACATCCTATTAAAAAATCGGTTTATGAAAAAGGTTGGGCATTAGATGGGAAAATTGTTTCAAAAGATTCCTTATATAGTGAAGCTTTAGTACTCGATTATTATGAACACAATTCTGCGGCAGTTGGACCATTGTTTTGGGCACATTATTCCTATTTGGGATTGAACCCTAAAGGACTCTCTGATCAATATGCCGATTATTGGAAATTGGTTCAAAATCATGCTAAAATTCATTATAAATATGCTGTGGACAATCCAGAACAATTTGAAGGCTATGGAAGCAATATGTGGGGATTAACCTCCAGCTATTCTGTAAAAGGATATAAAGGGCATCGCCCTGGCAACGATTTTGGAGTGATCTCTCCAACTGCAGCATTATCTTCATTTCCTTATACGCCACAAGAAAGTATGGACATGCTTAAAAATTTATACAAAAACCATGATAGTTTGATTGGAAAATACGGTCCATATGATGCCTTCAGTTTTCAGAAAAATTGGTATACGCCTAGATACCTAGCCATTGATCAAGGCCCAATTCCTGTAATGATAGAAAATTACAGGACGGGATTACTTTGGAAGTTATTTATGCAAAATGAAGATGTACAAAAAGGATTGGACAAATTAGGATTTACCTATGAATAAATATTCAACATACGTGTTTACAGTTTTCCTGTTGCTGATCCATTCTTTGAAGGCTCAAGAAAAACCTTATGTAAAAACGTTGTTCGAAAATAGTCCTATGCCAGAAGCATATTATTTTTCTAAAGTTGATTACTCTGGAGAAAGCTGGATTAAAAATATTGATGGTAAGCTTCCTGTTGATAACACCTTTTTTTTTACTCCAAAAAATGCATTGCTATTAGAATACAAGTCTTCAAAAGATGGCTTTTGGTCAGCAGAGATTTGGTATGATGATATTCGGGGAATAGATCATTTTATCCAAGCTAATACAATTTCTTTTTGGTTATATCTTTCAGATAATGAGACTATTTCATCACTTCCAAAATTGAACTTGAAATTAACGAAAGATAAGCAAACACAATCCATTTTATTAAGTGATTTGTATAAAGGACTTCCTATAAAGGAATGGGTTCAAATTAAAATTCCATTGGCAGAATTTAGTACAGTGATTTCAATGCAAGAAATAAAAGGTCTATTGTTCTCACAAGCCAGAGTAAGCCAATACAACCAAAGTTTTTTAATAGACCAAATAAAATTTCTTCCAGAACAATCATTAGGTATTGTTACCCAAGTTCCAACACTTACTTCGGCAAAAGGTTATGAAAAACATATTGACCTTTCTTGGGAAAAAATTACGGATACTTTGGTAAGATATGTTCAGATCTATCGCAAGGGAACCAATGAGACCGATTTCAAATATATAGGGTTACAAAATACAGTGATTCCTGGATATTCAGATTATGTTGGTAACTCAAAAGACACCTATTTTTATAAAATTTCGTTTGTAAATCAAGATTATAAAAACACATTATTTTCCAATTCTTTAAGTGCCCAAACTAGAAAAATGACTGATGATGAGTTACTGGATATAGTGCAAGAATCCCATTTAAGATATTATTGGGAAGGTGCCGAACCAAATTCCGGATTGGCATTAGAGAACATTCCTGGAAGAACTACTATGATTGCAACAGGAGCGTCTGGTTTTGGAATGATGGCAATAATTACTGGGGTTCACAGAGGTTTTATTTCTCGTGAAGATGCTATAGAACGTTTTTTAAAGTCTACTCGATATTTGCTTAAAGCAGATCGTTTTCATGGAGTTTTCCCACATTTTTTGGATGGTATAACAGGAAAGGTAATTCCTTTTTTTGGGCAAAAAGATAACGGAGCTGATTTGGTAGAAACCTCTTTTTTAATGCAAGGATTATTGACTGCTAGAGCATTTTTTGACCAAAACAATCTTAAAGAACAAGAAATTAGAAACAACATTACCAAACTTTGGGAAGATGTTGAATGGGATTGGTTCCGTCAAGAGTCCAGTTCAGATTTTTTAACCTGGCATTGGTCACCAGACCAATCATGGGTTATAGATCATCAATTGATAGGTTGGAATGAAACCATGATAACCTATTGTCTTGCAATTGCTTCACCAACTCACAATGTGCCGGCATCCATGTATTATTCTGGTTGGGCTAGCCAATCTAAAAAAGCACAGGATTATCGCACTAATTGGGGGAAAACCAATGATGGCTCTATGTATTCGAATAATAATTTCTATTATGGTATTGAATTACCAGTGGCTGTTTCAAATGGAGGCCCACTTTTTTTTACACACTACTCCTATTTTGGATTGAACCCTCATAAAGTCACAGATGCTTATGTCAATTATTTTGACAACAATCAACGCATAGCAAAAATTAGCCAAAAGTATAGCATTGATAACCCTAAAAAACATCAAGGCTATAATCAGGATTATTGGGGTTTAACTGCCAGTGATGGCCCTAATAGATATTCAGCTGATGAGCCAAACCCAAATAATGATCATGGTAAAATGACGCCTACTGGAGCTTTGTCTAGTTTTCCGTATACTCCAGAAGCTTCTATGAAAGCCTTAAAAAATTATTATATCAATTATGGCAAAGAGCTTTACGGTTATTATGGTTTTTATGATGCGATATCATTAGATGAACATTGGAGGTCACCTATATTTATGGGATTAAATCAGGCTCCTATAGTAATAATGATAGAGAATTATAGGTCAAGTTTAATCTGGGATTTATTCATGAGCAATAAAGACATCCAAATTGGATTAGAAAAATTAAATATAGAAACAAACAAAAGAAAAAAATCATGAAAAAATTAGCCTACCTATTTATGGTGTCATTAATATTGAGTTGTGGAAGCGATAGTGGTCCTGGTTATCAAGAACCATACGTCCCAGATGATGACGATGACGATCCAGTAGTTGAAGAATTGACAGACCAAGAAATAATGGATTTAACTCAAAAAGAAACCTTTAAATATTTCTGGGATTTTGCAAACACAGATTCTGGAGCTGCAAAAGAGAGGTACCATCCTGGCAATCCCAGCTTAAATCAAAATGTTGTGACCTCTGGAGGTACTGGTTTTGGACTTATGGCAATTTTAGTAGGTATTGAAAGAAATTATGTAACAAGAGAACAAGCAGTAGAAAGGTTGACCAAAATTTTAAGCTTTTTAGAAAATGCCAATCGATTCCATGGTGCTTGGTCACATTGGATTGATGGTGGAACTGGAAATGTAATTCCTTTCAGTACAAAAGATAATGGTGGCGATTTGGTTGAGACTGCTTTTTTAGCACAAGGGCTAATCTGTGTTAAAGAGTATTTCAAGAATGGATCTGTAGAAGAAAAAGCTTTAGCAGACAAAGCCGATGAACTTTGGAAAGGCGTAGAATGGAATTGGTATACCCAAAACCAAAATGCTCTTTTTTGGCACTGGAGTCCTAATTATGGCTTTGACATTAATTTAAAATTAAGAGGTTATAACGAAACATTAATAACTTATATACTAGGTGCTGCATCTCCAGATTATCCGATTCCAGCAGAAGCCTATCATGATGGTTGGGCTAACAATGGAAACATTGTTACGTCAGAGACACAATACAATATTCCTTTAATTCTTGATCATGCAGGTACCGGAAGCGGACCTCTTTTTTGGGCTCATTATTCATATTTAGGATTGAAACCTAATGGCTTAACAGACCAATACGCCAATTATTGGAATTTAAATGTCAATCACACCAGTATCAATTATGAGTATTGTGTAGATAATCCACTTAATCATTTAGATTATGGTTCAAACTGTTGGGGACTAACAGCTAGTTATACCAGAAATTCTGATGGTTCCATAGGCTATAGTGCTCACAAGCCAGGAAACGATCCAGGAGTTATATCTCCGACTGCAGCGATTAGTTCAATACCTTATACACCCCAAAAATCATTAGCTGCAATGCATTTTTTTTATAGTAAGAAAGATAAGCTACTTGGTCCAGCAGGATTTTATGATGCATTTAGCCCAAGATACAACTATTGGGTAGCCGAAGCATATTTGGCTATAGATCAAGGCCCCCAAATAATAATGATAGAAAATTATAGAACTGGACTGCTCTGGAATTTATTTATGCAGAGTGGAGATGTTAAAAATGGGTTAGACCTTTTAAGATTTAATTATTAGAATTATTTAATGATTCATTGCTTGAAACATAATTTAAAGGTTCTTTTAACATTATCATTTTTAATGTTATCAAACTTCTATTGTAAAGCTCAAGACAGCTTCGAGTTCGTTGTACTACCAGATACTCAAACCTATGTTGAAGAATTTCCGGAAGTATATATGAAACAAATGCAATGGATTGTGGATCAAAACGATCGGTTTTCCTTTGTAATCCATGTTGGAGATATAACACAGAACAATTCTGAAACCGAATGGAAGACTGCTAAAGCAGGATTTTCACTATTGGAAGGAAAGATCCCATTTCATTTGGCTTTAGGCAACCATGACATGGGTAGCAAACCTGGCAAATTTGCCGATACTAGAAATACAGAATTGGCAAATACCTTTTTTCCTATAAATGAATATCTATTTAACAACAAAATAATAGCCACATTCCCTGAAAACAGGATTGACAACAGTTGTGCAGAGCATGATCTTTTTGGAGAAAAATGGCTTGTTCTTTCATTAGAGTTTGGGCCAAGAAACAAAACCATAAAATGGGCAAATAAAATAATAGCCAATCACCCTAATCATAAAATAATAGTTAACACTCATGCTTATTTATACAATGACAATACTCTTCAGGACGGTAATGACTGGTATCTACCCCAAAAGTATGGCGTAGGAAACGATATTGGAGAAAATAAGGTGAATGATGGCAGTGGTCTTTGGGATAAATTAATAAGCAAAAATGAAAATATTATATTAGTTTTTTCAGGGCATGTTCTTGGTTCGGGTGTAGGGCAATTAGTATCTTTAAATAATTTTGGGAAAAATGTTTATCAGATGTTGGCCAATTATCAAAAAAATGTAATTGGTGTAGAAAAAGGGGATTCAGGATACTTAAGAATTATCAAGGTTGATAAAAAAAATAAAGTTATTTCTGTAAAAACCTATTCGCCTTGGCTAGACGCATATAAGACAGAACCAGAACATGAGTTTAGTTTTGAAAACGTTCAATTTTAATATCTAATTATTATGAGTCTATATAAAAATTTTAAGACACTTTTCTGCGGAATATTACTGTTCTTTTTAATAAATGCCTCTTTTGCTCAACACCAAAAGTTGTATAAACACAAGCAATATATAAGCAATGGTGATACCTTAAAATATAGAATACTGTTACCTAAAAATTTTGACGAATCCAAACAATATCCAGTTGTTTTATTTCTTCATGGTGCAGGAGAAAGAGGAAACGACAATAAAGCACAATTAGTACATGGTAGCAAGCTATTTCTGAAAGAAAATGTTAGAGATTCATTTCCGTCAATTGTTGTTTTTCCGCAATGCCCAAAAGAGGGTTATTGGTCTAATGCTAGAGTTGATAGAAGTACCAAACCTATTTCCTTAAAATATCCAGTTAACGCTGAACCAACAATATCACTCAGTTTAGTAATGAAATTAATGGATGAATATCTGGGTAAACCATTTGTCAATACAAATAAAGTTTATGTAGGTGGGCTTTCCATGGGTGGTATGGGTACATTCGAAATACTTTACAGAAAACCAGATATGTTTGCCGCAGCATTTGCTATTTGTGGTGGAGGAAATCCTGAAGGCGCAAAAGAATATGCAGCCAAAACAGAACTTTGGGTATTTCATGGAGCAAAAGATGATGTAGTAAATCCACAATTATCTATTGATATGGTTAGTGGATATTTAAAATATGGAGGTAAACCCAATTTTACATTATACGCAGATGATAATCATAATAGCTGGGATTCGGCCTTTGCAGAACCTGAATTATTACCTTGGCTTTTTTCTAAATCAAAAAAATGAA
>DATGBV010000268.1:0-10416 GCA_035312485.1 Flavobacteriaceae bacterium | reverse complement strand
TCACTTTTGATTATTTTTTCCTTAACAATGTTACCGTCTTTGTCTTTTTTGATTATCACGATGTCTTCATCACTATCAACATCCACATCTTCATCACTATCTAAATGAACCACTTTATTATTTGAAGCCACAGTATGGATTTTTTTTCCTTTTTTAGTATCTACAATATGTACTTTAACATCTTCTTCATCATCATCAAATTCAAATTCATTAGAATCTCCAGAAGATGAATGGATAATATGTTTTCCATCCTTTGATTTAATACTGTAGGTTCCTTTTCCAAAATGATAATTGCTTGTATTGCCAATGGAAATATTTCCGCCTTCCCTATCAAAAGATATTTTGATTGGTTTAATGGGCTCATCACCATTAATATTATAGTTTGCGTTAGATTGTTTTGAACTAACATCTATTTTTAAACTGGTTATTTCACCAGATTCATTACGTTTTACACTTTTAAATTTAATAGTAAGCCCTTCTTTTTTAAGCTGCTCTTTGACTTTGTCAAAATCATTATCAGTAAAATCTTTTGTAATAATAACCATTTGATTGTCTGTTGAACCATTTGAAGATTTTTGTTTAACATGCACTGCATTCTCGCTATTAATAAAAACTTTCTTGGTATTGAAGCTCATTAAAAACAAACTTATAAAGGGAATAATGATTAAATATTTTAATCTGTTTGCTTGTTTTGATTTTGATTTGTGTAACATAACTATTCGTTTTTTGATTAATGAATTATAAAAATTATTTGTTAAACCCAATTGATGTGTTGGGATGCTTGATTTTAACAATAAATATTGATAGCTTTTTTTGCAATCTACATTACGCTGTGCATAATAGTCTGCAATAAACTCTAAATTTTGTTGCACATCTTTTTTGTAGAGCCAAATAAAGGGATTGAACCAAAAGATGATTGTGGAAATTTGTGAAATCAATATATCTACAGAATGATGCTGTCTTACATGTACTTTTTCATGATTTAAAACTTGATTCAGCTCGTTATCATCAAATTGATTTGGATTATAAAAAATCCATTTAAAAAATGAAAACGGAGAAACATTGTCATTTGTTTTTAGCAATACATATTGATCTTGTTCTTTCGTTTGTGAGGTTTTAAGAAATAATTTTCTTAATGATAAAATTTGAATTATAAAACGACCTAAAAAGAATACAACACCTAATATGTAGATCCAAAAAACTAATTGAAGAAAATTAAAAGTGCTTTCAGGTTCTGATGCCACTGCAACATTTTCAATAGCTAAATTTTGAAAATTTCTGATAGGTGCTTCAATATATATAGGTATTGTAATTAGCGGAAATACAAAGGCAACAATTAATCCAGATAATAGAAACCATCGGTTTGACTGAAAAAAAGTTTCTTTCTGAAGAAAGACTTTGTAACAGATATAAAAAACAGCAATTATAGCACTGGCTTTGAGTAAATATTCCATAATTATTTTTTCTTTTCTATTAAATCTATAATCTCTTTAAGATCTTTTACACTTATCTTTTCTTGATTGGCAAAAAATGACACCACATTTTTGTAAGAATTGTTAAAGTAGTTTTCTATAGCAGAATTCATAAACTGCTGTCTATACTTTTCTTTACTAACTAATGGAAAATATTGATGTGTTTTGCCATAAGCTGTATAGCCAACATAACCTTTATCTTCCAAATTCCTTATAATGGTAGAAAGGGTATTGTAATGGGGCTTGTCTGTTTTTATTTCAGCAAGTACATCTTTTACAAAAGCTTTCTCAAGCTTCCATAAAATGTGCATTATTTCTTCTTCCTTGTTTGTTAATTTTTGCATGATGAAAATTTGAATTCAAATGTATAACTAATTTTATAGTTATACAACTAAACATATAGTTATTTAACTAAAAATTAAGTTTTAGATTGTTTTGAAAATAAAAAAACGTACATTAAATTGCACGTTTTATAAAGGCTTGTAGAAATGGGAAACCTATTCTTTTGTGGTAGCTATAATAGCACCATCTTTGGCTTTATCTCCATAAATGCTTATGGCGGATTTTGGCTTCAACTCATCTACCGTATCTAATTTGTCGCCTTCGGCCAATTCTTTAAGGGCGTTAAAATTAGACTCTTCACCATCAATGATGATCAATTTGTTAGTGTCAGGATTGTCATAAAATTTAAATTTTCTTTGAGAGTCATCTGAATCAAAGAACCAGGAAAAGTTATTTGATTCTTCGTCCAGTTCATCAAATTGTTTTTTCATTTGCTCCCTTAATTCATTTAAACCCATAGGTCTTCCACTGAAGAAGAATGAATCGTTCTCGTCATTAAAAAAATCATCAAAATTAAAATTCCCAAACGATTTAAAATGTTGGTTGAAAATAGAATCATTTTCAAATTGAAACGGCATCATGTTGGGTTGGTTGAAAAAAGCAAAAGCTCCATTTTCTTTATTACTATGATTTATAAACAAAATACCATCCTTACGGCCAAAAACAATTTGGGCAATAGGTTGGTAACTTGCTGTCTGACTAGTTGCCTGATTACCGTTTTTGTCCTTTAATAGAATTTTTAAACCTGTAAGCTCGCCTAAATCATTTCGCTTTATGTTTGAAAACGTTACTGTAATACCATACTCTGATAGCATTTCTTCAATTTCAGTAAAATTTTCTGATGTTGTCTTGCTGTCAATTGTGACAGATACATTTTCATTACTTAATTGCTCGCTTTTATGAGCCTTATTTGCAAAGGTTTTAATAGAGTAAAGTGATAAAACTGCAATTAGCACAACACTTAAACCAATTTTCAAATATCCTGTTGTTTTCATTGTAATTACATTTTTATTTCAAAATTATTAGATATCCCAATTTTGTAAAAAAGTTTAACTAATTTTTAAAAATACTTTAAGATTTATGTTAATATTTAAATTACAATTTTAGTTAAGTTTTGTAATGTTGTATATCTTCGCACGAGGAAATTTTAATAAATAATTAATAATGAGTTTACTGTGGATTTTGCTTGGTTTGGTGTTGTTGGTTGTTGGTGGAGAATTTTTAGTACGCTCATCTGTTGCCTTATCTTTTAAGTTTCAGATTTCTAAACTTGTGATAGGGATGACCGTAGTGTCTTTTGCTACTTCAGCTCCGGAATTGTTGGTAAGCTTGAATGCAGCACTAAATGGTCATTCAGATATTTCTTTAGGAAATGTAATTGGTTCAAACATTGCTAATCTAGGTTTGGTATTAGGTATAACAGCTTTCATTTTCCCTTTATCTATAAGCAAAGATTTTTACAAGTTTAATTGGCCAATGATGATGCTTTTATCTATTGTGCTTTATTTTTTTCTAAAGAGCGGCAATGTACTTGATTTTTGGGAAGGAATGGTTCTTTTTATTTCACTTATTATTTTCACTGTTTTAATTATAAGGAACTCAATAGCTAATAGGACAGAGCTAATACAAGTAGTGGATGACTCTCTACAACAAACATCTAATTTTAAAATAATAGTTTGGTTATTAATTGGAGGCTCTGCTCTATATTTTGGTAGCGAATGGCTTGTTTATGGCGCAACAGAAATGGCAAAATCGCTTGGAGTGACAGAGCGAGTAATATCTATTACGTTGGTTGCTATTGGTACAAGCGTTCCCGAACTAGCAGCTTCAGTTGTTGCTGCATTTAAGAAAGAAAAAGCAATATCTTTAGGAAATTTGATAGGATCAAATATTTTTAATATTGCTTCAGTTTTAGGCCTTACCGCAATTATTAAACCAATCGTTGTAAATAGTGAAGAAATATTAACAAATGATTTATATTGGATGATTGCTATTTCATTTATTATATTACCAATGGCTCTAATTCCCAAAAGGTTTGTGCTCGATAGGAGAAAAGGACTATTATTATTAATTGCCTATATGGTATTTATTTCTTTAACGATAATAAAATAAAAAGCCGAACAATTTCTTGCCCGACTTTTATATAAACAAAACATTATTTTACTTTAGGCTAGTACTTTTATTTTGGCAGATTTTACAGTTTTAATGATTCTTCCTGCTATTTTATAAGGGTCGCCATTAGAAGCCGGTCTTCTGTCTTCTAACCATCCTTTCCATCCTCTTTCTACTGTAGCAATTGGAATTCTTATAGAAGCACCTCTATCTGATATTCCATAAGAAAATTCAGTGATAGATTGTGTTTCATGCTCACCTGTTAATCGTTGATCGTTATGAGCACCATATACTTCAATGTGTTCTTTTACCACTGGGCGGAATGCTTCGCATATAGCCATATAAGTATCCTTGTCTCCACAAGTTCTTAATATACCATTAGAGAAATTCGCATGCATACCAGAACCGTTCCAATCCATATCCTTTCCAAGTGGTTTTGGGTGGTAATCAATATAGTAGCCATATTTTTCCGTTAATCGGTCCAATAAATATCTAGCTACCCAGAGTTCATCACCTGCCAATTTAGCTCCTTTAGCAAAAAGTTGAAACTCCCATTGACCACAGGCAACTTCTTGGTTAATACCTTCAAAATTTAAACCAGCGGCTATACATAAATCGGCATGTTCTTCAACCAATTTTCTACCATGTGTATTTTTTCCTCCAACAGAGCAGTAATACATGCCTTGAGGCGCAGGATAACCACCAACTGGAAACCCTAAAGGCAACTGTGTTTTAGTATCCATAATAAAGTATTCTTGCTCAAACCCAAACCAGAAATCATTATCGTCATCATCAATTGTAGCTCTTCCATTAGATTCATGTGGAGTTCCATCTACATTTAATACTTCTGTCATTACCAACCATCCATTTATTCTTTCAGGATCTGGAAATATTGCAACAGGTTTTAAAATACAATCCGAAGATCCACCTTCAGCTTGTCTTGTAGATGATCCGTCAAAAGACCAATTGCCTATTTCTTCGAGTGTACCTTTAAAATTTTCATGTTCCTCTACTTTAGTTTTACTTCTTAAGTTTTGAGTTGGTTTATATCCATCTAACCATAAATACTCCAATTTAATTTTAGCCATATCTTATAAAATTTAATTAAAGCACAAATATATATATTTAAATAAATACCGTATAAAATTAAGGGTATAAATCTATAGGATTTTACCTATTTTTATTAACACCCTATTTTTTTTAGGGTAAAAATGAAAATAATTTATTTTATTTATGAAATCTTGAATATCTTTTAATAGCAAAAAATTGAGATTAAGAAAAGATTTCTATATTTTAACTGTATTTTTGTAAACCTTAATTTAATTCATTGTTTTTGATATTATAAAATTGTAAATATGGCTACAATAAGATTTCAGGCATTAGCAAAGACCCTTAATAGAAAACCAGTTAAGTTTGTTGAAAACGTAAAACGTTCGGAACTATTTGGCCGGAATGTCTTTAATGAGCAAAACATGCGTCAATATTTGACCAAAGAAGCTTTTGTTGGTGTAGTAAATGCAATAGAACATGGTACCAAAATTGACCGTAAAATAGCAAATCAGGTTGCATCTTCAATGAAAGAATGGGCACTTTCAAAAGGTGTCACACATTATACGCATTGGTTTCAACCCTTAACTGGCGCGACAGCTGAAAAGCATGATGCTTTTTTTGAACCAATTGGCGGAGGTTTGTCAATTGAGAAATTTGAGGGCAGTCAACTTGTACAACAAGAGCCGGACGCGTCAAGTTTTCCGAGTGGAGGAATTAGAAATACTTTTGAAGCAAGAGGTTATACAGCTTGGGATCCAACTTCACCAGCCTTCATTTATGGCACTACCTTATGTATACCAACTATCTTTGTAGCCTATACGGGAGAAGCTTTAGATTATAAAACGCCATTATTACGAGCATTACATGCTGTTGATGCAGCAGCTACAGATATTTGTAAATATTTCGATAAAAACGTTAAAAAAGTAACATCTTCTTTAGGTTGGGAACAAGAGTATTTTTTGATTGATAAGGCATTAGCTTCAAGCCGTCCTGATATTATGTTAACTGGTCGAACTCTTTTAGGGCATTCTTCAGCAAAAGGGCAACAATTGGATGATCATTATTTTGGGTCAATACCAATAAGAGCTCTTAATTTTATGCGAGATTTGGAAACAGAATGTATGCTTTTAGGAATACCTGTTAAAACTAGACATAACGAAGTCGCACCAAACCAATTTGAACTGGCTCCAATATATGAAGAGGCTAATCTAGCAGTAGATCACAACTCCTTGTTAATGGATATTATGGGTAAAATCGGTTCCAGGCATAATTTTAAAGTTTTACTTCATGAAAAACCGTTTGCGGGTGTAAATGGTTCTGGTAAGCATAATAACTGGTCACTTTCAACAGATACAGGTGTAAACCTACTAGGTCCTGGAAAAACACCAATGAGTAATCTTCAGTTTTTAACATTCTTTATAAATACTATTAAAGCGGTTTATGAAAATGAAGAATTACTCCGTGCAGCTATTGCTTCAGCAAGTAATGACCATAGATTAGGGGCCAATGAAGCACCACCTGCAATTATTTCAATTTTTATAGGCAAGCAATTGACTAAAGTATTAGAAGAATTACAAGACGTTACCAAAGGAAAGTTATCTCCTGAAGAAAAAACAGATCTTAAATTAAATGTTGTTGGGAAAATTCCAGATGTTTTGTTAGATAATACCGATAGAAACAGGACTTCACCATTTGCTTTTACCGGTAACAAATTCGAATTTAGGGCTGTAGGCTCATCAGCAAATTGTGCCAACCCAATGACAGTTTTAAATACTATTGTAGCAAAGCAGCTTAAAGATTTTAAAGTTGAGGTCGACAAATTGATTGAAAAGAAAGATCTTAAAAAGGATGAAGCTATTTTTAATGTCTTAAGAGAATATATTAAAGCATCAAAAGACATACTTTTTGATGGAAATGGCTATAGTGAAGCATGGGAAAAAGAGGCTCAAAAAAGAGGCTTGAGTAATAATAAAACTGCACCGGAAGCTATAAAAGTTAGAGTTTCAGATAAGACAATTTCTTTGTTTGAGGAGATGAAAGTGATGAACAAAGTTGAATTAAATGCACGATATGAAGTTGATGTTGAGGATTATATTATGCGTGTTCAAATTGAATCTAGAGTTTTGGGCGATATTGCGGGTAACCATGTAATACCAACGGCGGTAAAATACCAGAATATGTTAATTGAAAATGTTGCCGGACTGAAAGAAATTTTTGGTAATGAATTTCAAAAGCATGCAAAAGAGCAAATCATCTTGATTAAAAAAATATCCCAACATATTGAAGCAATCCATTTAAAAGTGGATAAAATGATTAATGCTCGTAAAAAAGCTAATATCATAGACAATATAGAAGATAAAGCACAAGCCTATTGCTTTAAAATAAAGCCATTTTTTGAGGATATTAGATACCATTGTGATAAACTCGAATTAATGATAGATGACGAACTTTGGCCATTAACAAAGTATCGGGAATTATTGTTTATTAGATAAAATTCAAATTTTTCTTCTTTTTCGATTAACCTATCTTTTTATCGACTAAATTAAACTATAAAATCAAGATGTCGCTTTTAATAAGGTGTTCATCGAATTGTTAATAATTTTATTGTTATTTAGATATGAAACGGACAAATATTTTTTAAATTTGTAGTGCTATTAATCCATTTAAATTTAATTATGAAACGTCTTATTATTAGTGTTTTAATGCTTATGATTGCGACACTTATATTCTCTCAAGGCAACAAAAGTGAGAATGAAAATAATGATATAAACCAAGACTTGGTAAAAGTTGAAAAAGGAACAAATTCTGATATCAAACTTTAATATCCCTTTAAAAAATTACCTAATTCATCCTCTCTCTTTATTATTTAATTTACTTCTATTTATACACTATAATTTAATAAGTTTTGTAAGTGTTAAAAAGTAAACAATCCTTATTTTTGTGACTCAAAATGAATTAATGAGTCAAGATATTAGTAAAAGATATGCACAACGTGGTGTTTCTGCCTCTAAAGAAGATGTGCACAATGCAATAAAAAATATAGACAAAGGATTATTCCCTAAAGCATTCTGTAAAATTGTTCCAGACTTTTTAACCCATGATGAAGAATATTGTTTGATTATGCATGCAGATGGCGCTGGCACAAAAAGCGCTTTAGCATACATGTATTGGAAAGAAACTGGAGATGTTTCAGTATGGAAAGGTATTGCTCAAGATGCCTTAATCATGAATATTGATGATTTACTCTGTGTTGGAGTCACAGATAATATAATGCTTTCTTCTACTATTGGAAGAAACAAAAATTTAATTCCTGGAGAAGTTATTTCAGCAATTATAAATGGTACTGAAGAATTAATTTCAGAATTAAAAAACTTCGGTGTAACCATTCATTCAACAGGTGGAGAAACAGCTGATGTTGGAGATTTAGTTCGTACTATAATTGTAGACTCTACTGTTACTGCACGAATGAAACGTTCTGATGTTATAGATAATGCCCACATTCAGGCAGGAGATGTTATAGTTGGCCTAGCATCATATGGCCAAGCAACCTATGAAAAAGAATACAATGGTGGCATGGGAAGTAATGGCTTGACTTCTGCTAGACATGATGTGTTTCATAAATATCTTGCTGAAAAGTACCCAGAAAGTTTTGATGCTTCAGTACCAGAAGATTTAGTGTATTCAGGAAAAAGAAAGTTGACAGATAAAGTTGAAAATTCCCCATTGGATGCAGGAAAATTAGTTTTATCTCCAACAAGAACTTATGCGCCAATTATTAAAGAGATATTGTCAAAGTATAATAATAAATCTGTTCATGGCATGGTGCATTGTTCAGGTGGAGCGCAAACCAAAATACTTCATTTTATTGATAATCTGCATATCATAAAAGATAATATGTTTTCAATTCCACCATTATTTAAGTTAATACAAGAACAATCTAAAACCAATTGGAAAGAGATGTACCAAGTATTCAATTGTGGACACAGAATGGAAATGTATGTATCACCAGAAATTGCTGAAAATATTATAGAAATTTCTAAATCATTCAACGTAGATGCGCAAATAATTGGTAGAGTAGAAGCTTATGAAACAAAAAAGTTAACAATAAAAAGTGAGTTTGGGATTTTTGAATATTAGGTAAAACATTTCAATACCAAAAAGAAAGGAATTGTAACCATACAATCAATAATAAAAATAGTACCAAACAATCTCAAATTAGAAACTCCTACAATTTTATAAAAGCGTAGTTTTTTTCTTATTTGTCTTTCTTTCAGAACAAACCATAGTAGACCAATCAAAAACAATTTAATTAAAACAGCGTGATAAATGTTGTAATCATTTACAGCTACCAAAAAATTAATCACAAAAGACCATACAAGTAAAGGCTTATAATAAAGGATAATAGATCTTATTTGGCGTAGCATAACAAAATTATAACGTTCACATTTTTACAATTATTTTCATCGAACCATAAATTCATAAATTATCGTATTTTTGAAGCACAATTTTAAAGGCTGATGATAGAGAAATTACAAATAATAAAGCAACGTTTTGATGAGGTTAGCGATTTAATTATCCAACCAGATATTATCACAGACCAGAAACGTTATGTTGCTTTAACTAAAGAATATAAAGACTTAAAAATTTTAGTAGATAAGGGCGAAGAATATAAACAAGCTTTAGACCGTCTTGCTGAAGCTGAAGAAATAATAGCTGATGGCAATGATGACGAAATGGTGGAAATGGCCAAAATGCAGTACGATGAAGCAAAGGAGAAAATACCAGCGCTTGAAGATGAGATTCGTTTCCTTTTAATTCCGAAAGACCCTGAAGATTCTAAAAACGCAGTAGTTGAGTTACGTGCAGGAACAGGTGGAGACGAGGCTAGTATTTTTGCTGGAGATTTATTTAGAATGTATACTAAATATTGTGAAAGTAAAGGCTGGAAAGTTGATACAGTAGATTTTAGTGAAGGCACTAATGGTGGTTTTAAGGAAATTCAGTTTGAAGTTTCAGGTGAAGATGTTTACGGCACTTTAAAATTTGAAGCTGGTGTACATCGTGTACAACGCGTTCCACAAACGGAAACACAAGGGCGCGTGCACACGAGTGCTGCAACAGTTATGGTGTTTCCAGAAGCTGAAGAGTTTGACATAGAAATTGACCCAAAAGAGGTTAGAATAGATTATTTCTGTTCGTCAGGTCCTGGAGGACAATCTGTAAACACAACCTATTCGGCTGTTCGTTTAACGCATATTCCAACAGGTTTGGTAGCCCAATGTCAAGACCAAAAATCCCAACATAAAAACAAAGAGAAAGCGTTTAAAGTATTACGCTCACGTTTATACGATTTGGAGTTGGCTAAAAAACAAGAAGAAGATGCTGCAAAACGTGGTAGTATGGTGTCTTCTGGAGATAGAAGTGCAAAAATTAGAACATA
>DATGBV010000267.1:0-19145 GCA_035312485.1 Flavobacteriaceae bacterium | reverse complement strand
ATATTCAATAATATGGGAGCAGTTATCCATACCATTGAAAGTAAAAATGGAAAATACACCAGTATTTCTATTAATGTTCAGTTACGAGACCCAGAAGCCGTGGTAATAAAGTATAAAGAAGTTATAGAAAATGTTGAAGGTGTTATAAGCCTTTAGTTTTTTTTTGTATTTTGCACACGCATATATACTACATGCTTAATTTTTAATTCTACACATTTTATTTTGATAGACACTTTAGAGTACAATACAGAGCGGGAACATTTAATCATTCCAGAATATGGACGTCATATCCAAAAAATGATAAAACACGCTAAAACCCGCGAAACAAAAGAAGAACGAAACAAATTAGCAAAAGCTATTATTGCTGTAATGGGCAATATGCAGCCTCATCTACGCGATGTTCCAGATTTTCAACATAAACTTTGGGACCAGTTATTTATCATGTCCAATTTTGAATTGGATGCTGACTCACCTTTTGATAAGCCATCCAAAGAAATTTTGGCAGAGCGTCCACAGCCTTTAGGATATCCTCAAAATCATCCAAAATACAGATTTTATGGCAACAATATTAAAACCATGATAGATGTTGCTAGTACATGGGAAGATGGTGAATTGAAAGAAGCACTTATTTATACCATTGCAAACCACATGAAAAAGTGTTTCTTAAATTGGAATAAGGATACTGTAGAGGATGATGTTATTTTTGACCATTTGTTTGAGTTATCCAATGGTAAAATTAACCTTAAAAACACGGATGAAGATTTAAGCGATTCTAGTAGTTTAATGCGTACCAAGAAAAAATATGGTTCTGGAAGCAGTAAAAAAGGACATCATAAAAAAGGATCTAATCGTAACAGAAAACGCTACTAAAAATAGTTAATGAAAACATTTAAAATTGAAGGAGGTCATAAGCTTAAAGGTAGCATTCAACCACAAGGTGCAAAAAACGAAGCTTTACAAATTTTATGTGCCATCCTTTTAACTCCAGAAAAAGTTGTTATACATAATATTCCTGATATTGTTGATGTCAATAAACTCATAAAACTACTTGGTAAATTAGGTGTTAAAGTAAAAAAACTAGATCATGGCTCTTACCAATTTCAAGCAGACAATCTTAATCTAAAATATTTAGAATCTCCAGAATTTAAAGAAGATGGTCGTGGTTTACGAGGTTCAATTATGATTGTTGGACCTTTATTGGCACGCTTTGGTAAAGGTTACATCCCAAAACCTGGAGGTGATAAAATAGGTAGAAGACGACTGGATACCCATTTTGAAGGTTTTATAAAACTTGGAGCCAAATTCAGATACAGCCGTGAGGATCAGTTTTATGGTGTAGAAGCTAAAAAGCTTAAAGGAACATATATGCTTCTTGAAGAAGCATCAGTAACTGGAACTGCCAATATTGTTATGGCTGCTGTTTTAGCCGAAGGTATAACTACCATTTACAATGCTGCTTGTGAACCTTACTTACAACAACTTTGTAAAATGCTGAATAGAATGGGAGCCGAAATTTCTGGTGTTGGTTCTAATATGTTGGTTATTGAAGGTGTAAAAGAATTGGGTGGAACAGAACACAGAATGCTTCCAGATATGATAGAAATAGGTAGCTGGATTGGCCTTGCTGCCATGACCAAAAGCGAATTGACCATTAAAAACGTTAGCTGGGAAGATTTAGGCTTAATCCCAAATGTGTTTAGAAAATTAGGTATTACAGTTGAAAGAAAAGGAGAGGATATTCATATTCCTGCACATATAGACGGTTACGAAATACAAAGTTTTATAGATGGTTCTATCTTAACCATTTCAGATGCACCTTGGCCAGGATTTACACCAGACCTTTTAAGTATTATTTTGGTCGTTGCTACACAAGCCAGAGGCAGTGTACTCATTCACCAAAAGATGTTTGAAAGCCGTTTGTTCTTTGTAGATAAATTGATAGACATGGGAGCCAAAATAATACTTTGCGATCCGCATCGCGCAACAGTTATTGGTCACGATTTTAAATCTACGCTGAAAGCAACAACCATGACTTCACCAGATATTAGAGCGGGTGTTTCCCTTTTAATAGCTGCATTATCTGCAAAAGGAATTTCTACAATTCATAACATTGAGCAAATAGACAGAGGCTATGAACGTATAGACGAACGTTTACGTGCCATAGGTGCTAAAATTGAGCGTATAAATCAATAAGTTATTCTTTTTTTATATCTGAAAGTAAAACGTCTCTAAAATATTGACGTCCAATCCATACGTTATGGCTATCATTCCAAGTACTATCATGGTAATTGTCTGAAAGTCCAGAAGCAGTTGCTCCCCAAGTCCCAGCACAGATTAAAAAGTCATCATCAAAAATATTCACAGGTTTTGAATTGGTAGCATATTCTTCATATAATCTTACGGATTTCATTCCTAAATTATGAGCAACTTTTTGCATAATAAAAGAAGTATTAAGATGGTCTGAATGATCTTCTGGATTAATAGTTGAATCGGTTTCAGCAATATTAAACGATATCTGTTCAATATTATCAGTTTCATAAGCCACAATTTCTGATATGGTATCTATTAAATCATCTAATGAATGATATTGAGTGCTGTTGTCAATTGCTGACATGGAAGAAATAGTTCCTTCATATAATTTCTTCAAACTCATATTGTCATGTATAGGATAACCTACACCAGTATAATTGCCATCCGGTAATCGTAAAAAATAAGCTACAGCATTGGCATAACTAATTCGTAATATAAGATGGTTATTTATTAAAACCTGTGTTTTGCTCATTTCATTACCTTGTTTCAATTCATTATTTATGGCATTGCACAAAAACCGTATAGCTCTTAAACTACCTTCTTCTCGTGCCAAATAATAGCTTGTGTTCCCAGTGCCACTACCAGCATCTCCAGCTGTAGTATGTAAAAAAATAACTTTGTTTTCAGGGTTTTGTAAGTCTTCATAAGCATTAGGATTCATAAAAAGCTGCCAATCATCAGGGTGCGCAGATACATAAACTTTAGTGCTTTGTGAATAGATTGGAAGCACAATAAATAATGCAAGTGATAATAAAAGTACAATTTGCGTAAAAGATTTAGATTTATTATTCATTGATTTAAGATTTTGTCACATGATATTCAAGAATATTTAAAATGAATCATCAAGATAGAGTATTTTTAAAAACTTTTAATCATAAGCATTTAAGTTACATAACTTTTTTACATTTATGACTTCACTTTAATTTATGCAGCAACTAGACCAACTTATTGAAAACTTTGCATCTTTTGCTTGGGGTTTACCATTGCTCATTTTGTTAATAGGAGGAGGAATATATTTACTAATACTTTCAAAGTTTTTACCATTTAGGTTTTTTGGGCACGCCATTCAAGTCTTAAGAGGGAAATATGATGACCCAAACGATCCTGGAGAAATTAGTCATTTTAAAGCGTTAACTACAGCATTATCTTCTACAATTGGCATGGGAAATATTGCAGGTGTGGCTTTAGCAATAGCTGTTGGAGGTCCTGGTGCTATTTTCTGGATGTGGATAAGTGCCATTGTTGGGATGTCTACAAAGTTTTTTACATGCACTTTAGCTGTTCTGTTCAGAGGAAAGGATAGTGATGGACAATTACAAGGTGGACCAATGTATTTTATTGTTGAGGGTCTGGGTAAAAACTGGAAACCATTGGCAATAATGTTTAGTCTCTTCGGAATGTTGGGAGCACTGCCTGTTGTAAATGTTAATCAGTTGAAGCAGGCCATTAATGATATTATTTTAATTCCGAACGGTGTAGAAGTTAGTTTTTCATCTAATCTGATCATTGCCATTATTTTAGTATTAGTAACATCTGTGGTTGTTTTAGGAGGATTGAAACGAATTAGCAATATAGCGTCCAAGATGGTGCCTTCAATGGTGATTTTATATTTTGTTTTGGTGTTAATTATTTTAGGAATCAACTATGAAGCGGTTCCGAAATATTTTGTTTTGATTTTCACTGATGCATTTGCTGCCAATAATTTTTCAGGTGAGCAATTTTTAGGTGGCGTTCTAGGAGCTTTAGTCTTACTTGGAATAAGACGAGGTGCTTTTTCAAACGAAGCAGGAATTGGTACAGCACCAATGGCACATGGTGCAGCAAAAACAGATGAACCGGTAAGAGAAGGTTTAGTGGCTATGCTTGGTCCTGCAATAGATACCTTAATTGTTTGTACACTCACAGCTTTGGCAATTTTGGTGACAGGTGTTTGGGAAACAACGTCAAATAATGGGGTTACATTAACGGCTTCTGCTTTTAATGATGCATTTCCAGAAATAGGTTCATACTTACTTATGGTATGTGTTTTTGTATTTAGCATCTCATCATTGTTTTCCTATTCGTATTATGGTACTAAATGTATGTCATTTGTTTTTGGAGCGCATAATAAACATTATTATAACTATTTTTATATCTTGAGTATTATTTTGGCCGCAACCACCTCATTTGAAATGATGATAAATTTTATCGATGGTGTCTTTGCCTTAATGGCATTTCCAACAATGATTGCTACCATTATTTTAGCACCTATAGTTATAAAAGAGATTAAAAAGTATATAAAATCAAACATGACATGAACAATCAACAAAAAGCTACTGCCTATTGGAAGGAAAACATTAGGTACGTTTTAATTTTACTAACTATTTGGTTTTTGGTTTCTTATGGAGCTGGAATTCTTTTCAAAAATACTCTAAATACTATAAAAATCGGAGGTTTTAAACTCGGTTTTTGGTTTGCACAGCAAGGATCCATGTATGTGTTTGTAATTCTCATATTTGTCTATGTACGCCTCATGAATAAATTGGATAAAAAATATGGCTATGATAACTAATTTATTGATGTTAGAAGGAATTGGTGTTCAAAATTGGACTTATATTATTGTTGGCTTAACTTTTTCGTTATATATAGGTATTGCTATTTGGTCCAGAGCAAGTTCAACCAAAGAATTTTATGTTGCTGGTGGAGGTGTTTCTCCTTGGGCAAATGGTATGGCAACAGCAGCCGATTGGATGAGTGCAGCATCGTTTATTTCAATGGCAGGTATCATTTCGTTTGCTGGTTATGATGGAGCTGTTTATTTAATGGGCTGGACAGGAGGTTATGTGCTTCTGGCATTATTGTTAGCACCTTATTTGCGTAAGTTCGGAAAGTTTACGGTGCCTGATTTTATTGGTGACAGATATTATTCTAAAGTAGCTCGAATTGTTGCAGTATTTTGTGCTTTGTTGGTATCCTTTACTTATGTAGCAGGACAAATGCGAGGCGTAGGCATTGTTTTTTCTCGTTTTCTTGAAGTTGAAATCAATACAGGAGTGATTATTGGAATGTTGATCGTTCTTTTTTATGCTGTACTTGGTGGCATGAAAGGAATTACCTATACGCAAGTTGCTCAATATTGCGTGCTAATTTTTGCCTTTATGGTACCTGCTATTTTTATTTCTATTCAAATGACTGGAAACCCAATTCCGCAACTAGGTTTTGGAAGCGAATTGGCTGATGGTTCAGGAACATTTTTATTGGATAAATTAGATGGATTAAGTACAGAATTAGGCTTTGCCGAATATACTGAAGGGTCAAAATCTACGATTGATGTTTTTGCCATTACATTGGCTTTAATGGTAGGAACAGCAGGATTACCTCATGTAACCGTTCGGTTTTTTACTGTTAAGCGTGTCCGTGATGCCCGAAAATCTGCTGGTATTGCATTATTGCTTATAGCTATTTTATATACAACCGCACCAGCAGTTGCAGTTTTTGCCAGAACAAATATGATAGAAACGGTCTCCAATAAACCATATGATGGAGTACCAGAATGGTTTAAAAAATGGGAAACAACAGGCTTAATTACATTTACAGATAAAAATAGTGATGGTAAAATTCAATATGTCGCCGATGCCAATAAAAACGAATTGATAGTAGATAGAGATATCATGGTTTTAGCCAATCCAGAAATTGCTAATTTACCAAATTGGGTCATTGCTTTAGTGGCTGCAGGTGGTTTAGCGGCTGCATTATCAACAGCTGCTGGATTGTTGTTAGTTATTTCTTCATCTGTTTCTCATGATTTAATAAAGAAAGTTTTTAACCCTATGATTTCAGAAAAAGGAGAATTAATTGCAGCAAGATTATCAGCTGTAGGTGCTGTTTGCGTTGCTGGATATTTTGGCATTAATCCACCAGGATTTGTAGCAGCAGTTGTTGCATTGGCATTTGGTCTGGCTGCTGCATCATTTTTTCCAGCCATAATTCTAGGAATTTTTTATAAACGCATGAATAAAGAAGGTGCCATTGCTGGGATGGTGGTTGGTATAATGTCGATGCTCCTCTATATGATTAAATATAAACTAGGCTGGTTTGATGAAGTTCTTCCAGATAAAAGCGAATGGTGGTTTGGCATTTCACCAGAAGGATTTGGAGCAGTAGCCATGGTATTGAATTTTATTGTTTCAATCACGATTATGAAATTTACACCACCACCACCTGAAGAAGTACAAGAGATTGTAGAGAATATTAGAATACCTAGTGGAGCTGAAGATGCCATTATACACTAATTCCCTATTAGATTTTAGTAATATTTTACTATTTTAGGAGACCATTAATTTTTTGTAAATTCTGTTGTAAAATGAGTAATTATCATATAAAACATCTTGAAGAATACTATCAAGTTTATCGTAAATCTGTAAGAGAACCTGAAACCTTTTGGGAAGAAATCGCTATTGAGCATTTCATGTGGAGAAAAAGATGGGATAGAGTTTTGAGTTGGGATTTTTCAAAACCTGAAGTGAAATGGTTTGAAGGAGCAAAACTTAATATTACAGACAATTGTATTGATAGGCATCTGCCAACTAGAGGTGATAAGACAGCCATTTTGTTTGAACCAAATGATCCTAATGAACCTGCTGAACATATTACTTACAGGCAGTTACACGAGCGCGTCAATAAGTTTGCCAATGTTTTAAAGAATCATGGCATTAAAAAAGGAGACCGAGTTTGTATTTATGTACCTATGATTCCAGAGTTGGCTATTTCAGTTCTGGCTTGTGCAAGAATTGGTGCGGTTCATTCTGTTGTTTTTGCTGGTTTTTCTTCAACAGCACTTGCAACAAGAATCAATGATTGTGACTGTAAAATGGTCATTACAAGTGATGGTTCATATCGTGGTAAAAAGACTATTGATTTAAAAGGAATTGTAGATAATGCACTAGAAGATTGTCAAGGTGTAGAAACGGTTTTGGTTGCAAAACGTATTCATTCTGATATCCAAATGAAAGAAGGTAGAGACAAATGGTTACAACCACTTTTAGATGAAGCTTCACCAAATTGTGTTGCAGAAACCATGGACGCCGAAGACCCTTTATTTATTCTATATACATCTGGGTCTACAGGAATGCCAAAAGGCATGGTGCATACAACGGCTGGTTATATGGTATATACCGCATATAGTTTTAAAAATGCGTTTCAATATAAAGAAAATGATGTGTATTGGTGTACTGCAGACATAGGTTGGATTACTGGTCATAGCTATATTGTTTATGGACCTTTAGCCAATGGTGCAACAACGGTCATGTTTGAAGGTGTTCCAAGCTATCCAGACTTTAGTCGTTTTTGGCAAATAGTCGAAAAGCACAAAGTGAACCAATTTTATACAGCACCAACTGCCATAAGGGCTTTGGCAAAACAAACTCTCGATTTTATAGACGATATAGACTTATCTTCATTAACAGTTTTAGGTTCTGTATGTGAGCCAATTAATGAAGAAGCTTGGCACTGGTACAACGATAATATTGGCAAGCGGAAAAGCCCTATTATTGATTCTTGGTGGCAAACAGAAACAGGAGGTATTATGATATGCCCAATACCTTATGTAACACCTACAAAACCAACTTATGCAACCTTGCCTTTTCCTGGAATACAGCCTGCTTTAATGGATGAAAATGGAGAAGAAGTAAAAGGCAATCAGGTTGATGGACGTTTGTGTATTAAATTTCCGTGGCCTTCTATGGCACGTACTATTTGGGGAAACCATCAACGATATAAGGACACGTACTTTTCGGCTTATAAGGATAAATACTTTACTGGTGATGGTGCTTTAAGAGACGAGGTTGGATACTATCGTATTACAGGTAGAGTAGATGATGTCATTATTGTCTCTGGCCATAATTTGGGCACAGCACCAATAGAAGATGCCATCAATGAACATCCAGCAGTTGCAGAATCTGCTATTGTAGGCTATCCGCATGATGTCAAAGGAAATGCACTTTATGGTTATATAACGTTGAAGGATACTGGAGAATCGAGAAATCAGGATAATTTAAGAAAAGAAATCAATCAAATCATTACAGAACATATTGGTCCTATAGCAAAGCTTGATAAGATACAATTTACTGAAGGCTTACCAAAAACGCGCTCTGGTAAAATCATGCGACGTATCTTACGCAAGATTGCTCATAAGGATACTTCAAACCTAGGTGATACAAGTACTTTATTAAATCCTGAAGTAGTCCAAAGTATTATGGAAGATGCACACAACGATAAACACACAAATTGGTAAACCTTAACACTTTAAGCCTATAATTATCTATGAAACACATAATAATAACTTTTCTGTTAGTAGTTGCTTGCTTGAGTTGTAAACAGAAACCAGAAGACCAAAATTCAGAAAATGTAGCAGAGTCTATTTCTGAAGAGGACATAAAAATTTCAACAGAAAGTCAAATGGAAAAAGAAAATATTTATCAGTTTACAGTAAAGGATTTGTATGGTAATGACTTTGATTTTGCATCTTTAAAAGGCAAGAAAATCATGGTGGTTAATACAGCAAGCGAATGTGGTTTAACACCTCAATATGAAAATCTACAAGAGTTATATGAAACTTTTGGGAATCAAAATTTTACTATTATTGGTTTTCCTGCAAATAATTTTGGAGGGCAAGAGCCTGGCTCTAACGAGCAAATAGCGGCTTTTTGTAAACAAAATTATGGTGTAACTTTTCCTATGATGAGCAAAATTTCTGTAAAAGGTGATGATATGCATGAAGTGTATCAGTTTTTAACTCAAAAAGAGAAAAATGGGTTTCAAGACTCTGAAGTAGATTGGAATTTTCAAAAGTATCTTATTGATGAAAATGGAGAATTGGTTCGTGTTGTTTCACCAAAAACGCTTCCTATAGACGAATCTATTATCAATTGGATGAAGTCATAAATTTGAGAGTAATTGTGAAAGTCAAATAATTTATTCATATTTGCAACTTATGATTGTTTAAGTTTAATCTTCGGTTATGTCGGGTTTTCTCCCGAATAAAAATTGCTAAAAGCTTATCGTTTTTGGCCATGTCTCTTTTTACATAAAAAATCATGCATTCAAAACAATCATCAATTTCATTAAGACAATTATTTCAATATTTTAAAATTGCTGTTTCGGGCAAAGACCAAGAGTTTACTTCAGGAAGTATTCGTAAGGCTGTATTTATGCTTTCCATCCCAATGATTTTGGAAATGCTTATGGAGTCTATTTTTGCCATTGTGGACATCATGTATGTTTCTCAAGTTAGTGTAAATGCTGTGGCTACTATTGGTTTAACCGAATCTGTAATAACTCTGGTTTATGCTGTGGCTATTGGGTTAAGTATGGCAGCAACTGCTGTTGTCGCAAGACGTGTTGGCGAAAAAGATATAGATGGCGCTTCAAAAGCAGCAGTTCAAGTTATCTTTTTAGGCATTATAACTGCAGCAGTAGTAAGTGCCATAGGTATTATTTATCCAAAGGAAATATTACAGCTTATGGGTGGAGAGAGTGACCTCATAAAAGAAGGTTATGGTTACACTCAAGTGCTCATGGGCGGTAATGTAACCATTATGTTGTTATTTCTAATTAATGCAATTTTTCGAGGTGCTGGTAATGCCTCAATAGCCATGTGGACACTTATATTGTCTAACGGTCTGAACATTATTTTAGACCCAATTTTTATCTTCGGATTTGGACCTATCCCAGAATATGGAGTTAAAGGAGCAGCCATAGCTACCACAATTGGTAGAGGTAGTGCGGTGATCTTTCAATTAGGAATTCTCTTTTTTGGTTATAGCAAAATAAAAATAAAGGTAAAGGATTTGGTTTTACGTTTGGGAATTATGTTAAACCTTATAAGAATTTCATTAGGAGGAATTGGTCAGTTTTTAATAGGCACATCAAGTTGGGTATTTTTAATGCGTATTATGAGCGAATTTGGCAGTGAAGTTTTAGCTGGTTATACCATCGCTATTCGTGTGATGATGTTCACTATTATGCCAGCTTGGGGCATGAGTAATGCGGCTGCAACTCTTGTTGGTCAAAATTTAGGTGCACAAAAGCCAGATAGAGCAGAACGGTCTGTTTGGAAAACGGGAAAATATAGCGCTATCTTTATGGGGTTTGTATCCATAATTTACCTAGTATTTGCACCACAAATCATAGTATTATTTAATTCAACACCAGATGTTGTTAAATATGGTAGTCTGTGTTTACGAGTTATTGCTTCAGGATACATTTTTTACGGATATGGCATGGTAGTAATCAACTCATTTAATGGAGCAGGAGATACAAAAACACCAACTTATATAAATTTTATATGTTTCTGGTTGTTACAGCTTCCATTTGCATACATAATGGCAATCACTTTAGATTTTGGTCCTTCAGGTGTATTTTGGGCCATTACATTGGCAGAGGTTTTAATAGCGATTATTGCAATTATTTGGTTTAAAAGAGGACATTGGAAACTGATACAGGTATAATTTGTTTCATTCAATTACTTTTTTTTTAACTTTATATAAACTAATTACCTTTCTATGATGACAAAAGGAAGACTTGAAGCATTTACAGATGGCGTGCTAGCCATCATCATTACTATTATGGTTTTAGAGCTTAAAGTGCCTCATGGTGGTGAGTTTGAAGATTTAAAACCTTTGCTTCCTGTATTTGGAAGTTATATTTTAAGTTTTATATATCTGGCTATTTATTGGAACAACCATCACCACATGATGCAAACTGTAAAACATGTAACAGGACGTATTTTATGGGCTAATATGCATTTGTTGTTTTGGTTATCATTAATTCCTTTTGTAACAGGTTGGATGGGAGAAAACCACTTTACTACTGCAACGGTTTCCTTATATGGCATAGTATTATTAGGTGCGGCAATTGCCTATTTTATTTTACAAACATTGATTATTAAAAGCCATGGTAAAGAATCTATATTAGCCAAAGCTTTGGGGAAGGATTTGAAAGGGAAAATCTCCCCAGTTTTATATATTTTAGGTATTATAAGTTCATTTTTTAATGTTTGGCTTTCTGGATTTGCATTTATTTTAGTTGCCATAATATGGTTAATTCCAGACAAGAGAATTGAAAATGCACTTAAAAAAGAACATGTAGATTTATGAAATTAGATATATTGGCCTTTGGCGCTCACCCTGATGATGTTGAATTAGGCTGTGCCGGAACACTGGCAAAAGAAGTTTCCAAAGGAAAAAAAGTAGGTATTATAGACCTAACACGTGGAGAGCTAGGAACCCGTGGCACATCTGAAACCAGAGATGCTGAAGCAACTGAAGCAGCTAAAATATTAGGCGTAGCTACTAGGGAAAACATGGGATTTGCAGATGGATTTTTTGTTAATGATCAAGAGCATCAATTGGAATTAATTAAAAAAATCAGAAAATATCAACCAGATATTGTGCTATGTAATGCAGTTACAGACAGACATATAGATCATGGTAAAGCGAGTTCTTTAGTTAGTGATGCCTGTTTTTTAAGCGGATTAATAAAGATTAAAACCGAATTAGAAGGAGAGGAGCAAACACATTGGAGACCAAAACATGTATATCATTATATCCAATGGAAACATCTTGAGCCAGATCTTGTAGTTGATATTTCTGGTTGTATTGATATTAAAGTTAAAGCCGTTTTAGCTTATAAAACACAATTCTATAATCCAAACAGCAAAGCGCCTAAAACCCCTATTTCTTCAAAAAACTTTACGGACAGTATTGAATATAGAGCCAGAGACTTGGGAAGACTAATAGGAGTAGAGCATGCCGAAGGGTTTACGGCAGAAAGATATATTGCAGTAGATAGTTTATTTAATTTGAAATAATAATTCCAAAAAAAGTTTTTGTTGTAAATACTAAATAATTTACATTTGCAGTCGCATTGCAAAATGTGTGAAATGGTGGTTGTAGCTCAGTTGGTTAGAGCGCCTGATTGTGGTTCAGGAGGTCGTCGGTTCGAGACCGATCTTCCACCCAAAAATACAAGCTTCTCTTTTTGAGAAGCTTTTTTTGTATAATAATTTGCGTGATTTAAAGACCTATTGAAATTCTATCTTCTCTATTAGCCAACTCCCAAGCTGTGTAAAATATAAGCTTTGTTCGTTTTTCCATAAGTTCATATTCAATTTTATCAGGAGTGTCTGTGGGCTTATGGTAATCTTCATGAGTACCATTAAAATAAAAAATCACAGGAATGTTGTGTTTAGCAAAGTTGTAGTGGTCAGATCTGGAGTAAAATTTATTAGGATCACTATCGCTATTAAAAGTATAATCTATATCTAGCCCAACATATTTGCTATTAGCCTCTTCAGAGAGGTTATGAAGTTCTATACTTATTTTGTCAGACCCTATTAAGTAGATATAATTACTGTTTTTTTCGTGCTTTTTATCAATTCTCCCAATCATATCAATATTCAAATTGGCAACAATATTTTTTAGCGGAACAATAGGTTCTACATCAGTAAAATATTTAGAACCTAAAAGTCCTTTTTCTTCAGCTGTGGCATGAAAAAAAACAACCGAACGTTTAGGGCTAAAGCCATTATTTTCAGCAATCTTGAATGCTTCAGCAATTTCAAGAATGGCTACAGTTCCAGAGCCATCATCATCGGCTCCATTGTATATTTTTCCATTCCTAACGCCTTCATGGTCCAAATGTGCAGAAATCACGATATATTCATCAGGTTTTTTACTTCCTTTAATGTATGCTAGAACATTTTCGGAATCCTCAATATTTTTCCCTAAATACGCTTTAGGGACTTTTTGAAAATAGTTGTCATTGTCTTGTAATGGAGAGATATTATTTGAAATGTAATAGTTTTTAAGATATTCAACTGCTTTTTTTTCTCCAGGCTTACCTGCCTCTCGTCCTTCAAACTCATCAGACGCATAAATATACAGTGCGTCTTTAAGTTCTGCAGATGTAATTGTATTTGCATACCTTACAACTAAACTATCATTAATGAAGTCAATACCAGATTTTGATCTATTTTTCTGTGAGACTCCACAACTTAAAAATAATACAATGCAAAATATGTTTAATGCCAGTATCTTCCTCATATTTTTTCGGTCTTAAAAGCGATCACTTAACTAGCTTTATCAGGAATTATTCTTCTATCTTGGTTTGCCAATTGCCAAGCTGTTACAAAGATAAATTGTGTTCGTTTTTCTAATAATTTGTAATTAATCTTGTCCGGCGTATCTGAAGGTTCATGGTAATCTTCGTGTTCTCCATTGAAGTAAAAAATAACTGGAATATTATGTTTAGCAAAATTATAGTGGTCTGATCTAAAGTATATTTTAGCTCTATCGGTTTCTCTATTGTACTTATAATCTATATCAAAATTAAAATAGGCTTTATTTATCTTTTCAGAGATATAATGTAATTCTGTACTCAATCTATCTGCACCAATTAAATAAACATAATTTGGATTGTCTTTGTGTGAATGATCTACACGGCCAATCATATCTATATTAAGATCTGCAACTGTATTTTCTAATTTAAAAACGGGGTTTTCAGAATAAAATTGTGAACCTTGCAATCCAATTTCTTCTGCTGTAACGTGCAGGAAAAGAATACTTCTTTTAGGGCCATGACCTTCTTTTTGTGCAATTTTAAAGGCTTGAGCCATTTCTAAAATGGCTACGGTACCAGAACCGTTATCGTCGGCTCCAACAAATATTTCATTTTCATCGATGCCTAAATGATCTAAATGTGCCGAAATAATAATAACTTCATTTGGTTTTTCAGAACCTTCAATATAGGCTAAAACATTTTCTGACGAGCCTTTAATGTCATCAGGAAAATAGGATCTGGGAATGTCCTGAAAATAGTCATCACCACCAAAAGGCGAAGCTATATTTTCGTTTTGATAAAAGGATTTTAAAAATTCCACTGCTTTCTTTTGGCCAAACTCTCCTGTCTTTCTCCCTTGAAACTCAATAGAGGAAAATTTATAAAGGTTATTGCTTAACTCATTTGCAGTAATGGTATTAGCGTATTTGGTGACAGTTGCACTATCACTTAAATGAATAGAGCTTTTTAAGTTTTCAATTTTTGTACTATACTTGGTTGTCGCACAAGAGCCAACTAATGCGAAAGCAGACAATACACAAAATATTTTCATCCCTTAAATTTAATAAAGGGCAAATATATTTAAAAAATATGTTATCAGAAATCTTACTCGTCTATAATTATATCTTCACCTTCAATATCCAATTCCTCAAGTTCATCAATGGCATCCTGTTCAGATTCTATTTCTTTTTCTTTCAGCTCTTCGGTGATAACAACTTCAGGTGCACTAAAAATTGATTTATAGGTTGCATAGACTAATGAAATAATAGTAAGTAAAAAGATATAATGAATTATTTTTTTTGATGCCCCACTTTTATTGGATAAATAAAGTGCAATAACTCCAAAGATTAAAGCCAATACTGCAGGAACAAAGGCTAAATTAAATAAAGGTATTACAGATAATAAAACAGCAAGTATGGCTGCCAATAGTCCTAAAATGATAAAAACTTTTCTCATAAATTCTAATGTCTTAATCCGGATGCAGATTTTAATTTTAATTCGCCATTACCAACAGGAATTTTAAAGGTAGCAAAAACAGGTATTTTGTTTTCATCGGCAGTAAGCCAAATAATATTGCTGTTTGTGCCTTTTAACACATCTGACTTGCTGGTACTAATGCTTAATTTATAACAGGGCTTTTTACCAAGAACGGTTGCTAAACTTTCTTTTCCTAAATAGGTTATGTGCGCTTTAATTTCTTCCCTATCAAAAACTATGGTTAATTCTGTAGATTTTCCAACAGACATATTACTAAAATCAAAGGTTCTTATAGAGTATAACGTGGTAACAATATCTTTTGTTTTAGATTGAACAGTTATGGTTTTGTTTTCATCCCAAAGAGTTCCATCCTTTTTCTTTTTCTGCTGTAAGGTTTTAATGGTATTGGCCTTATGGTTGTAAGTATATTTCATGGCTTTAAAATAACTTCCTTCATTAATGTCCCTTTTGTACAAGTAAGGTTTTAAAGTTGTAGGGCTTACATAGCTTTCATACAAGTCTCTAATTTTAAAAAAATGATCCCATTTGCTATAAGTTGCAGCCGTACATTTAAGTCTTAAAAGGGTTGCTTTAGATGTTTTTACTTCGCTGGTTTCCATGGTGACCTCTGCCAGATTATTTAGTATTCCAGACATATTGTAAGAAGCGGTAAAAACAAGTTTTTCATTTGTTCCAACAGCATTATTTTGGGCATTCATCAAAAATGAAAAAAGGAAGATTAGGACAATTGTAATACGATGCATAAAACAGATTTGTTGTTTATAACGCAATATTAATCATTTATTGTGCCGAAATATAATTGCTTTAAATAATTTATTGATCAGCTGGAATTAATTAATTTATCTGATAAATATCATTGGTTTATAACTAATTTCAAACTATATTTATGTTATTAATTAGAGGCTTTTGTGATGAAAAAAATATTACTTCCCACAGATTTTTCCATAAACGCTATAGATGCAATCAATTATGCTTCAGAATTGTTTAGTACTACAGAATGTGAGTTCTACGTACTCAATGTTGTAAAAACATCCTCTTTTATCACGGACGATTTAATGACCATGACACCATCTGAAACATTATACAAATCACTTATTGATTCGTCTAAAAAATCCATAAATAAAATCATATCCAAAATAAAAGCAAAGTACAAAAACAACAAGCATAAATTCCATGCCGTTGTTGATTATGACAATTTTATAGATGCCATAAACCAACAGTGTAACTCTAAAAAGATTGAGCTCATTATTATGGGCACCAAAGGAACAACAGGATTGGAAAGGGTACTTTTTGGCAGCAATACAATCAGGGTAATAAATCGTTGCTCAACACCGGTTTTAGCAATCCCTGGCAATTGTAAGTTTCAGCCATTAAAGAATATTGTTTTTATATCAGACTTTTTAAAGCAATACAAAATAACAGAATTACTGCCTTTACTAGACGTTTCAAGAATGTTCAATTCCAAGATTAAGATACTTCATGTATCCAATACTATGTCTTTAACCAAAGAGCAAACCAACAATAAGTCCCTTTTAAATACCTATTTTAATGAGGTAGAACATGAATTCATTAATCTAGAAGGCAAAAATGTTAAGGAGCAGGTCACTCAATATTTAAACAGGCACAACATCAATTTATTGTCGATGATAAACAGAAAACATTCATTTTTTGATAGGCTATTTGTTACCCAAAAGGTCGAATCGTTTGTACTTCAAATATCTGCTCCAATTCTCGTTATGCCAAATTAAGGTTGCTCGTTTTAAACAGGCTAAAAATACTTAATTTAAGTATTGCAATTGTTTTGCTTTTTTATGATATTGAACAATAATTATGTAGTACTTTTATTCCTACTTAATTTAAATCCGCATTTGCTGCCAGAAGCAAATCCATTAGACCTCATTTCTTTTTAAATTACTATTAATTAACAATAAGGCATAAGCCTATTACATATTTTATTAACTAACCAAAAACAACTTAAAAATGAAAAAAAGTGTAATTATTTTCATGATGATGTGTACCATGATCATGTATTCCCAAAAAGAAAAAAACGGAACTGTTTACAAAGAACATCCTGCAATCAAGACTGTTGAAGCTATGCAGCAAGCATGGATTGCTGGAGATTCGGCAAAAGTAGCTACCTATTTGGCAGATAATTTCAAGTCTTTTGATGGCACCAGTACAGATGTTAATGACAAAGGTAGAGACAAAAAGCAATTCTTGACTAATGTAGCAAATGTAAATAAGTATGTTGCATATTTAAGCCTTACGCGTCAAAACGGTGCCTATCCAGATGCTATAGAGTATAAAGATGATGACGATGGTCTTTGGGTGCAAACCTGGGACGTATTAAGAGGAATTCACGAAGCAACTGGAGTAAAAATAGACCAGCCCTTACATCGTCTTTACAGCTTAAATGGTGAAGGAAAAATAGTTTCAGCCGTAAATTACAGCACTTCAGAAGTAGGAGATGAAATTGGCAGCAGTTTTGAAGAGAGAAAAAACGGAACCATTTATAACCACCATCCCTATATTAACAGCGTAAGGCGTATGATGGGAGCTTTTGAGCATGGTGATGTAGATAAAGCCTTTAGTTTTTTTGCAGACAATGCAAGATTTATCAATCTAGACACACCTCAAGGAGAATCTGCAACTGTTGAGGAAGAAAAGGAAGGCTTCAAAAACATGTATGAAAATTGGACAATTAATGGTATTGACGTTAATGGCTATCCGGATTATTTGGAATATGAAATGGGTAATGCCAAAATTGTACAATCCTGGTGGGACGTAAGAATGACAAGAAAATCCGATAATAAGAAAGTAACATTACCACTCTTGTTAATCCATACGTTTAATGACGAAGGTAAGATAGTATTTGAAAACAGTTACTATTCATCAGCGTTATTAAGAGATTAGTGCATTTATAAACAGATAAACCAAAAACCTCAACAAGTGTTGGGGTTTTTGTCTTTAAAGTAAAAACATCTATGTTCAGTAAACCAAAAAACCCTGATAGTTATAAGTCTGTCATTATAATTTGTATATTTATATAAACAAGTTATTAATTTAAATACAAAAACATGAAAAAAACAGCACTTGGTTTTATGGTCATGCTTATGTGTCTATTGGCTTTCCCTAATAATACATTGGCATCAGAGAGTCCCTATACCAATCCAACCGAAAGAACGGAAGAGGTTCCAGATGAGATTAAAATGATGGTAGACCGCGTTAACGAAATTAAAGACATGGACAAATCCAATTTGACGCGTAGCGAGAAAAAAGAATTAAGAAAAGAATTACGCACCATTAAAAAAGACCTTAAAAAAAGAGCAGGTAAAGGCATTTACATCTCAACAGGTGCTATCATTATCATTTTGTTACTGATTATCATTTTATAAGATGTTCAGCATTTAAATTATAAACCCATAACAGCTGTTATGGGTTTTTTTGTAGATTATACCTGTCATTCCGCACAAGCCTGTGCTGAACTGTCAGGCAGAGCTTGTCGAAGCCTTGTTTCAGTAATGCGGAATCCACTTATCATTACGATGCTGACACTTGTCGTCAGGAGCGACAATCCCATTTTTGTCATTCCGCACTCTGATGCGGAATCTATTGTCATTGGAGGAGGTACGACGTGGCAATCTCATTCCTGCACAGCAGGAAAAAAACCGACTGTCTTAAGAAATAAACATATAAAAAAAAGAACAATTAAGATAAATAGAAATCCAAACTTCTCAACAGACTTCCTTAAGGTGTACTTCAGGTCGGGTTCAGGTCAAGCAAAAATAAATCCCTTTAAAACACAAAAATTGGATAGCCCAATATCAAAGAAGGTGGGATTCACTGCGTGCATCCCAAATGGGGTATCCAATACAAACATGGAAACCACAAATGCACTAACGTACATTTGGTTTTTTGTTTTCCTGTCACTTACAAAAGCAAGCTTTTGACGCTCTTAAAAACAAAAAACCCACAACGTTCGTTGTGGGTTTCCTTTTGCGGAGAAAGAGGCTCCGTAACCCTTCAAATTTTATCAGTGTTTATATGTGTTTTCTTAAACAGTAACCTAATAGGGTAACTAATAGGGTAACTCAAAATGTTTTTAAAATCATAAACATGATGTAAAAATATAAAATTAATTTTATTATGAAACTTTTATATTTTATTAAAAGATTTACACATATATTTTTTTGTTGAATTTATCATTTTTTATTTAAGATTATTGATAAATAAACCAAAAC
>DATGBV010000266.1:0-6299 GCA_035312485.1 Flavobacteriaceae bacterium | reverse complement strand
AAACGAATTCCACCAAAGGTCATTACGTATGTACCGGTATCTCTTTCACCTTCTGTGATTATGGAGTCATTAGAATAATAAATAGTTATGTTGGCAGAGGTTGAAGCCATATTTAGCATTATCATGCTTCCTTCAGCAGATAACGGTTCTGCTTTAAAGTATATGCTTCTAAAGTAATTGGTAAAATTGTTTTGGTTGCTTAATTCTGGAGCACCTTCTTTGTCAACAATTACTTCTCCCCAATAATCAGAATTTAAATTAACCCTTAAAGCAGGTGACAATCTTTCTGTTTCTTCATAAACTCCTGTCGACTCATTTATCTCATAAATTGGAATTGCTTCACTACTTGGGGTAAATAATGGGTTTTCATATAGAGTATCTATTACATGATTATCTAAATTAATGCTTGAATTTGAATCAGAATAATAGTATTGTGGTTCATCAAACTCCGATTCGGGGTCATAATTTCTTAAATAATAATCTGTACGATAAACAGATAATTTTATTGGAGAGTCTCCATATAAAGAGTCACTAATAGAATAAACTGTGTTACCATCTTCGTCTGGAGAATCTTCAGATACTTTGCTATAATAAGGAATTGACAAAACAACGGAATCTACCAATACATTTTCTCCAAAACCTATAAAGCTGTTTTGAGGCAATAATTGTGTAATGATATTTGCCGTGGTACTACCATAAACAGGGTCATTATGGAATCCTAATAAATTAGATGGTAAATTATTTGTTTGAACTGGGTCTAACTTTTTATTGTAGGAAGTAGCACTAAAAATTGCACTAGAAGTTACAAAATTTTTGCCACCTATTACGTCGCTTCCTATTGTATTGTAATCTTTATCACAGGCTATAAAACTTGATATAATAACCGATATGATAAAGATTAATTTTAGGGCTTTTAAATTCTTTTTCATAAATATATTTAGTAAAACTACTAATGGGCTAATTTAAAACTTGTTCTAAATAAAATTGAGAATAAGCATCTCCAAATTCATCTTTGTTCTTATAATCTAATACTGGCTTATTTGAATTTTTTAAATACTCTTTCAACTCGTCTGGAATTTCTTCTGAACCAATAATTAATGCGTCAGATTGATCTATAGCAACCTTCATCAAGTTTGAATATGTTGGATTTCCCAAGATTTTAATGCATTCTTCATCAACATTATCAAACTTAATTTTAGCTAGCATATCCATATTCAACGTTCCTTCAAAACTTTGATTGTATATAGAGGTAACTATTTTACTTTCATTGAACAAAGGCTCGTCTTTATAGTACTCTTTTAGGTATAGAGGCAATAATGAAGCTAACCAACCGTGAACATGTATTATGTCTGGCGACCAGTTTAGTTTCTTAACAGTTTCTATAACTCCTTTTGCAAAGAAAATTGCACGTTCGTCGTTATCAGGAAACAACTCTCCATTTTCATTAGTAAGTGTGGCTTTTCTTTTAAAATATTCATCATTGTCAATAAAATAAACCTGAATACGCTCTTTTGGTATAGAAGCAACTTTAATAATTAAAGGCATATCCAAATCGTTGATAACTAAATTGATACCAGATAAACGTATAACTTCATGTAATTGATGCCTTCTTTCATTAATGTTTCCATATCTAGGCATAAAGATTCTTATTTGACCACCTTGTTGGTTTACCATTCTGGGAGCCTCAAAAGACATTGAAGAAATTTCGGTTTCAGGCAAATAAGGAACTACTTCAGATGATACATATAATATCCTCTTATCTTTCATAAAATGTACTGCTTTTGAAAATTCAAAATAAAAAACACGCAAAATTACAAAAATTTATGCAGATTGCTAGCAAAATCTTAAGTTTGCACGCTGTTAATTTTTTATTAAAAGTGAAAGTATTCACAGAAAACAAATCAATTCAAACTTCAATTGCCCAATTAAAATTTAATGGCAACACTATAGGAATGGTTCCTACTATGGGAGCATTGCACTATGGCCACATGTCTTTAGTAAACAAAGCACTTGAAGAGAACGATTGGGTTATTGTGAGCATTTTTGTAAATCCTACACAATTTAACAACCCAGAAGACCTTAAAAAATATCCCAGAACTTTAGAAAGAGATTTAGAATTACTTAAAGCTCAATCAAAAAATATTTTGGTTTATGCACCAAAAGTCAAAGACATTTATCAAGATAAAACAAAAGCACAACATTTTGACTTTGATGGACTTGAATTGGAAATGGAAGGCATGTTTAGAGAAGGACATTTTGATGGTGTTGGACAGTAGTTAAACGATTATTAGAAATTGTTAAACCAAACAATGCTTATTTTGGAGAAAAGGACTTTCAGCAATTAATGATTATTAAAAAACTGGTTAGTAAGCACCAAATACCTGTAAGCATTGTTGGTTGTAAAATTCATAGAGAACCCAACGGCCTTGCAATGAGTTCCAGAAACGAACGACTAAAGCCCAAGTACAAAGCCGAAGCCCCTTTTATATATAAAACATTATTAGAAGCAAAAGAGTTGTTTAAGATCCAAAGTGCTAACCAAGTCACAGAATGGGTAGAAAAGCAGTTTTTAAAGAATGATTTATTAGAATTGGAATATTTTATCATTGCCGATATAGAAACATTAAAAGAGATAAAACGAAAATCTTCAAAAAGAAAATATCGCGCTTTCGTTGCTGCTTATGCAGACGATATAAGGTTAATAGATAACATTGCACTTAATTAAGTACATTTAGCATGATGCAAATTCAAGTTGTAAAATCAAAAATACATAGAGTAAAAGTTACAGGAGCAGACCTTAATTATATAGGTAGTATTACTATTGACGAAGATATAATGGATGCTGCCAATATAGTACAAGGTGAAAAAATTCAGGTTGTTAATAATGATAACGGAGAACGTCTCGATACCTATGTTATTCCTGGACCGCGGAAAAGTGGTGAAATTACTTTAAATGGTGCTGCTGCCAGAAAAGTTGCTGTTGGGGATACACTTATATTAATAACTTATGCGTTTATGACAATTGATGAAGCCAAAGCGTTTAAACCATCACTTGTATTTCCAGATGAAAACACCAATTTGTTAAAATAACATACAATTGAAAAAAAGCCATTCAAAAATTTTAAAGATTTTACTTCCAATTGTATTGGCAGTTTTTTTTGGATGGTATACGTTTACAAAAATTTCAGTAGAAGATATTGTTCCATATTTTAAAAACGCAAACTATTGGTGGATTTCATTAGGCATTTTTCTTGGTTTTTTAAGTCATTTGTCAAGAGCTTACAGATGGCAATTTATGCTTAATCCAATGGGATATACTATTAAGTATCCTAATAGCATTATGGCTGTTTTTATTGCATATTTTGCTAACTATGGTATTCCACGTTCGGGAGAAGTTTTACGTGCAGCAGTTGCCACAAACTATGAAAAAGTACCTTTTGAAAAAAGTTTTGGAACAATAGTCGGAGAACGTATTGCAGACCTTGTGGTCATGGGATTAATTATTATAGTTACTCTTTTTTTTCAATTCGATTTCATCTTTAATCTATTGTCAGAGAAATTTGATCCAACAAAAATAATTTTGGGCTTAGGACTAATTCTATCAGCCATTGTTTTGTTTGCTTTTTACATTAAGAAGGCCAAATCAAAATTTGCCAATAAGATAAAAAGTTTCATAAATGGATTGATTGAAGGTGTGACCAGCATTTTTAAAATGGAAAGAAAATGGGCTTTCATTTTTCACACCTTGTTTATTTGGCTTATGTATATACTAATGTTTTATATAACATCTTTTGCAGTGCCAGAACTACATAACATCCCTTTTATTGCTATAGTTATAGCATTCATTTCTGCAAGCTTTACTATTGCAGCAACCAATGGAGGAATATTTTTCTATCCATTGGCTGTTTACGCAGCATTCTCTCTTTTTGGTATAGACAAAGAACCAAGTATAGCTTTTGGGTGGATTATCTGGACCTCTCAAACAGTTATGATTATTTTTTGTGGGATACTTTCTTTTGTGTTTTTACCAATTTACAATAGAACAAAATAATTTGTAAATTGCCAATACAAAATTCTCAAATCTTTAAGAAAATGAAAAAACTAATCTACACACTTATATTAGTACTTACATCAAATTTTATTGGTGCCCAAACTATTTATGAAGAGTTTGATTCTCAAAAACTTGGAGAAATTAGACAGGTTAAAATACAACTTCCAAGAGGTTATGAAAGCAATGAAGACAAAAAATACCCATTATTCATTGTTTTAGATGGTGATTATATGTTTGAAATAGTAGCTGGAAATGTTGACTATTATGCCTATTGGCAAGACATGCCAGACGCTATAGTTGTTGGGATTAATCAAATAGATAAACGTTATGATGATTGCATGTATTCTGAACAAAACTCTCTTCCTATTGAAAGTGGAGCAAGTTTTTTTGAGTTTATCAGTATGGAACTGATTCCGCATATGATTAGCACATACAGAACAGAAAATTTTAGAGTCGCTGTAGGTCATGGAGAAACAGCAAATTTCATAAATTATTATTTATTAAAAGGAGACCCATTATTTCAGGCATATATTACGATAAGCCCAGATTTGGCTCCAGATATTACTACATATCTTTCCGAGAGATTACCAGCAATTAATAACAAAAAGATTTTTTATTATTTAGCAACATCAACCAACGATGTTAAACCTATTAAGGCTAAAACAGAAGCTTTAAATACAAGCATTTCGGCAATTGATAACAAAAGTGTTCTATACAATTTTGATAACTTCGATGGGCCGACCCATTATTCACTACCAGCACATGCTATCCCAAAAGCTTTAGAAAGTATTTTTTATGTATTCCAGCCAATTAGCAAAGACGAGTACCAAGATAAGATTCTTAAACTTGAAAGCTCACCAGTAGAATATCTTCAGGAAAAATACCAGACGATCTATGATTTATTTGGTATGGACAAACAAATTTTGATTAATGATTTTAAAGCTATTTCTGCCGCGATCGAAAAAAATGAAGACTTTAAATATTATGAAGATTTAAGTAAATTGGCTCGTAAAGCTTATCCAGATTCTTTATTGAGCCATTATTATTTAGGACGTTTTTACGAAGAAACTGGAGAACCTAAAAAAGCAATGAGAACTTACCAATCTGCTTACATTTTGGATGAAATTGCAGGAATAACCAAAGATGAAATGTTGGAAAGAGCAGAATCAATAAAAGCAGATTTCGGATATTAAATGGCTAAAGTAAAAACTACCTTTTTTTGTCAGAATTGCGGCAGCCAATTTGCCAAATGGCAAGGACAATGCACAGCCTGTAAAGAATGGAATACTATTGTTGAAGAGGTCATACAAAAAGCTGAAAAAAGCGATTGGAAATCTCCAACGTCTAAAGCAAAGCGTGTTTCAAAACCTCTTAAAATAAATGATATTGATGTTTCTGAAGAAGCAAGATTAAATACTCTGGATGATGAGTTTAATCGTGTGCTTGGTGGCGGAATTGTTCCAGGCTCATTAACACTTCTTGGAGGAGAACCAGGCATTGGCAAAAGCACATTACTGCTTCAAATTTCATTAAAACTACCTTATAAAACCCTTTATGTTTCTGGCGAAGAAAGTCAGAAACAAATAAAAATGCGAGCAGAACGCATTAATCCAAGTAATAATAATTGCTTTGTATTAACCGAAACCAAAACTCAAAACATCTTCAAGCAGATTGAAGCAATTGAACCAGAAATTGTTATCATAGATTCAATCCAGACTTTACATAGCGATTATATAGAATCGTCTTCCGGAAGCATTTCACAAATCAAAGAATGCACCACCGAACTTATAAAGTTTGCTAAAGAAACAGCAACTCCAGTTGTTCTAATTGGTCATATCACTAAAGATGGCAACATAGCTGGGCCAAAAATATTAGAACACATGGTCGATACGGTTTTGCAGTTTGAAGGTGATAGAAACCATGTCTTTAGAATTCTACGCGCCAACAAAAACCGTTTTGGTTCAACCAACGAATTGGGGATTTACGAAATGCAAGGCTCTGGTTTACGGGAAGTATCAAATCCTTCAGAAATTTTGATCTCTCAAAAAGATGAAGAATTAAGCGGCAATGCCGTGGCCGTTACTATGGAAGGCATGCGTCCATTGCTTATAGAAATTCAAGCCTTGGTGAGCACAGCAGTTTATGGAACGCCTCAACGTTCTGCTACAGGTTTTAATGCCAAACGCTTAAATATGATATTGGCAGTTTTAGAAAAGCGGGCAGGTTTTAGATTAGGCGCTAAAGATGT
>DATGBV010000265.1:0-7739 GCA_035312485.1 Flavobacteriaceae bacterium | reverse complement strand
GTAGGCTCTCAACACACCCTATCACGTTGTTAGATAGCTGCTAATAATCTAACCTGATGAGCGCAGCAAATATAAAAATAATAACTTATGGATATCAAAAGGAAAAACACACAAACTTTACAGAGTTTTGAAAAGTTATTTAAATCATTCTACCCTAAACTATGCTTATTTGCAAGTAAATATCTTATAGATATAAAAACCTCTGAAGATACTGTACAAGAAGTTTTTATTAAAGTGTGGGAGAAAAAAATAGTATTTACCTGTGAAGATGATGCTAGTCGTTTCCTCTATACTGCTGTAAAAAATAAAGCAATCGACTATTTAAGGAGCAAAAATTTTAAGGACATTACACCGCACTTGCCGGAAGAAATAGACCTTTTAATAAACAGTGAACAAAAGTTTAACTCAGAAATAGCAATCTTGGAAGCTTCTGAAATGATTAACAACGCCATTAATGGCTTACCACCACAGAGAAAAAAGATTATGTTATTAAGTTATAGCGGTCATTCCAACAAGGAAATTGCGGACATTTTAAAGGTCGGAGCTGAAACGGTTAAGTCCCATAAAAAGGAGGCTTATAAAAAAATCCGTAAAGATTTAATGCACTCTAACAACTCAAATACATTATGAAAATAAGTGAATTACTAAGATTGGAAATTAAAAAGAAAGGCTACACCCAAAAAAAGTTTGCAGCTTTAATAGGTAAATCAGCCACAACCGTAAGTAACCTGGGCCAGGGCAAATTTAGTCCAACACCGCAAACAATTGAAAAAATGTGTGAGGTGTTAGGTATTGAGATAAAATTCTATGCTGTAGAAAAGGTACCAACAATTGGAAAATCAAATCAAGATCAATTTAGAAGGGATATCGAAGCGATTATTAATAAACACAATCTTGAAAAAGGGAGTAGTACCTCCGGATTTATACTTGCTGAGTATTTACAGGATTGTTTACACATATTTGATAAAGCTGTTAATAAAAGGGATAGGGGATATAACGCAGAAAGTGAAGTAAAAAACCAACCGATGCCTAACGTTAACCCACAACGTGAATTATTAATTAAGGCTTTTGAAATAATTAATATACATGATGGGGATAAAGATAAGATAACCAAGTTAGTTGATTTAGTAATGAAAACCTTATGAGTGAGTTACAAGAAGAAATACTAAACCTTATAGCCCAAGACTATAAAACCTGTTCAGACATTGCTTTTGAATTAAAACGTAATCAAATGCATATTGGGAATAGTATAAAATCTCTATTAAATAAAAAACTTATTATGGGGTGGTATGATAGCCCAAACCCTCCAAAGTATATAAAAAAATAAAACCTTATGAGTGAAATTAAAAGCTAGTTAAAAATGGAAACAAAAAATTTAAGAAGGGGAAACCTAGTTAAAAATAAGCACCACCAGATACTATACGTCTCCGCAATCCACCAGGATAAACTTGACGTGACCAAAGATAAAAAAAGTGGAGACTATACAACCCACAGCTCAAAAAATATACTAGGGATACCTTTAAATACAGAGTGGTTAGAAAAATTAGGTTTTATAGGTAATACTATGGATATGTGGATAGCCCTCCCTTTAGGCAATGAATTAGAATTACATATAGAGTGTGTAAGGGAAGGCGAATTTGAACACGCTTGTTTAACTCAAGGTAGGACCGGTGAGGGTGTCCCTGGTAAGGATTACAAATTTGCGTACTTGAGAGATTTAGGATATGTTCACGAAGCACAAAATTTATTTTTTTGGTTAACCGGAAAAGAGCTTTATATAGATATTTAAAAAAGACTTATGAGTGATATTTTAGAAAGACAATTATTTGATATGAATTGTAATAATTGTATACACATGACCAGGAGTTTTGTGGAGAGACAAAAACACGAGGATTTTCATTATGAGATGCAAAAAAAAGTATTTAATGCTGGGAGATTAAAACTACTTACTAAAGCAGAACAGCATTTAAAAAAAGGTAAAAAAGATAAAGCAAAAGCGCTTTTCAAAGAGGTTAAATCTATGAAATTTGTATATGATGGTGGGTCCACAAGTTTAAGTTTTGGTATATGTAATATTAAGGATAAAAAGAAAGTCTTTTCTTTTATACCAGATATTTTAATGGAAGAAAACTACCATTGCTTTGAGCATCGAAAAACAAAATAAATATTATTATGAAAACACAATTTATTTTTAACATAAAGGGAAATGTTAGTGAGTCTTACGAATTTGATAATGAATTAAAAGCTCTACAATTTGCAAGAAAATTAGCTTTTAATAAGAACTTAAAAGAGTGTTATTACCATCCATTTTTATCTGTTTGGGTGGTTAGCCCTATAAATGCGCTTGATGATTAATTTAAAATAATAATAAACAATATGAAAACAGTAATTAAAAGGGGAATACTTACTTATGATCTTAAATAAGAAGGGGGGCAGAATTAAAAATTATGACACACCAAGAAATGATAGAAGAAGCAAAGAAGTGCTTCAAGAATGCACAAAGTTTTGTGTTCCCTGAAACCAAAAACATTGACGAAATGAATGCGGTATTAGATGAGCTTAAAAAAGAGTATAAAATAGGTGTTACAACTGCTGCAAGTTTGGTTTTAGTGTGGGAGGACTAATGCACTATAACTGATAAAAATAAATACTGAAGCGATGGATAAAAGATTACAAGAAATATTAGACAACTACTCTGGAAAAGAGCGTTATGGTTTTGAAGAAGCTAAAAAAGAGCTTTTAGATTTATTTGGTATTAACCACAGTGCTATTGACCATTTAAAGAAAATTGTAAGAATATATGAAATGGGTAAGGCTGGCACTTCTGCAATATTTGCTCAAGGGCAAGCTATGGATGGTTATACGCAACTTTACAATTATAATGACTTAGCAGACAAAGCAAAGAAGATTGTAGATCATTGTGGCTAACAATAAATAAACACAAAGAATTGAATTATTAATAAACTTAAAAAAGACCGCAAAGACAATGTTTTATATACGTTGTGTGTGGCATTATTATTATGAAGTTAAAAGATTTACAAAAAGTAGGTAGTGGAAAAGACGGAAACCTAAAAATTAGTTACAAGCAAGTAGTAGAAAAAGTTTTTGAACCAAATGTAACTGAACTTGACGACCCAGATAAAGTAGGTGCGAGTTGGGGTTTTAAAGATGACAATGGTAGAGAAGCGTTTATTTGGGCTTACAAGTTTTATGGTGATATAAACGACTGCAATACTTTTTCGGTATCTGGGGATAGAGGTTTATTAAAAGAACTATTCGCTGATGATGTTGAGTTTTATTAGTGCTATATGACATATTTGAATATGGTTTCGGGAGGCACGGGAAGCACCCCCTTTTGAGGCGACCACGGTACAAGTTCTCGCAAGATAGCTATCCCGCTTGCATGAGTCAGTTGCCACCTGAACTATATTCTTTGTAATAAAAACCAACAAAACAAAATAAATATTATTATGAAAACAGCAAATCAAAAAATAGCGGATAGAATTGATGAGATACAGGAAGAAATGTATGAAATAATAAAAGAGGCTCAGAAAAAAGATTCTAAAAACAAAACTGAATTTATGACTTATGTAACTGCTTTTTTAATAAATAAAATAGCAACTTTGGAGATTGCTATGGAGGAAAATTTAGGTATTAAAAAATAACAGTTGTTGTGCTTCTGTAAAAATTACGAAATTAAAAAACGAAAAATATGTATGTAATAGAAGTAGTAAACTCAGTAAAAAAATGTTGGATTGCTGGTATCGATGGGGTGATTGACCACAAAACTAAATTAAAATGAAAATATTAATAGCTTGTGAATATAGCGGAACAGTTCGAGAGGCATTTTCCAAATTAGGAAACAATGCTTGGAGTTGTGATTTACTTCCAACTGAAATACCAGGTAACCACTACCAGGAAGATGCAATAAAAATACTTTGGGGCGAAAAATGGGATATGGTAATCGCACACCCGCCCTGTACCTATTTGTCTAATTCAGGTGTAAGGTGGCTGGCTTCAAAAAAACCGAAAGACGGTTATGTGAAAGCTAAAAACAGTGATATATACATTAACCCTGAGCGTTGGGCCAAGGTTGTTGAATCCGCTAAGTTCTTTAAGCAATTCAAGCTTTACGGGAAACTTGGAGGAAAAATAGCAATCGAAAACCCGATAATGCACAAATATGGGAAGGAAGAAATATTCTTAAAAAGCGAAAACTCGCAACCAACGCAGATAATTCAACCTTGGCAGTTTGGGCATGGGGAGACAAAAGCCACCTGCCTTTGGTTGTACAATCTTCCTAATCTGGAAGCAACTAAGATTGTGGAAGGGCGGGAACAACGTATTTGGAAAATGCCTCCTAGAAAGGATAGATGGAAAGAAAGAAGTAGAACTTTTGAAGGAATTGCACAAGCTATGGCGCAACAATGGGGATGCTTATTAGAAGCACATCCGTAGTCATATTGTGTACAACGAAAAGTATAACAAATGAGCCTTTTAAAAACTAAAGATTGAGTAATGAAACAAAGTAGTTTTAATAATTTTTTTGAGCGTGGGCAAATTGCTGACGTAGGAAGCAAAATAATATGTTGGTTTTCTGGCGGAATCACTTCTGCTGTGGCTTGCAAACTTGCTATTGGTTTATTTGGTAAAGAGAATTGTAGAAGTGTTTTTATTGATACTGGAAATGAGGATTATGATACTTACCGATTTAAAAACGATTGTGAAAAATGGTTTGGAATACCGATTGAAACAATTACTGGCTTGAGTGATGATAAATTTCCAACAATACAAAGTGTTTGGCGACACTATAAAAGTTTAAATGTTGCTAATGGTGCAATTTGTTCCTCTACTTTAAAACGTGATGTTAGGCTTAAATGGCAAAAAGAAAACGATTATAGTTATCAAGTGTTTGGTTTTGATATTGACGAACCAAAACGAGCCAAAGCAATGACAATGAATTATGTTGAAGCACGAGCAATTTACCCTTTATTAATGCACGGACTTACAAAAAAGAACTGTATTGATTTAGTTTTAGAAGTTGGAATTAAAATACCTCGTGCCTATGAGTTAGGATTTCATAACAATAATTGCTTAAAAACAATGTGCATACAAGGCGGAATTGGTTATTGGCAAAAAGTACAACGTGATATGCCTGAAAAGTTTGATACTATGGCAGATATAGAACACGAATTGACTGATTTAAAAGGCGAACCTGTTACAATGTTAAAAGACCAAGCTAAAGGCGGTGGATTGTTGTTTTTGAAACCGCATCCAGTTTATCCAAACGTAAAAGATATATCTATGAAAAAAGGTAGAGAGCCAAAGCCTTTATTAGATTGTAATGGATTTGGTTGTGCTGTAAATGACTTAATGCCCAGAAATAAAACGGAATTAGAAATTAATTATCAAACTTCACTTTTTGCAGATATGAGTGAGAAAAAGGAAGGAAAAAAAAATTATTAAAACGGGATTAGAAACCGAAACATTGGGCAGAACAGGAACTTAGGCTTTTTTGTTATACGGTGTTAGTAACTGGCGCAACTAACCCGTATTGATTGAGCAACAGTATTGCGCTTGTTACTAACAATAAATAAACACATTACGTTTATTTATTTGTAATAAAAATCAACAAAACAAAATCAAATAAAACTATGACTGACTCCACTGAAATAACATACGAAGATTTCTTAGAAATCTATGAACCAGATCAGGAGGATTCCGGTTTAAAATTCTATGATCCTGTAACAGATTGGTCTCTTATACAAAAATACATTTCATCAAAAAGGGTGTGGACATTAATAAGCACCCCTGAAGGATTAATTATTTCAAATGGTCCCCACATGTTAAACACATTTTTTTACATCCTTACTAAAAATCCTTATTTAGAAAAACGAGGAGAAATATGGTGTGAATTTTAATTATATTTATACTATAAATCAAATACTTACACACATGATAACAACAATAATCTTAAAAACAAATAAGTACCGAATGGCCAGGCGTTGTGATGTTACTGGTAAAGGTATGAATGAAGGTTATATTTTTAATGATAATTACTATGCTTGTGATGAGGAAGCAGCAAAACAATATGTTACTTCTTTAGGGTATAATTGGGGGGATGAGCTTAAAAAAATAAACACCGCTGATGAGTGGTTTTACTGGACAAAATGGGAGCAAGTGGATCCTGAAAAGTTTTATGACCCCCAAGGGAAAGAGTGGAATTTAACACAATTAAACCACGCTTTTAAAGAGTCATATAATAAAATAAAGGAAGCCATAACAAAGCAAGATTTTAAGACAGCTTATAAGTATTTAGAACTTTTAATAAATCTTAATGACAGAGGATAATCTTATATACGCAAAAGATAAAAAATGTAGGGATTGCGAAGCGCAAGCTGTAGCATTTTGGCCAGCAATTGATCCAGACATTCCTAGTTACCCCTATTGTAGAAAGCATTTAGACAAAAGGCAACTAGAGCTTATAATTTCATTTGAAAACATAACACATAAATTTGAAGATTAAAAATTTGGAAACCAATAATTTAAAACAGACAAAAACATGGAAAAAGATGAGTGGATCATAACCGATCCTGACCACAATCAGAAAAGAAAAGATTTAGGAGATAAAGTATATCTTTTTAAAGAGGATAGACTTGTCAATCCTGAGACTAAAGAATTAGAAACTTATGAATTAGAAATTGACCTTAAAAAATATACCGAAGATCAAATGTGGGATGCTGTTAGTGGTTTTGGCTACAGTAGAAAGCAAATGCAAACCTGGATTAGTGCTTCTGTTAATTTAGAATTAATTGCTGAATGTATCTTTGAAACTTCTTGACTTTTACGGTTTTACCCTACTTATCCTACTTATAATAGAGAAAAAACTTATTTCACAATTAAGTTTTTAAAAAAAATGGTATTTTGTGTGAGCGAAAAAATATGAAAAAAGCTAATAAACAATTAAAAGATCTTGTAGCAGGCTTACAATCTTCTGAAAATGAAGCTGTTAATAAGCCTGTTTTCAAAGTTAAAACTAAAGAAAAACCCATACCAAAAAAGGTATTAAAAAATTTACCACTTTCTAAACGTGAGCTTGAAGTCGTGCTTATGTTACGTCAAGGTCTTAGAAATAAAGACATCGCTAGAAAACTACACTTAGTAGATAAATCAGTGTCTACTTATATACGCAGAATTTATAAAAAAATTAACCTCTCCCCCGATCTTAATATTTATGCCCTTATCACCACTTTAGAGAAAAAAGGAATATTTGAAGATTTATAAATGGAAACTGAAAAAATATCACCAATTGAACTGAGGAAAAGAATATGGGATTATACCAGAAAGCATGAAACGTTCACTTCAATTGAGTTAAAAGCCTCTTTAGAGGAAAGCACTATAAAACCTTTAAAAAAAGAAAGTGTGATTTCAAACTTTCTAAAAGAATTAGTCCTGTATGGATACCTCATTTCTGAAAAACAAGGGGTTACTGTCAGGTATTATGTAACTCTATAGATATTATATATTAAATAAATCAAACTAAATCAAATAAAAATGAAAGCAAATGTTATTAAGATCACCCCTAAAAAAGCAGAAGAACTTTTAGAGAAAAATACAGGAAATAGAATAGTCTCACCGCATAGGGTAGCGCAGTATGCCCAGAACATGGTTGATGGAGATTGGGAGGAAAATGGAGAAGCCATTATTTTTGATAAAAAAGGTGTTTTAAAAAATGGACA
>DATGBV010000264.1:0-2364 GCA_035312485.1 Flavobacteriaceae bacterium | reverse complement strand
ACCGGTCTTGAACTGCTTTAAAAAATCGTCGTTGAACAATTCTTCTTTCTCCATAATGTGCAAATATTTAAAATTAAACAAAAAAAATAGCAGGGGCATGCCCCTGCTATTTTCTATTTACACACTTTATGAGATAGTCCTATTAAATGTGCACTCAATTTTCAATTCAGTGGCTAAATCGTTACACATATTTTGAGCGCTTGTCAACAAATCTGTCATATAGCGCTTAAAAACAATTTGATTTCGTAAGCCATGAATTTGCCTGCTCTTAAAGCCCTTATCATTCATAAGTAATTCAATATCAGCTTTGAATTTATTCTTTGTGGGTAAGGTTGAATCGTAAACATAAAATCCTGTATCGTTATGGAAGTCAATCTCAAGAGTTTGTGCACTACTTCGAAAATAACTTAATTGACCTTTTAAATATTCAAGATTTGAATAATAATTGCTAATCGATGTTTGTATAACTTCTGATTTTATATTTTGAAGTTTACCCGAGTTAAACAGTTCATTGTAAACACTATTAGGTAAATTAAGAGATTTGTAGTATCCAATGCCTTCTATGCCTAGCTGGAGAGTAGATTCAGAAACTTCCTCAATATTTTTATTATGAAGGAAACTTGCCACCTCATTCATACTGAATATTATAGAATCTTTAATAGCTATATCATTTTTTAGACTTTTTACAATAGACTCAGCTTCATGATGAAGTTTAAGTAATGATATATTTTCCTCTTTGTTTATTTTATGGGAATCATTCAAATTGTTAAGCTGCAATGCTATTAAAATTCCAATGACCACAAGGATAATTTCACCAATTGCGTATTTCAAATACTTTCCAGTTTTACCTTCTGAAAGTAGATTCTGTCTAATTTTTCTAAAGAATTTTATCATATTCTATTTCCCGTGAAAGCGGGAATCTTATTTGGTTGGTTATAATGAAGCACAACGGTGAGTATATGAGCCGTTATAATGGCTCATATACATCGTTGTGTGGCGTATTTCCTTTTCTATTAATTAACCTCCAATTGCTTCTGTGACAATTTCTTTAATTATGGCTTCTGCAGGTTTAATTTCATTAATTTCATCTACTCCCTGCCCCGCGTATAGTGAATACAATTCGGGTCTTTCCTTTTTGCCGGCCTCCCTAGTTATATCAACCGTTACTGCATATTGCCTGCCTGGAGGTAATACCGGGGTATCGGTTTCAGTATAAGTTTCTGTAAATTTGTTTCGCAAGACGCGTGCATACATGCCTGTAAAAACATCTGTTACTGTTGTGTTGTCGCTACTACTTTCAATAATTATTTGTTTATAGCTTTCTGGAGCCATTGATTCCTTAGTTGCAATAAACCGTGTACCAATAAGAACACCCTTAGCTCCGAGTGCTAAGGCCGCCCTCAAACCTTTTCCATTTACAATTCCGCCCGCTGCCACTACAGGGGTGTTTACAACCTTAGCTATGGATGAAGTTAGGGGTAATGTACCTATTGCAGCATACTCCTTAGATTTTTTCTTTTCCCATGTTGAACGATGGCCGCCTGCCTCATTTCCTTGAGCAACAATTATGTCTACACCATTTTCGTATACAGACATTGCATCTTCCAACGAGGAAACCATTGCCATTACTTTAATTCCTTTATTATGACATTGAGCAACCATATCTTTTGTTGGGTTACCTAGACCTATGCTGAATACGGGTATATTTTCTTGTAGGATAACATCAAAGGCCATTTGAATCAGAGGTGGTAATTTCTGTGGTTTTGCTTCGGATTCTGGGATACCGAGTTCTCTTCTAAAACCGTTTAGAGTGTAATGTACTTTACCCAAAATGTTATCATTGATTTCAAATTCTGAAGGTGGAAATAAATCGTTATGAAGAATAAGGTTTACACCAAATGGTTTATCAGTTAGTTGCCTTACTTTCTGAATTCTTTGTTTGAGAACATCAGGAGGCACCATGGTAGCTGTTAGAATTCCAAGTCCACCTGCATTACTGATAGAAGCTACTAATTCAGGGCCAGCTACGTCAGCCATTCCAGCTTGAATGATTGGATATTGGATGTTCAGCAAATCGCAAAGTGAAGTTTTAATGGATGTTTTCTTGTTAGCCTCATCGCCTTTAGGGGCACATGAAAGAGGAAGCAATGCTGTTGTTCCGGCAGCAATTCCAACAGCTCCATATTGAACAAATTTTCTTCTTTTCATTAGTTAGGATTTTAAGTTTTAATTTAAATTGGTTTTCATTTATGCCACACAACGTGTTGGTGTAAGATTGGTTTTGTGTTTTAATCACTAAAGTTAGCAAATAAATCAAAGCTGCTACGTCCATTCGGACTTTCCTAAGCAGACTAGAATTAGCAA
>DATGBV010000263.1:0-4081 GCA_035312485.1 Flavobacteriaceae bacterium | reverse complement strand
TAGGAATTTTTTTGGTAATTATAAAATTGGCTTTTTTGCCAACAGTAATACTACCATATTCTTTTTCAATTCCCATAGCATAAGCACCATTTATTGTAGCTGCATTAATGGCTTCTTCAGGTGTCATTTTCATTTTAATACACGCAGTACTTACTACAAAATTCATGTTTCCACTTGGTGTAGAACCTGGATTATAGTCGGTAGCCAAAGCCAAAGGCAAACCTGAATCGATAATTCGTCTTGCAGGTGTGTAGGGAATACTTAAAAAATAGGAACACGATGGTAACGCTACTGGCATTGTGTTACTTCCTTTTAAAGCATTAATATCTTCTTGATTTAATTCTTCAAGATGATCAACAGAAAGTGCTCCATGTTTTACACCAAGTGCAACACCACCAAAAGCATTAAATTGATTAACATGTATTTTAGGGGTTAAGCCTACATTTTTCCCAGCTTCCAGTATTTTGTCCGTATCTTCTAGAGAAAAATATCCTTTTTCACAAAACACATCTATATAATCTGCTAGCTTTTCGTTTTCAATCTTTGGAAGCATTTCATTAATTATCAAATCAAGATATCCCTTTTTATTATTCTTAAAAGGTTCTGGCAATGCGTGGGCACCTAAAAAAGTTGCTTTAATTTTTATGGGAAAGTTTTGCTGAATGCGCTTAATAATGCGTAGCATTTTTAATTCAGATTCAACTGTAAGTCCGTAGCCGGATTTAATTTCCAACGCTCCAGTTCCAAGTTTCATGACTTCTTTTACACGTACAACAGACTGATTATAGAGTTCTTCTTCACTGGTATTTTGAAGCATTTTTGCTGAATTTAAAATTCCACCACCACGATTGGCAATTTCTTCATAGCTTAAACCATTTATTCTATCAACAAATTCTTGCTCTCTATTTCCTGCATAAACAATATGAGTATGAGAGTCACACCAAGCAGGCAATACTATTTTTCCTTTGGCATCTATAACGGTTTTAGCAGAATATTTTATTGATTCGCTTGTTGGTCCGAAATCTTTAATAATGTCATTTTCAATATATAAGAAGGCATTCTTAATTGTAGGTAGTTTTTTCATGTCTCTACCAGAAACTTTAGTAACATTATTATCTCTTACTTGAAGTAGCTCTTTTATATTGGTAATTAATAAAGACATTAAAATTATTTTTTGTTGTTAAAAGTATGAAATATTAAAAATTAATTCTTTATTTCATTAACTTTATACAGTGTAAATTTTCTTTTGTCAATTTTAATAGTACTTATGTGAAATGAATAAAAATCATGAATTTTTAAATTCATTTATTAATATATCAGATGAATTATTTAATGAGCTTAAGCAAATATCTGAATTCAAGGAGATAAAATCTGGAACTCAAATTGTAAAAATAGGTGAGGTTCCAACTAAAATGTATTTGTTACGTTCAGGAGTTATTAGATGTTATTTGAGTACAGAATCTGGTAAAGAGTTTAATAAAAGTTTTTATTTACCTATATGTTTCGTGGCTTCATTAACTGCTCTAATAAAAAGAAAACCTTCAATATTTGTTTTTGAAGCAATTACAGATTGCAAACTTTATGAAATTGACTACAGTGCGTTTATGAATTTATGTACGAGCTATCCTCAAATATGTAAATTATATACTTTAGCTCTAGAAACTGTTTATATGCATTATGAGAGGCGATTGGTAGAGTTAATTTCACTGGATGCCAAAGCACGTTATGTACAATTACGTAAACATATTCCAGAAGTAGATGATCTAATTCCTCAATTCCATATCGCTTCTTATTTGGGTATTACACCAGTGCAATTAAGTAGGATTAGAAAAAAAATAGAAGAATAATAATTGAAATTAACAAATGTTAATGATAAATTATATTTGTTGTGATACATTTACACATCTTATTTAGATTAAACCGTATTAATTAAAACGATTAATAGCTAACTAACCAAAAAAAGCATGTGAATATTCACATGCTTTTTTATTTAAATAATTTTTAGAACAACTATTGTTTTACAAGCTTGTAAGTATCATAATAACCTTCAAATTTTAGGACATACAGACCACTTTGTAAATTAGAAACATCTAAATCTGAATTAAGTTCTATAGTTTTATTTAATAGATTTTTTCCTAAAGTATCATAGATTGAAACCTTTAATGGTTCTGAAAGGTTACCTTTAAAGTTTAATTTGTCTTTTACTGGGTTTGGGTAGATGTTTATATTATCAATTAAGGTACTACTAATCCCTAACAAATCCCATTCGTTTTCGTACCAACCAACAATATCATTACTATTGCCTAGAAAAGCTATATCCTTATCACCATCGTCATCAAAATCATCAATCGTAATATCGTAATTTATATAGTTGTTGTCTTCAATTAGTGTTGGCATAGTACTTGGGCTGGCATTGTTGGCTCCTTTAAACCAGATAATTGCATCATCTTGGGTTCCACCATCAGTTAAGATTACATCATTGAAAGTATCGTTATCTAAATCAGCTATAGCTACAGTTCCAGGGTTTACTATTATAGAGTTATCTGAAATTGTATGTGGAGTAGATGCCCCATCTTTTATTTTGTTATACCATATTACTTCTCCAGAACTACCATCTGACTTAATAACATCCATATTGCCATCGTTGTTAACATCTGCAAAGTCAACAACCAGTAAATAAGTACTGCTATTGTCTACCGTTACTAGATCTTTTACCCAAGAAACCGTCATGGTTCCACTTTCTACATACTGATTATAGTAAATTTCAAGGCTTCCAGTTGTATGATAGTATATTAAGGCGTCATTATCTGTATCTCCATCAAAATCTCCAATACTTATATTTAAAGGACCATTTGTTGTGCCACTTTCTATAACTTCCTCACTAGCAAAGTTTCCAGTACCATCTCCAGGATACCAAACTACTTTATCATCTCCGTAAGACACTACCGATAAATCAATGTTTCCATCATTGTTAATATCTGCTGCTGCAACTTCCGTTGGTGAGGTTAATGACGCAACCAATTCTTCAGAACCAAAGCCACCTATACCATCACTTGGAAAATATACCAATTTATCCTGATATATTGATGTAGCTACAATATCATTTCCGTTCTGTCCATCAATATCAGCAATGGTTAAACCATCAACATAAGTGATGGTTGATGAAACCAACTGCGGTGCTGAAAAATTACCAGCACCATCATTTTCATACCATTTAATATAGTCTTGAATTGGAGGGTTTCCAACACCAGCATACCAATATGTAGCCATAACCAAATCAATATCGCCATCATCATCCAGATCTCCTGATGCTATTTCATAAGGTTCTTCACCAGTATTTGGGTCAATAACTTGAATAGGAGTTACAAAAGTAGTTTGAGGAAAAACTGATAGATTGAAGAAAAGTATAAACAAGGTACTTAAAAGTAGAGTTCTTTTCATTATGATATAGATTTAGTTAATATGTACTCTTTAAAGTTATTATTTTTATTTTAAGCCTCCAACCATATCTTCAGGTTTTACCCAAGCGTCATATTCTTCGGCAGTGACATAACCTAAATTAATGGCTTCTTCTTTTAAGGTGGTGCCATTCTTATGGGCTGTATTTGCAATTTCGGCTGCTTTGTAATATCCTATTTTGGTATTTAAAGCGGTAACCAACATCAATGAATTGTTGAGCAATTGTTTAATAACCGAATGATTTGGTTCTATACCAGCAGCACAATGCTCTTCAAAACTAGTACAAGCATCGCCAAGCAGCTGAGCGGAATGCAACACATTGGCTGCCATCATAGGTTTAAAGACATTCAACTCGTAGTGTCCTTGTGTACCACCAACAGTTACTGCAACATCGTTACCCATAACTTGTGCACAAACCATAGTCAAGGCTTCACATTGGGTAGGATTTACTTTCCCTGGCATGATTGAACTTCCAGGTTCATTGGCTGGAATGATAATCTCACCAATTCCCGAACGTGGACCTGAAGCCATCATGCGTATATCGTTTGCTATCTTGTTTAATGATACAGCCAGTTGTTTTAATGCGCCATGTGTTTCTACCAAGGCATCGTGTGCTGCCAGT
>DATGBV010000262.1:0-18819 GCA_035312485.1 Flavobacteriaceae bacterium | reverse complement strand
GCATACTCTTTAAAATATGATCAGAAATATGCTGTAATGGAATATCGATATAATTGCAAATCTTCGGCTCTTTATTCATAACATCCAAAACATCCATTGGAAAACCGGTAGGAAATGCATAATGCAAACGAATCCACTCAATACCATCAACTTTAACAAGCGCTTCTAATAATTCTGCTAGATTTCTCTTTTTGTATAAATCGAGACCATAATAGGTTAAATCTTGAGCAATAAGAACCAACTCTTTGACACCTTTTGCTGCCAGCTTTTCAGCTTCCCGAACAATCTCTTCAATAGGTGTACTTTTATGTTTTCCACGCATCAACGGAATGGCACAAAAACTACAAGGTCTGTCGCAACCTTCGGCAATTTTTAAATAGGCATAATTTTTTGGTGTCGTCGTTAGTCGTTCTCCAATCAATTCATGCTTATAATCAGCACCAAGTGCTTTGAGTAATTGTGGTAATTCAGTTGTACCAAAGTACTCATCAACATTAGGGATTTCCTTTTGCAAGTCTGGTTTATAACGTTCAGAAAGACAGCCTGTAACAAACACTTTATCTACTTCACCAGATTCTTTTTTCTGCATGTATTCCAGAATGGTATTCACGCTTTCTTCCTTGGCATTATTAATGAATCCACAAGTATTAATGACTACTATATTACCTTCTTCTTCGTGAACAACATCCTTACCACTGGCTTTGAGTTGTCCCATAAGCACTTCACTGTCGTAAACATTTTTACTACAACCAAGTGTTATAACATTAATCTTGTTTTTTTTAAGCGACTTTGTTCTCATACCAAAAATTCTGGGTGCAAAGATACGCAATGATTACTGATAAATGGCTAATGTTTTGAAGTGGAAAACTAGTTATAGTCTTTTGGAAGTTTTCTCATTTTTGAAGCCTGTTCATAGTCATAAGCCCATTGTAACAAGAATTTCTCCTGTAATTTTCCTACAATAATGGTTAAGCCTTCAGGTTCTCCATTAGAATCATAACCCATTGGAATAGTAATGACTGGATATTCTGCAACAGCAGCAAACCCTGCATGATAGTTGTTTATTGAAAGGATTCCATTTAAGTTATGTTTATTCATAGGTTCATCTAAATAGTCTTGACCATTATTTTTAAGTGTGTTTTTAATTTGTTCAAACGCTTCATCTGTAGCAGAATCTGCAACGATGCCTTCAAATAGTTTTTGCCCATATGGCATTCTGTTTATGGAGTCTTTTTTATTGAAATCGATAATGTCATTTACAGTTCTGACTTGAATACTATCGCTGGCACTTTGCGAAAGATAAACTGGCAAATCTTTTTTCATATCTAGATTCAATAATCTTAAAAAATCAGGTAATTCTATTTCTTCATCTTCAATCTCGATGACTTCAGCACCAAGGTTTTTTAAAACTGCAATAGCATTGACATACAAACTGTCTTCCATGAATTTCTTGAATGCTCCAAAACGTCTTCCTTTTACACCTTTATCTTTAAGTTGCTCAGTATAAAATCCTTGATCCAATAGAGCATCAATGGTCTTACTGTCGTTTTTATCCACTCCAAACATAGCATCTAAAAGATATGCATTGTCAACTACATTTTTGGTCATTGGTCCTGGTGTATCCAAAGTTGATGATATTGGCACGATTCCGCTTCTGCTTAATAGTCCAATGGTTGGTTTGAGTCCAACAACAGAGTTTTTACTTGAAGGCGATAATATAGATCCTGAAGTCTCACTACCAACGGCTGCAACACAAAAATTGGCCGCAACAGCTACACCACTTCCTGAACTGGAACCACCTGTATCTATCATTTTTCTGCCATAAGGATTCAATGTTTGTCCACCTATAGCACTGTAACCACTTGGGCAATCACCACAGAAAAAATAAGCCCATTCACTTAAATTAGCTTTCCCTAAAATTAATGCTTTATTCTCTTTGAGTCTTTGTACTATAAAAGCATCTTCAGTATTGTTATTTTCTAAAGCCACAGCTCCAGCAGTTGTTGGCATGCCTGAAGCATTGATATTATCCTTTAAAAGAATTGGCATACCAAAAAGCATTGGTTTCATTTTTTTATTTAAAAACTCTTGATCCCTTTGTTTGGCTTCACCTATGATATTAGGATTTAAAGCAATAATGGAGTTTAAAGACAACTCATTCTTTCTATCAAACTTTCTAATTCTATACAGATAAAATTTGGTAAGTTGCTCATAAGATAATTTACCATCAGCTATATTTTTCTGAATTGTGGGAATATCCTGTTCTAAAATAAATGGCTTTAAACTATTATAAAAAGATTCTGTAAAATCTTTCAAGTCTTCATTAAAGGGTTCCCATAACACTGAAGCATCAATATATTTAGAATCCAAAACTTTAAAATCATAAAACTCTTTTTCAGAAATAGTACTAATGTCTGAAGTATCTGTAACAATAATTGAATCTTGTACAAATTCTTCGCTAGTACTTTCTGAAGGAGTCTGTTGATTACTTGTAAGGTCTTTGCAAGAAACGAGTATAATAAATGCAAGTAAGAAAGACGTAAAATATCTCATGGTTAGTGTTTTTATAAAAATACCAATTTATAAAAACATATTTTAAAACCAGTTTATTAAGTTTTAATTTCTATCTTCAAAAGGAATTATTATCCCTTTTTCAAGGTAATTTTTTAAGCCATTAAGCAACATTGCCCAACAAAACGAAGCGATTTTAAAATGCTCATTGGTTTGTAGCCAATTAATATGGCTGAATCTTACGTACGTTCCGTTTTCTTTTTCTTCTAAATCAAAACCAAACGTTGTTGGATCCCAATCTTTGTCGCTTTTGGTCATTTTTAAATGGAATGAATCATTTGATTTACAAACAGAAACCTGACAGTACCAATCATATTCATCTGTAAAGTTCAAGTTGTATGTTGCTCCCATTTCTGGTTTACCACTACTCTTGAAAGTCCACCAATTGTTTAGATGTTCTGGCATTGAAACAGCATCAAAGACTTCTAGTTTAGAAGCTTTTATTAATAGATTATGGTAAATATTGAAACTCATATAAATACATTTTGACTGCATTTCGACTTTGCTCAATGAGCTCGCTCAATGTGACAAAATTACTTAAAAAAAGAATCTACAAATTCAAATTTATTAAAAACCTGTAAATCTTCAATCTTTTCACCAACACCAATATACTTTACTGGAATTTGAAATTGGTCAGAAATTCCTATCACTACACCTCCTTTTGCAGTTCCGTCTAATTTAGTGACTGCCAAACTTGTAACTTCTGTAGCTGCAGTAAATTGTTTTGCTTGTTCAAATGCATTTTGTCCAGTAGAGCCATCTAAAACCAATAATACATCGTGAGGCGAATTGTCAACCACTTTTTGCATCACACGTTTTACTTTGGTTAGTTCGTTCATTAAGTTTACTTTATTATGTAAACGCCCAGCGGTATCTATAATTACAACATCTGCATCTTCTGCTACTGCATTTTGCAACGTATCAAATGCTACTGAAGCAGGATCACTTCCCATAGATTGCTTAACAATTGGCACATCTACGCGATCTGCCCAAACTTGCAATTGGTCTATGGCTGCTGCTCTAAATGTATCTGCTGCACCAAGAACTACTTTCAATCCTTGCTTTTTAAATTGGTACGCTAATTTGCCAATGGTTGTTGTTTTGCCAACACCATTAACACCTACAACCATAATGACGTACGGTTTTTTATCCTGTGGAATTGTAAACTCGGTAGCCTCTCCTAAATTGGTTTCAGATAACAATGCGGCGATTTCTTCCCGTAGAATCTGGTTTAGCTCATCAGTTCCTAAATATTTGTCTTTTGATACGCGTTCTTCAATACGTTCAATGACCTTAAGTGTAGTTTCTACTCCAACATCACTAGTTACCAAAACCTCTTCTAGATTGTCTAGAACCTCATCATCTACTTTAGATTTTCCGGCAACAGCTTTACTTAATTTATTAAAGAAAGTGGTTTTGGATTTCTCCAACCCTTTATCTAATGTTTCCTTTTTTTCTGAAGAGAATATTTTTTTAAAAAAGCTCATTTCTTTTCAATTTTATAATGACTAACAAACTTCTTGCCTAGAAGTTAAAAACGGTAAGTTTGTCAGGCGTGTAAATATAAAACAAAAGCTGCTTTCAAAGAATTGAAAGCAGCTTAAATATTTTAAAAGCAATTGTTTGTTATTGCTTACTTATCCATTCATTTACGTGTTCTGGTGCCATAATTGACTCAACGAACATGTATGCTCCAGATTTAGGAGATTTTACCATTTTTATAGCTTTTGTAAGCCTTTTAGATCCTGTCTGTAATGATGCTACCGATTTCTTTGCCATGACTTATTATTTTATCTCTTTATGAACAGTCATACGTTTTAAGATAGGATTGAATTTTTTTATCTCCATTCTATCTGGCGTATTCTTTTTGTTTTTTGTTGTAATATAACGTGAAGTTCCTGGTTGCCCAGAAGCTTTATGCTCTGTGCATTCTAATATTACTTGAACTCTATTGCCTTTCTTTGCCATTGTCTTAAATCTTTAAATGTGGCTATTATTTTAAAAATCCTTTAGATTTTGCATCTTTTAATACAGCAGAAATGCCCAATTTATTAATGGTTTTTAATGCTGATGTAGAAACTTTTAAAGTTATCCACTTATCTTCTTCAGGAATGTAGAAACGTTTCTTTGCCAAATTAGCATTAAATTTACGCTTGGTTCTGTTTAATGCATGAGACACGTTGTTTCCAACCATCGCCTTTTTCCCAGTAATTTCACAAACTCTTGACATTATTTCTAACTTTAAATATTGTTGTTTTTAAACGAGGTGCAAATATACAAAATCTTTAATTTACGACAACTTAATTTTTATCAATTTTTAAAATTTCTTTTTGAAGCATTTCAAAAGCTTTATTAACAGCTTTATTTATGACCTTAACTCTAAGGTTCCCAAAGTTGAATTTTTCTGAATACACCTCGTTTCTATTAGCTATAGCAATAAAAGCAGTTCCTATTTCTGCATCTGAATCACCTTTGGTTGGTCCTGCATTCCCTGTTGTGGCAATCGCAAAATCTGTATCAAATATTTCTCTGGCATTTTGTGCCATGACTTCTGCAACTTGCTTACTTACAACAGAATATTTATCTATAAGTTCTTTAGGGACTTTTAACACATCTATTTTTGTTTGCGTTGCATAGCTCACTATACTACCCTTAAAATAAACCGATGCTCCAGCATTTGCTGTGATTTGTTTTGCGATTTTTCCGCCTGTACAACTTTCGGCAGTTGCTAATGTTTTATTTAATAATGTTAATTGTTTACCTATACTCATCTCAATAGAATCTTCGTCCTCAAAACCAAAATAAATTCCATCTAAAAGTGGCATTAATTTTTGCATTTGGTCTTCAATCTCCAATTCAATAGCTTTCTTATCTGTTCCTTTAGCAGACAGACGCAATCTTACTTTTCCTAGATTGGGCAAATATGCTAATTTGATAAATTGTGGCAAATTGTTCTCCCATACTTCAATTTTAGAAGCAAGCATACTTTCTCCAATTCCATATACCACAAGGGTTTTATGCAAAATGTAAGGAAATTTATATTTCTTCTGAAGTTTTGGAACTACTTCATTTTCAATTAATGCTTTCATTTCATAGGGCACACCTGGAAGCGAAATAAAAACCTTATTGTTCTTTTCTATCCACATACCTGGCGCGCTACCAAACTTATTCATTAATGCAATAGCTTTTGAAGGTACTAATGCCTGATCTATATTAACCTGCATTAATGGTTGTTTTACATAGTTTTTCCAAAGTGATTTTATGTTGTCTAAAACAGCATCGCTTTGAACTAATTCATCATTAAAATATTCTGCTAACGTATGCTTGGTAATATCGTCTTTGGTTGGACCCAAACCGCCAGTAATTATAACTATGTCTACATTTTCTTCTGCTTCGCTTAAGGCTTTTAGGATGTGATCCCTGTCGTCTTGAACAGATGTGATTTGATATACAGAAACACCAATCTTATTAAGTTCTTTCGATATAAAAGCTGAATTTGTATCAATAATTTGACCGATGAGAATCTCATCTCCAATGGTAATTATTTCAGCTTGCATTACAAATTAAAATCAGATCGTAATTCGTTTGAAGCTTGCTCAACTGAAGCGAGTACAATTTCTAATTTATCTGTGATATCAACATCAGTTTTTGTAAATTTTCCCCAATCCTGAACCTCAATTAAATCTTGAAGCACACCAAGTTCAAACAAATCTACCGTTGGTTTCATTTTATGAGCAGCTTGATAAGCTTCGTGATAATTTTTTTCGGCTACTGCCTTTTTTAAGCGTTCGGCATCTGGTGGAACTTCCTCAAGAAATGTTTGCGCTAATGCCACTATAAACTCTTGGTCATCTCCTGCTAGTTCACGAACCCTAAATAATTTGTAATGTTGTTCCATCTATTTTACTGTTATTGAAAACATTTGTTTGTTTTCTATGTAACCCCTTAGTTTGTCATCGGCAATTACTCTGCCAACTCCTGCTGGTGTACCTGTAAATATAATATCTCCAATCTTTAAAGTAAAATATTTTGAGACATATTCGATTAACTCATCTATTTTCCAAAGCATGTTGGCCGTATTTCCTTGCTGAACTAATATATCATTTTTTTTCAAAGAGAAATTTATATTGTTAATATCTTTTATTTGATTTTTAGGTAACCAATTACCAATTACTGCAGCACCATCAAAGCCTTTAGCCTTTTCCCAAGGTAAGCCTTTTTCTTTTAGTTGTGCTTGTACATCTCTGGCAGTAAAATCGATACCAAGCCCAATTTCGTCATAATATTTATGCGCAAATTTTTTATCAATATACTTTCCTAATCTATTTATCTTGACCAAAATTTCTACTTCGTGATGTACATCGTCAGAGAAATCCGGTATAAAAAAAGGATGTTTTTTTAATAGTATAGACGTGTCTGGTTTTAAAAAAACGACTGGATCTTTAGGCTTTTCGTTTTCAAGCTCTTTAATGTGTTCTGTGTAATTTCTACCTATGCAGATAAGTTTCATGCCTAATCCAACTTATTATTAAAACTGCGCAATTTTATGGCAGTCAATACTTTTTTGGTGTATAAAGGAAAATCTGCATTGAGCAACCAACCAAAGTACCCAGGTTCTTTTTCTAAAATTTCCAGAACTGTTTTGTTTTTGTGCTTACCAAACGAAAAACACTCTTCTCCTTTTTTATTATAGGTTATAAATCCGGCAAAATCGGCAAACTTTTTTCTGGAACTGAATTCTGCCAGAAACTTGGAGTTGTTCTCCAACTCATCATATTTTTCAACCTGTGCTTTTAGGACTTCAAAGGTTGCTTTAGTATCTGCTTCTGCACTATGTGCATTGTCTAAATCTTTATTGCAATAAAATTTATATGCGGCACTTAATGTACGTTGTTCCATTTTATGGAAAATTGTTTGCACATCTATTGCCAAACGGTTTTTCATATCAAAATCTATCTCTGCTCGCAACATTTCTTCAGCTAACAAAGGAATATCAAACCTATTGGAATTAAAACCTGCCAAATCAGAATCCTTAATCATGTTATAGATCTCTTTGGCCAGTTCTTTAAACGTCGGTTTGTCTGCAACATCTGCGTCAGAAATACCGTGAATGGCAGTCACTTCTTTAGGTATTGGCTTTTCTGGATTAACCAACCATGTTTTACTGTCTTTTTTGCCGCCTGGATTGACTTTAAGGATAGAAATTTCTACAATACGATCTTGAGAAATATTAACACCTGTGGTTTCAAGATCAAAAAAACAAAGGGGTTTTGTTAAATTAAGGCTCATGCACTACAATTTTGTACAAATGTAATTAGAATAAACAAAATAATGAATGGCAAAGTATGATTTGACTTTGTGAAAAAAATAGACGAACTTCGTTTAACTATACTAATAACAATTAAAACTAATGATTAGCCTAACATTAGCTACAAGAGGTCAGATATATAAATGTAGTCTATATTAAAAACTGTAATTATGAAACACTTACTACTAATTTTAGCAATGACATTTTGGTTTTCAGCATATTCTCAAAACCTAGAAATAGTCGAAGAAAAAACAGCAGTTGAAAACGCTCTCCGCGATTATATTGAGGGCTGGTATCAAGGTAATGCCAAACGAATGGATCGTTCTTTACACGATGATCTTGTGAAACGAATCAGTGTTACCGACAGTTCTGAGATTGGAATAAAGTTGCGAATGGTCCCAAAATCAAGAATGGTTGAACTGACTGAAAATGGTGGTGGAGAAAATCCTAATGGTGAATATCAAATAATTGTAGATCATATCGATAAGGATATTGCTACTGCTAGGGTATTGTCTGAAAAGTATCATGATTACTGCCATTTGGCCAAAACTAATGATGGTTGGCAGATTGTCAATATCCTGTTTCGTTATCGCTGATATTAATCCTAACTTTAAACAGATAGCTAACATCATTGTACCAAAATGGACGTATCGCACCAGTAGCTAACAACGTGTAAGCGCAATAACGGCTGAATTTCCTAATCGGAAATTCAACTTGTTTTGCTAAATTAGGTGCATCAGCGGAAAGTACTCGCACACTTTCCCGTTACTGACGCTTACACAAAACCGTTAAACAAAATCACTTTTTTATAATGAGATTCTTCACTTTCATTTCGACTTCGCTCAATGTGACAGTTAAATCTCTCTATTAGAATCCCAAGCCTCCAAATAATCTTTTACAGCTTTTACAAATTGGCCACCCAAAGCACCATTTACCACACGATGGTCGTAAGAATGTGATAAGAACATTTTGTAACGTATACCAATAAAATCACCTTCGGAAGTTTCGATAACAGCAGGTGTTTTTCTTATAGCTCCAAGCGCTAAAATACCAACTTGAGGTTGATTGATAATTGGTGTTCCCATGATACTTCCAAAAGAACCAACATTGGTAACTGTATAGGTTCCACCTTGTACATCGTCTGGATTCAGTTTATTTAAGCGCGCTCTGTTTGCCAGATCGTTAACTTTTTTGGTCATGCCTACCAAATTCAATTGGTCAGCATTTTTAATGACAGGAACGATTAAGTTACCATCTGCCAGTGCAGTAGCCATACCCAAATTGATGTTTTTCTTTTTGATGACAGTATCACCTTGAACAGAAATATTCATCATTGGGAAATCTCGTATTGCTTTAGCAACAGCTTCCATGAAAATTGGTGTAAAGGTTAAGTTTTCACCTTCTTGTTTCAAGAACTGATCTTTAACTTTTTGTCTCCAATTCCAGATTTTGGTTACATCTGCCTCGATAAAACTTTGAACATGTGCAGATGTTTGGATAGACTCGACCATGTGATGTGCAACAAGTTTACCCATTCTGGTCATTTCTATAATTTCGTCTTCTCCACTAGAAATAACTGGAGTAACTGGAGTTGATTTTTCTATAGCACCTTGAGGCTTCTCGACTACATTTCGACTACGCTCAATGGCCTCGCTCGAAGTGACAGGAGCTTGCTGTTGTGGCTTCTGACTTCTGTTTTCTAGATAAGCAAGGATATCGTTTTTTGTAACGCGTCCATCTTTTCCAGTTCCAGAAATAGCATCCAATTCCTCTTGCGAAATACCTTCTTCTTTGGCAATATTCTTAACTAATGGTGAGTAAAAACGTTCTTCAGTAGAACTTACAGGGCTTACAGTTTCAATAGCTTTTGAAACCATGTCTTCTGCCTGTTGTATGCTTTCTTCAGCTTCAACAGATTCTTCAATTTCTGGAGTTTCTTCTGCAACTGGAGTAACAACTTCTTCGCCATTTTGAGTATCTATGATGGCTAGCGTTTGTCCGACTTGAACAACCTCATTAATATCAAATAGCTTTTCTGTTAAAACACCTTCTACTTCAGAAAGCACCTCACTATCAACCTTATCTGTAGCAATTTCAAGGACAGCTTCGTCTAATTCAATGGTATCGCCTACATCCTTCAACCAAGAGGTGATTGTTGCTTCTGCCACACTCTCTCCCATTTTAGGTAATTTAAGTTCGAATTTTGCCATATCTATAATGTAAAGCTATTTTTTTTATTTCCGAATGCAAAATTAATAAAAAAAGACATGTTTTATTAATTATTCTTGATTGTTTTAAAAAACTATTACTTCCCCTTTGGTTTTATTACTGTTACTTCCGAGGATAAAATTAGAGTTTTTTGGAAGAATTTTAAATGTTACTAATCTATTTTTTCCAATTGAGTCTATTTGATTGATAATGTCTTTATAAGATACATAATTTGCATCAAAAATTATTTCTGTACAATCCTGAACATCTGAAAACGGAATATTATATGCGATAGGTTTATTCAGTTTTGATGATAATTTTACCCAAGTTTTATCAGATAACAAAACATACTTATCTATTTTTTTTGTTTCATTTTCAATGTCCTCTTTAAAGATTCTGGCAAAAAATAAAACTACTGAAACCAGCACATCAAACACAATATGCTTCTTAAAATGCTTTTTGTAGAATATCTTCATTGCTCCATAAAAATGATTGGCATAAGTCTTATCCTTTAAAGTACTTTCTCCTTTAAAATGTAAAATAGTAGTATCACCAAAGAAGTAATTATCATAACCGTGCTTTAAAATTTTATAAGACAAGTCTATATCTTCGCCATACATGAAATAATCTTCGTCAAAACCTTCAACATCTTTATAAACCTCTTTTTTAAGTAACATACAAGCTCCAACCAGAATATCTACTTTTCCATTAGTATTTTCATTTAAGTGGTTTGCATAATAACTTTTTGAGTTACCAAATATTTTTTTAATGGAAACCAAAGGTGTTGGAATATTACGCTTACTTTCTGGTAGAAATTTACCTGAACCATCTATTAATTTGCATCCAACAACTCCAATATTCTCTTTCGAATCAGCAAAGTCTAATAGTCTTATAATTGAATCTTCAGCATGAACTGTATCTGGATTTAAAATAAGAACATACTCTCCTGAAGCTATTGCCACACCTTGATTATTTCCTTTGGAAAAGCCAAGATTCTTGTCATTCTGGATAAGTCTAACATCTGGAAAAATATTGTTTACCATTTGGCAACTGTCATCTGAAGAATTGTTATCAACTACGATGATTTCAGCATCAATATCTTTAATGGCTTCCTGTACACTTTTTAGACATAACTCTAAAAAATATCTGACGTTATAATTTAATATGATGACAGAAAGCTTCAAAAAAATTATGATTTTAATGAAATCTCAAAAGGGATTCTGTTTAATATGCTTCGTCCTAAAGTAATTTCGTCTGCATATTCTATTTCGTCTCCAACAGAGATTCCTCGTGCAATGGTTGAAGTAAAAATATTATAATCTTGTATTTGCTTGTAAATGTAGAAATTGGTAGTGTCGCCTTCCATGGTAGAACTTAAAGCAAAAATCAATTCTTTTACATTTCCCTGTTTTACTTTCTCAACCAAAGGTTCAATATTTAAATCATTAGGACCAATACCATCCATTGGTGAAATTTTGCCACCCAAAACATGATACAAGCCTTTAAAAGAACTTGTGTTTTCAATGGCCATAACATCACGAACATCTTCTACAACACAGATAATACTTTCGTCTCTGTGAGGATTTGAACATATTTCACAAATATCCAAATCGCTGATATTATTACAGGACTTACAAAATTTTATGTTGTTTCTCATAGAACTCAACGCATTAGCCAATTGCGATGTTTGCTCTTGAGGATGACGTAGCAAATGCAGAACCAAACGTAGCGCAGTTCGCTTGCCAATACCTGGCAATTGAGACATTGCATTAACTGCATTTTCAAGTAGTTTTGAAGAGAATTCCATAGTTGCGAATTTACAATTTTAGATTTAAGAATTACATTTATAAAGTTGTAATTTGTATTTTGGCTTTGAAATAAACTTTTATGACAGCTACACAAATTCTACTGCTTATTGCCGCTTATTTTTTGGTATTGATTATCATCTCTTATTTTACTGGTAAAGAAGACTCAAACGAAGACTTTTTTAAAGCTGGCAAGCAATCGCCTTGGTATGTTGTTGCTTTTGGAATGGTTGGAGCTTCACTATCTGGTGTCACTTTTATTTCGGTTCCTGGTTGGGTAGAAGGCTCGCAGTTTAGTTATTTGCAGGTTGTTTTTGGCTATATGGTTGGATACTTTGTTGTAGCTTATATTTTACTGCCAATTTATTACCGACTGAATGTTACCTCAATCTATGAATATTTATTAGATCGTTTTGGCATTGTAAGCCATAAAACCGGTGCTTTTTTCTTCTTTGTTTCAAGGGTTTTAGGCGCTGCTTTCAGACTTTTTTTAGTTGCTATTGTATTACAACAATTTGTGTTTGATGCCTGGAATGTGCCTTTTGAGATTACTGTTGTTATTTCCATTTTGTTAATTTGGATTTACACCAATAAAGGTGGTATAAAAACTATTGTTTGGACAGACACCTTGCAAACCTTGTTTATGATTCTTTCGGTTTGTTTGTCAATCTATTTTATTAATAAAGAATTAGGCTGGAGTTTTTCAGAATTTTTGGCTTCTAATGATTTGAAGGAATATAGTAAAGTTATTTTTACCGATAGTTTATTAGAGCGTAGCCATTTTATAAAATCATTTCTGGGAGGTATGTTTATTACCATTTGTATGACTGGATTAGACCAAGATATGATGCAAAAAAATCTAACTTGTAAAACGTTGAAAGATGCTCAAAAAAATATGGTGTCTTTTAGTTTTGTATTGGTTGGTGTCACGTTTTTATTTATGCTATTAGGAGCTCTTTTATTTATTTATGCTAAAACAAGTAATATTGCAATTCCGCTTATGGATGGTTCACCTAAAACCGATTTACTATTTCCTGAAATTGCTCTTAACAGTGGTTTAGGGATTACTGTTGCTGTAACCTTTATGCTAGGTCTCATTGCAGCTGCTTACAGTAGTGCAGATAGTGCTTTAACATCGCTTACCACATCGTATTGTGTAGATTTTTTAGATATTGAAAAACGACCGATTGAACAACAAAAGAAAATTCGGAAGAGAATTCACGTTATTATGAGCGTAGTATTGATTATTGTTATCATCATTTTTAAGCATGTTCTTAATAGAAATGTTATTGATAGCTTACTTACTGTTGCTGGTTATACCTATGGTCCTTTACTTGGTTTATTTGCGTTCGGAATTTTTACTAAATTTAAAATAAAAGACAATCTGGTTTGGATAGTTGCATTATGTTCTGTAATCATCACAGCGATTATTGGAAATATTCCTTCAGAAAACCTTGGCGGCTATGTTGTTGGTTATGAGCTTTTACCAATTAATGGCCTACTCACATTTTTAGGCTTAATACTGATTCGTAACAAGAAGGGTTAATGTACATGCAACTTCAAAATGTATATTATTCTCTTTCAAAATCTTATAAAATTCTGGGTTTTCAGATCCCGGATTGAAAATTACCCTTTTAGGATTAAGTGAAATTATGTAATCATAATATTCCTTTTGGTGTTTTGCACTCACATATAATGTGACAGTATCAATATTCTTATAATGTTGTAACTCTGTAGATATTAAAACTCCATTTACTTTAGCATTTCTTGTACCAATAGCAATGACTTCATGATTGTTTTTTAACAGCTTATGTATAGCCAAATTAGAGTATCTATTTCTCTTTTCTGAAGCTCCAATGACCAAGGTTTTCTTACTCATGTGTTAAAATGGTGTTAATCACTTGTTAAAAAAAGTAACGAATTTGAATAATAAGCGTCTCTTTGTAAACGATACAATTAAATCAATCAAAAATCAAAAAACAACCAAATGAAGAGAATTATCTCATTTAGCATTATCTTTTTATTCTTTCTATTAAAAATTCAAGCATCAGAAATTACAGACTTTAAAGATGGCACAGTTAGCGGAAAGGTTATTGATGCTGTACTAAATCAACCTTTACCATACGTAAATATACTTATAAATAATGCTGAAGGAAAAACAATTACCGGTGGAATTACAGATGAAAATGGAGAATTTAAAGTTACAGACATTCCTGAAGGAAGTTATTTAGTTACGGCTCAATATATTGGCTATAAATCTGAATCTAAAGAAATCACAATTACAAGAGGAAACTTTAAGATAGACCTTGGGGAAATTGCTTTAACAGAAGAAGCTGAAGGACTTGATGAAGTCACAGTAATTGCCGAAACTTCGAGTGTTGTACAGAAAATAGACAGAAAAGTAGTTAATGTTGGTAAAGATTTAACCTCGGCTGGAACCACTGCTTCAGAATTATTAAACAATGTACAATCTGTAAGTGTAGATTCCCAAACAGGCAATATTAGCTTGAGAGGTAATGAGAATGTGCGTATTTTGGTGGATGGTAAACCGACAAGTATTAGTCCAGCGCAATTACTAAAACAGATACCTTCCACTTCAATAAAACAAATAGAACTCATTACAAATCCTTCGGCTAAATATAATCCTGAAGGCATGAGTGGTATTATTAATATTATTCTTCATAAAAATGCTAATCAAGGTTTTAATGGTAATGTAAACCTTGGCATTACACAAGGAGAAAATACCAGATACAATGGCTCTGTTGATATGAACTATAAAACTGGTAAAGTAAACTTCTATACAAACTATGGCTATAATTCTGGAAAACAGGACAATTATGGTTATGTACAACGGTTAGACAATAATTCTTTACAAGAGTTTGAATTTGATAGTGATAACACTTCTCATCTTATAAAGTTTGGTGCAGACGTTTACCTTAATGAAAAAAACACTTTGTCTGCTTACACAATTCAAAACCGATTTGATGGTTTAGCTAAAGGTAATACCATGATTACAGACAATGGCACTTTAGTGGTAGACACGTATACGGATTCTGATAATGAAAGTAATAGCCAAACCTATAATTTCAATTATCAACTTGAGTTTGATAAAGAAGGGCATGAATTAGAATTTGAAGCAGATTATTCAAAGTCCAAAAGCCCTGAATATGCTGAATATATAGATTTGGTTGAGCCTTCAGACATGTTTTTAAACTATACAAATGATGTAAAAAATGTACAAAAAAACAATCAGTTCAATTTAGATTACACAAATCCTCTTTCAGAAAATGCAAAACTTGAACTAGGATTGGAATACAGAAATAATACTACAGATAATGATTCCGATACCACGCAATATGAATATGTTTTAGATGAAAACGGAAATCAAATTCCTGACGGCAATGGAGGTTTTGAAACCCAGCAAATTCCACATATAGCATTTGGTTATGATAGAGATATATATTCGGCTTATATAAATTACAATCAGCAATTTGATAAAGTCTCTATTCAGGCAGGAGCGCGTTTTGAAGAATATGAAGTGGATGGAACTTTTATAAAAGGTACTGAAACAGAAAAAGTAACAGATGAAATTTTTTCAATCTACCCTTCGGCTTTTGTAACGTATAATCCAAGTGAAAAGAATCAATTTCAGGTAAGCTATAGTCGTCGTGTTGATAGGCCATCTTTGGGGCAGGTCAATCCTATTAGAGAGTGGAGCACACCAAGAGTTACCAGTGTAGGAAACCCTGATTTAAAACCACAATTCACAAATTCTTACGAGTTTAATTACACCCGTCAGATTAAAAACGGATCTGTTTCTTTTGGTACTTTTTACAGAAGGGTTAACGATAATATAAATAGGATATTGAATATTGATCCTTTGGATGAAGACAAGGTTTTACTATCATATACAAATTATGCAAGCAGTAACAGGTACGGTTTTGAAGCATCTGCCAATTATAAGTTTACAAAATGGTGGAACTCTAATGCAAGTGCAGAATTGTATTTACAAAAAGAATCTGGAGTTGCCAATGGTACAGAGCTAGAGGTCACAAATAATTCTTTTAATGCACGTATAAACAACAACTTTAAAGCATCAGAAAATCTTCGTTTTCAACTGTTCTATATGTTTAGAGGTGGAGGAAAGAGTATCCAGTTTGAAAGAAAATCCATGTCTATGGTCAATATAGGTGCCAGCTTGAATGTTTTAGATAAAAAAGGAACTATTAGTTTCAGGGTTAATGATGTTTTTAAAGGCATGAGATTTAAGTTCGAGGCATTAAATCCATATCCATCGGTAGGGCAATTCAACTGGGAAAGCAGAACCGCTTATCTAGGATTTGCCTATAGGTTTGGTGGTGGCAAAAATAGAGCGTTAAGAAGAAAAAATAGAGATGATAACGAAACCAGTGGTAGTGGTGGTTTCCTATAGACTAAATTTAATGACCAGCATAATAATTTGATGGTTAGTGTTTATGCTAGGTTATTAAATAAGAAAACCCAAAGTACATGCTTTGGGTTTTTGTTTTCATTTAATTGTGTTAAAATACGTTAAAGTTTGATTATCAATGTAATAAAAAGTGTTTTTCTACGTCTTTAATATACACAGTTAATAATTAATTATAGGAATTATATTAATTTGAATTAGTCTTCAATAAATAAGTAAGGTACCTCATTAAAAATTAAGTGTTAGTTAATGATTAATAGCGAAAAAGTCTGAAACAAATTATTCTTCTGTTTCAGACTTTTTATTTTTTAAAAAATAAAAAACTACCATTTCATTATTACACTTCCCCAAGTAAAGCCACTACCAAAAGCTGCCAGTACAACCGTATCTCCTTCTTTTATCTTGCCTTCCTCCCAAGCTTCGGTTAGGGCAATAATAACAGAAGCTGCCGTTGTATTGCCATATTTCATGATATTATTGAACACTTGATTATCACGTAATCCAAACTTTTTCTGTATAAATTGAGCAATTCGTAAATTTGCTTGGTGAGGAATTAGCATATCAATATCTTCTTTTGTAAGATTATTTTTTTCTAATCCTTCTCTAATTACTTCGCTAAACCTTACTACGGCATGCTTGAATACAAAGGTTCCATCCATATATGGGAAATAAGACAAATCTTCTTCTTTAGAATCTAAAATATCAGGAACCCAATGTCTTATACTTGGCGACTCTACAATAAGCTTATCTGCATACTTTCCCTCACTATGCAAGTGCGTTGACAAAATGCCTTTAGTGGTATCTTCTTCCCTTGACAAAACACAAGCTCCAGCCCCATCCCCAAAAATTACTGTAACACCTCTTCCTCTAGTGCTTTTATCCAAACCATTTGAATGGAATTCTGCACCTACCACCAATATATTCTTATACATTCCTGTTTTAATAAATTGATCGGCAACCGATAAAGCATATACAAACCCAGAGCATTGATTTCTAATATCAATGGCTCCAACATTATTCAATTCAAGCATATCCTGAATTTGAACACCACAGCCAGGAAAATAATAATCGGGTGTCATGGTTGCAAAAACCACAAAATCAATGTCCTCTTTAGCGAGACCAGAACGATCAATTGCAATTCTGGATGCTTTTGCTCCCATCACTGCAGACGAATCGTCTGTTCCTTTTTTAATCCATCGTCGTTCTTTAATACCAGTTCGCTCTTGAATCCAGGCATCATCAGTATCCATCATTTTGGATAAATCATCATTAGTCACCACATTATCAGGAACATAATAACCAAGACCTATTATTTTTGAGTTATACATACAACTAAATAATTAAAATAGATATTCTTTTTTAGCAAATCTAAATGAATAGTAAATTTAAGAATAAATTATGGTCTTTGAAGTTTAAAGATGTGTTTGTTATGAGTATTGTAATTATTTATATCTTTTAAATCGAAATTGTTTGACTTTCATAAAAACACAAAATAATGGATTACAGTAACAATCGTTATTTCTATTTGTTCAAAAAGCAAAAAGAAAATCAATATAAAGTTGCTAATACAAGCTATAAAGAGCGCATAAAAAAGTTGATGTCAATAAAGCAGGCTTTGGAAGTTACTTACAAAGAACAAATTAGAAAAGCATTGTATAATGATTTTAAAAAACCTTTTGCTGAAACTGATCTTACAGAGATTTACCAAATAGTTGGCGAAATAAAACATGCCAAAAAATATTTGAGGTCTTGGATGTCTAATCATAAAGTAAGTACACCATTAGCTTTATTAGGAACATCGTCATGGTATAAATATGAGCCAAAGGGTGTTTGTTTGATTATTTCACCTTGGAACTACCCAATCAATTTAACCTTTGACCCTTTGGTATCTGCAATTGCTGCAGGAAATACAGCAATTATAAAACCTTCCGAATTAACACCAAATACTTCAGGTGTTATGGCAAAAATCATTAAAGATTTATTTGATGAAAATGAAATTGCTTTAATTGAAGGTGAAGTAGAAACCTCTCAAGAATTATTAAAATTACCCTTTAACCATATCTTTTTTACAGGTTCACCAAAAGTTGGAAAAATTATCATGGAAGCTGCCGCAAAGAATTTATGCTCTGTAACCCTTGAACTAGGTGGCAAATCTCCAACAATAATTGATGAAACGGCTAATATTAAATCGGCAGTTAAAAAAACGGTTTGGGGAAAATTTCTTAACAATGGACAAACTTGTATTGCGCCAGATTACATTTTAATTAATGACAAAGTAAAAGAAGAATTTGTTAAAGAGTTTAAGATAAATTTGAAGCATTTTTTTACAGAGGATTCTATTTCCTCAAATTCTATTTGTCGTATTGTAAATAGAAATCATTTTAATAGGTTAATTAAACATTTGGAAGATGCTAAATCTAAAAACGCAAGTATTGAAATTGGTGGGCAAAGTCAGCCAGAAGAAAATTTTATATCTCCTA
>DATGBV010000261.1:0-2641 GCA_035312485.1 Flavobacteriaceae bacterium | reverse complement strand
TTCTAAATCAAACCCTAAAACATCCAAACCAAGAGCACTCGCTTTTTTTGCTAATTCTTTTCCAACAGAGCCGAGGCCAATTATTCCAATTGTTTGTCCATGTATTTCATTTCCTACCAATCTTTTCCAGCTTCTTTTTTGAACCGAATTATATTGAAGGTGAATGTTTCTCTCAAAAGAAAGCAATAGTGCTAATACATGTTCAGAAACCGATACTTGATTAACAGCAGGACAATTTGTTACTGGAACTCCATATTTTTTCGCTGCTTTAAGGTCAATCCGATCCAAGCCTACTCCATATTTAGATATGTATTTAAGATTTCCTTCAGTTCCTTTTTTTATAACTTTTTCTGTGTATTCATCATCACCACAAATTACTGCATCATAGTTTTGAATAATTGGTAATAATTCTGCTTCTAATATTGGCCCTCGCAATGTATCTATTTCAAACCCCTGTTTGTATAATAAGTCTTGATGTTTGCCCGGTGTATCTTGAAAAGATGTTGTTGTGATTAATATTTTCATTTTTTTGAAGATATTATATATTATTCTTAATGAGTTTTTCTAAAGAATTAAAGTTGTCAAAACTTAAGCCCTTAAACTCTTTAAAAAGTTCTTTGTTTTGGTGGTTTCTTCTTAATCCAAAATGAATGTTTGAAAAATTTGCTGCGTCAAAATCTGTTGTTGCGTCGCCTAAAAATAATGTTTCTTTGCGCTTTAATTCATGTTTTGAAATTAAATATTCTGTCCAATATCTTTTATTATTGGGTGAGCCATGTATACCTATGAAATACTCTGAAATATTTCTTTTTTGAGCTATTATTTCTATCTCTTTTGTTGGGGTTCCTGTAATGATCCAAAAATTCATTCTTTTTGCATACTTTTTAATAAAATCATTTGCTCCCAGAACCTCATCTGCATTTATAACTCTATTTAAGACTAAATTAGAGAAATCTAAAGCCAGCTTTTGCATATCTGTATCAGAAATATCTTTGTCAAAAAACTTTTTCTCCCAATATCTAAATTTATCAAATCTTGAAACCCCTCCATTCTTTATATGATAATCAACTACTTGGTTGGCTATTTCGACTCCATATGGCAAATACATTTCTTTAAAAGCGTCGGTTTTTGCGCTTACAGATTCCGCAATAACTCCATCAAAATCAAAAAATATATTTCTAAATTTTGTTTTGGTGTTTAAATTTATCATAATCTGTTTGGTTTGCAAAGGCAATTATATTTCCCCAATCATTACAGTCTATATTTTTTACATTGTCAGACCATTTCTTCCAAGTGTGCTGAATACCATATTCTTTAATTGGAAACCAAATTGAATATACTAAACAGTAGCCCTTATCTTTTAGAAAGTTTGACATGTCTTCCGTCGTATAGTTTAAAAGCTTGGTTTTTTATCTTCAAATTCACACATAATGATTTTTGGTTTCAATCTTGAAAAATCCAACCCTTTTAAAGCCATGAGATCATAACCCTCTATATCTATTTTCAAAAAATCAATTGTCTTTATTTTATTGGATTCAATAAAGTCCATTAATTTTATTGTTGAAACTTCATATGAGGGCACTTGGTCTTTATTAAATTTCAATAAGCTTGGTATACCACGAGAAGAAGTGCTTGTATAAAACATTTGAGATTCGTTGGTGTTGGAAACCGCTTTTTTTGTAAGATTTGCTTTTAGATTCCACTTTTTTAGATATTTAGATATTGCATGATAATTTGCATTATCTGGTTCAAAAGCAAAAACTTGCCACCCTTTTAACAAAAAAGGCATGAAAGATGAGCCATCTAATGAACCAACATCAAACATTACACCCTTTTTGTTAGTTAGAAATTTATTAATTATTAAAATTTCATCAAAATCTCTTTTTAGTTTATTCTTTAGAAAAAAGAATACTTTTGGAGGTAATATTTTTTTTAGTTTCTTCTTCAATTTCTTAATTTATAACTTTGTAAATTTGAGGAATTATTTTTGAAATAGGATGCTTTTCCCCAATATTGTATAACAATTCCTTTTTCTTTTCTCCTTTTGCTATTAGTATAATTTTATTAGAGTTCAACAGCAACGGATAGGTCATTGTAATCCTTTTGGTTTTTAATTGAGGTACATTATTTACTACAACTAAATTTTTGTTGTTTTTTAAAGCTTTGGTTTTAGGAAACAATGATGCTGTATGGCCATCCAATCCCATTCCTAAGATAATTAAATCAAATTGTGGAATTCCGTTTTCTTTTTTTAAATAATGTTTTATTTTTCTTTCGTATTCTGTGGCCATTTCCCTTAAAGTTAGCCCTTCCTTAATAATGGGAAAACTTTTTGAGGTAATGTTCTTAAAAAAGTTGTTGTTTAAATTTCCGAAATTGCTTTGTTTGTCAGTATTAGGAACACATCTTTCATCTACTAAAAAAAAATTCATTTTATTCCAAATCAAATCAAATTCTTTGAGCTTATCATAAACTGGTAAAGGAGATTGACCACCAGATATAGCTATATTAATTGCTTTTTTTTTTGATAAATTTAATAATTCTTTTTTTAGGAATAGTGCCGCACTATTATTAAAACTTGGTTCGCTATAGGTAATGATTTTAGATTTATCTTTCATCATTATGTATAGCTCTAATACAT
>DATGBV010000260.1:0-2267 GCA_035312485.1 Flavobacteriaceae bacterium | reverse complement strand
ATGGAATAAAATCTTCCATAACATCGTCAACTATCAAATTTAATTCAGATCTCATTATAGTTGCTATTTTATCAATCATTTTTTGATCAAGTCTCAATCTAAATGAACTTGGGATGCCTATATTATTTTCTTCGGAATTATAATATTCATTACTACTAATATTAGATTGGACAACTAAAACTTCATTTCCTTGATTGTTAACTGAACGACCTTTAATAACATTCAGTCCCAAACTATGATTTACTTCAGTATTAAAAAAATTGCATACATTATTATCAAAAGTAACTGCCTCGTCATTAATAAAAATATTAGATATATCGTTTATTGAATCACATACTTCCCCTTCCACAGGATAAGTTTCATCAATAGCTTCATAGTTAAGTAAAGAACCTCTAGTTGGATTTAGTATCTTAAATAAGGAGGATGAAGAAACACCAATAACATCATCTTCGTTTCCAGTATTTGAAATTACATCGTCATTACTACATGAGGTAGAATAAATAATTAATAAGAATAATAAACATTTGATTTTTATAATTTTAAGCATTTTGTTTAAAGTTTAAATTGAATTAGATTTTTGTGTTGGTTTGTACTTTTCAATAAGTTATTTTAAGAATTCAAAAATTACCAGTCTAAACTATTGTCTTATTGAGGTAATGGCCCAAGTATTGGACCTACCCAAAGTGCACTTTGCCAATAAACTCCATTGCCGTGATCCATAATTGAAATAACAACCAAATCCACTAAGACAGCAACAGCAATTGGTGCTGCTGCTGGAAATAATGCTGTAATCCCAGCGATAAGCTCTGGAATGTCCTTATAGTCCTGGATGAACTCATGACTGAGTGAAAGGTTCCAGCCATACCAATGAGACTTAAATTGCGTTACACCTCCTTGAGTTGTTGTTATGAGACCTTCTCGAGATTGATCAATGACACGGAATACATCACTAACTAATACTTCTATTGAATCTGAATCCCCATCAACAATAGTATTGAGTTTTTCTGTCAATAATTGGAGTTCTGTTTCAGGAATATTGTCAGGGATATCCATCTCCTCTAATAAAATCGAAACATCGTTTCGACCTTCAATTATTATCTGCGTTAATTTTTTTGTCAACGATTCTTTAATTTCAGTTACCATAATTTTAGTTTTTAATATTAATTTCTGTTATTCAAATTAGTGATAAGACTTTGTTTTTCTCTTGTAGAAAATGTGCAAATGCTTGTAAATTTCACGCATTACATTAAAAAAAACACGCATAGCATCATTCTGTATGTCAATGAATAAAAGGGTTTGTAAAAAATAATATGCAGTTTTAGGAATAATTGAGAACTTAAACCTATATAAAATTGAAGTAAGAATTTCTGATATTATTCGCTAGTAACTGGTAGATAATTTTTGCGTAAAAAAGCTTTATAGCGTTTCTCTTTTCGATAAGGATCAAACTCACTTCTGCCATTAGCTATTAACACATGATCATCAAATCGTGAATTTTCTAAATAATAATACATGGAGTCTTTATCTTTTAAAACAGCGTGAAGCATTGCTCTATTTATACGCCAGCTTAACTGATTATGTGTACCATGTGGGTGTTTTTTATTAATACTATCCACTTTTTTGCGATCTCCTAATTTCGCATAGGTAAGCACTTGTAAAAGATAATCATTGGTTAACATGGAGTCTTTAGATACTTCTTGAGCTTCTTTTAAATCTCCCTTCAGGTAATGATAGTACCATAAATTTTTCAATTTGAACTTTTTATTAAGTACCGAATTGTAATTTGAAGAAGTCATAAATTTAGACGCTTCTTCATACCTTTCGTCTTCTACTAACATATAAAAATACGGGACAACATTACGAAAGTTTAAAGAATCAAGTTTATATGCTTTTTTTATATATGCTAATGCAGCACTATTATCATTTAAAATGCTATTACATGTAACTGCCAACTCACTATAAAAAAATGAATTGTCAGGATCATTTTTTAGCTTCTCATTAAGAAAAGGAATCACTTTGGTCCAATCTTTATTTTTAAATGCAATTAATTTATATTCAGACTGTCTAATTATATGATCATTTAATTGAAATTTGTTTTTTTCTAAAAATTCTTCAGCTTCTTTTAGTTTGTTATTAAATATTAGTGCACGCGTATAAGTCATTGCTTGAAGCCATGAAATAGGATTTAATTGTTGTGAGATGGTTAAATGTTCCAGATGTTTTTTAATATCTGGGTTAGGACGTGTTTGAAAGTATACTGCATATTG
>DATGBV010000259.1:0-12759 GCA_035312485.1 Flavobacteriaceae bacterium | reverse complement strand
AAATAATCACCAGAAAATTTTAATGATTTTAAATGTTTTATCTGCTCTGGTTTCGGATTTTCATCCAACAACATATTACTCAAGCCTGTTACAGCGTAGAGAGGTGTTCTTAATTCGTGTGTTACAGTTGAAAGAAAGTTGGCTTTAGTTTTTGAAGCCAATTCTGCTTTTTCCTTTGCCAAAATAAGTTCACTATTCTTTTTGTGGAGCATATTGTTGGTTTTTAACCTTATGTTATTGTTTTTGTAAAGTGATAAGGTTAATAACGATAATATGGTAATTAAAGCAACACTTAATATGGTTGTTAGTCGCCCTAAACTATTTTCCCCTTTTAATTCTTCTAAATCAGCAGCTTGCTGTTTTTGGTATTCGGTTTGATTGTCTATTAAATATTGAATTCTTTTATCTGGTGACAAACTTTCTCTTTTTACTTCAATTAAAGAGTCAGAAAGTTTTATGTGTTGCTTTAGGAATTCATTTGAAACTTTATAGTTTTCTAAACGGTAGTTAATATCGCTTATTATGAGATAGGCTTCATTAATTACATCATAGTATCTGTTGTTCTTTGCTATAGATAACCCTTCGGTTGCTTGTTTTAAACCAATATTATTGTTTCCGAGTAAAGAAGATACTTTGCCATAATGTATTAAAGTTCCGCTTTGTATTTTCTTTAAATCATATCTTTTTGATAGTGCCAAAGCTTGTTCAAAAGATGTTCTGGCTTTTGTATAATCTTTTAGTTCAGTATAGGTTTTACCTTCACTCAATAAAACTTCAGCTACATAGTTATTGAGATCTTCTTGTTGGAATAAAGATTTTGCAGATTTAAAATAATCAATGGCTTGATTATAATCTTTTTTGCTAGAATATACAATTCCGAAAGTTTTATAAGTTTCAGCTAAATTTGCATCATCTTTTGCAAATCGTTGAATTTTAACGGCTTTGGTCAGCCATTTTATGGCATCATCTGGTTCTTCAATGATGTATTTTAGCTTTCCTATTTTAGAATTAATTAAGCCAATATTTTTTTTATCATCAATCTTAACTGCAAGTTCTAAAGCACTTTCAAGTTTTTCCTGTGCTTCAAAGAAATTGCTATTATCTATATCATTTTGGGATTGAGAAATATGATAATTGATACTGTTTATTACAGTTTCAGGGTCATCATTGATGGATTCTTGAGAGAATACACTGAAACTCAACAACATTATAATAGCACAAATATAGTTATTGATTCGGGACATTTTTTAACACTATTATCGACAAATATAAATATTTCTTCGATAAAAGTGACTATTTTTCCGATAAATTGCAAATTAAATCAATAATTCTTTTAGAATATCCTGTCTCATTATCGTACCAACCTATTATTTTAACCATGTTTCCAATTACTGACGTCATTTGAGCATCAAAAACACAAGAGTGGTAATTTCCTACAATATCGATAGAAACTATTGGATCTTCGGTATATTCAAGAATATTTTTGTATTTGTTTATAGATGCTTGTTTAAATGCATCATTAACCTCTTTTATAGTAATATCCCTTTTAACATTAAATGTAATATCTGTTAAAGATCCATTAGCAACGGGAACTCTAATGCCGCAACCACCAATTACTTGAGACAATTCTGGGAAAATTTTAGTCAGTGCTTTTGCAGCGCCTGTGGTAGTTGGTACAATTGACTGTCCAGCAGCTCTTGCTCTACGAAGGTCTCTATGTGGCTGGTCATGTAAGCTCTGGTCAGTAGTATAAGAATGTATTGTAGTAATATATGCTTGGTTTATACCGCAAAGGTTATTGATGATATCAATCATTGGAGCTGCATTGTTTGTAGTACATGACGCGCAAGATATAATAGTTTCATCACCATTTAAGGTATGCTCATTAACTCCAAGAACAATGGCTTTAATATCATCATCAAGTGGAGGAACGCTCAAAATGACCTTTTTTACACCATTTTCTATATGATTTTGAAGGCTTTCTGATGTTTTAAACTTTCCTGTAGACTCAATAAGAAAATCAACATTATAAGGTTTCCAGTTAATATCTTTTGGATGATTATGATTTAGTAATGCAATTTTTTCATTGTTGATAATAATATGATTTTTATCAAATGAAACAATGTCATTTAAAACACCGTGAATACTATCATACTTAAGCAAGTGGCTTAATGTTCTGGCATCTGCCAAATCATTTATTGCAACAGCACGAATGTTTGTATTGCCTTGAAGTAATCTAAAAACACGTCGGCCAATTCTGCCGAACCCGTTTATAGCAACATTTATCATTAGTTGATGTGTTTTTGTGCTTTATATGAAGAACGAACTAAAGCACTACTTTCCACATGACGGAAACCTAAATCAAGACCAATTTCCTTGTATTCTTCAAATTGTTGCGGTAGTACAAACTCTTTTACTGGTAGATGTTTTTTACTTGGTTGTAAGTATTGCCCAATGGTCACAACATCAACATTATTTTCTTTAAGGTCATGAAGGGTAGCTATAACTTCTTCACGAGTTTCTCCAAGTCCAAGCATAATGCCTGATTTAGTACGTCTTTGCCCTTGACTTTTTAAATATTTTAGAACTCCTAAACTTCTCTCGTATTTGGCTTGAATTCTAACTTCTCGTGTTAATCTTTTTACGGTTTCTATATTATGGGAAACAACTTCTGGAGCAACATCAATAATTCTATCTATATGTTGTTCTATTCCTTGAAAATCTGGGATTAGGGTTTCTAGTGTTGTTTCTGGATTCATTCTTCTTACCGCTTTTACAGTTTCAGCCCACATAATACTCCCCATATCTTTTAAATCGTCTCTATCAACACTTGTTAAAACGGCATGTTTTATATTCATAATCTTGATAGAACGTGCGACTTTTTCAGGTTCATCCCAATCTACTGTTTCAGGTCTACCAGTTTTAACACCACAAAAACCACAAGAACGTGTACAAATATTGCCAAGAATCATAAAGGTTGCTGTGCCTTCTCCCCAACATTCTCCCATATTTGGACAACTTCCAGAAGTACAAATAGTATTTAATTTATATTTATCTACTAAACCACGAAGTTCAGTATATTTTTTCCCCGTTGGAAGCTTTACACGAAGCCATTTTGGTTTAGGCTCTCGTTTAGTAGGTATGCTTAAATCAGTTTCTGTATTCATTTTAGAATTCTTAGTGCAAAGATACTAACTATTATCTTAATGTTATATTATAAAGTTGTAAGAAACCAGATACTAAAACCGATTAAGAATACAATTCCTAACCAACTTAAAACATGCATATTCAAAGAAGGATGCCATTTCTTTGGCGTATTTTTACTGCTAATTAAAATATAGTTTATAATGGCATAAAATGGTGCAGTTAAGAATGATAAAATGGTAGCAATCTCAATTAATAATCCCATTTCTGAAGCCAAAAAGAAAAAGATGCAAACGGTACCAATTGAAAGTAAAGCAATCCAGAATTTATAATCAAAAAATGAATACTTCTTAAATAACAATTGTGTAGTCTTTGCCATAGCTCTTGGTGAAGCATCTAGGGTTGTTAGTGTAGTGCTAAACATGGTTGTGAATGCAGCAATGGCAATTATAATATAAGCCCAGTTTCCGAGACTTTTTGTGTACATGTTTATTAACTGTCCAGAAAACTCTCCAGCTTTAGAGCTAAATGATTCACCACTTTTATGCATGATTAAAGTTCCTAAAAGCACAAATGCAATTCCTAAAACAATGGTTGTTATGTAGCCAATATTAAAATCTAAAATAGCCGCTTTTGGCTTAAAGATTTTTGTTGCTTTCTTTTTTTCTACAACCCAGAGAGATTGCATAACAGAAATATCTAAAGGTGCAGGCATCCATCCCATAAATGCTATTAAAAAAGCAATTTCTATACTATTTTCAGGTAGAACTTGACTAAAGGAAATAGGTTGTGAATTGTTTTGCAAGGCTAAAAATACAGCAGCCAACGTACTAATTGTCAATATAATGATGATAACCTTCATTAAATTATCCAACAACTTGTATTTACCAATAATTAAAAGTGCTAAACAAACAATTGTGATGATTACAGTCCAAGCTTCAATACCAATAAAATTGCCAAATAAAGAAGATGCCAAACCTGCTGTTACAATGGTAACTGCTGTTTGAATAGTAAACATAGTAGCAAAAGTGATAATAAAATATATTACCAATACGCCTTTGCCAAGTTTTCTGTAACCATCCAATAAACTTTCTCCTGTTGCTGCTGCATATCTTGCCCCAAACTGAAAAAAAGGATATTTAAATAAATGTATTAAAAGCAAAGCCCAAATTAAGCCTAAACCAAAATCTGCTCCAGCACGAGTAGATTGCACCAAATGTGACACACCTATTGATGCACCTGCAAAAATTAATCCAGGACCTAATTTTTTTAGTATCGATGCCATTACTTTTTTTGAATAATTTCAGCTAATAATTTTTTTGCCCTCAATAACTTTACTTTTACGTTGTTCATTGGTTCATTAAGTTTTGCAGAAATTTCTTTATAGCTTAATTCTTGAAAATATCTTAAATGAATAACTTCTTGATAATGTGGTTTCAGTTTTTTTATATCGCGAAGAAGTTTTGCTAAATTTTGCTCTGTTATGATTTTGTCCTCTGGTGAAGGGTTTTCATCTAAAACCTGATAAATGGTATTTTCATCATCAGTAGAGAGGTTTTGGGACAGGTTTCGTTTTTCTTTTCTAATATGATCAATGTGAATATTTTTAGAAATGGTAATTAACCAAGTTTTAAAATTGTACTCTTCTTTAAAAGTGTCAATTCTATCAAAAGCACGCGAAAAGGTCTGTATAGTTATATCTTCGGCAGTATTCTCATTTTGAATATGCTTTAATTGAAATCCATAAACATCATCCCAAAATGTATTCAATAAAAAATTAAATGCCTTTTGATCATTTAATTTTGCTTTTTTTATTGCTTTTTCTATTTCCAATAGCTTTGCCTTGAAACAAGATTAGATATAAAGATAGTTATTTGAAATATAACTAAAAAGAGTTCTAAAAAAGGAAGTAAAAGCAAGATATCTTTATCGCCTAATTTTTTGGTTGAAAATGCAAAAACCAAAAACAAAATAGCTGTCCTCAACAAGATCAAGCTTAATACAAGTTTCCATTTAAAAAGGCTTATTAAAAGGACAATACTTAAAGACCAGAATAAAAATTGAGTTAAGAAAAACAACGATAAAACCATTTTATGATTTGCCTTGTATCTTTTAGCAGTGGTAATATGTCTTCTTTTTTGATTGAACCAGGATTTTAAACTTTTTTCAGGATTTGATAATGTAAAGCTTTCTTTTGCAAAACAAATCCTTGTGTTTTTAGTATTTGCTATTTGATTTATAAACAAATCGTCGTCACCTGACCTAATATCCATATGGCTCATAAAACCATTAGCATTAAAAAACTCGTCCTTTCTATATGCCAAGTTTCTTCCTACGCCCATATATGGCATACCAAAATTTGCAAACGAAAAGTATTGTATAGCGGTCAATAATGTTTCAAATCTGATGAGCTTATTTAAAATAGAGTTTTTCACTTTAGCATAACCACTATAACCCAGAATAATAGTTTTTTCTTTGCTAAAATGAGAACTCATTTCTTTTATCCAATGTTTTGAAACTGGTTTACAATCGGCATCTGTAAACAGCAAAAAATTATGAGAAGCAGCTTTAATGCCAAGCGTTAATGCATATTTTTTCTTTCCCCAAAAAGCTTCGATATTTTTTACATCAATAACTTTAATATTATCATTTGTAGAGGCAAATTTCTGCATAACCTTCAAGGTTTTGTCATTAGATCCATCATTAATTAATACAATCTCAAATGAAGAATAATCTTGATTGATTATTGATGGTAAAAAGGTTTTAAGATTTTCAGCTTCATTTTTAGCGCAAACAATTACCGAAACAGCAATATTTTTTCTAGTATATTTTTTAGGCTTTAAGAGCGCAAATTGTGTTAAAAAAATAGTGTAAAAAATAAGCTGAATAAAAACTACAACAACAAGGGAGTAGAAAATTATTTCAATACTATTCATATGGGATTATACATGTTCAGGTTCTGTACAATCTTTGAACTGGTCTGGAGTTTTACCACAAAAGCCGCATGCTTCACCATCTTTGTTAAGCATTGGATTTTGACTTGCACACGTGCCAGCAAATTTGCCATCTTTTTTAGCCCAAATTTTGATAGCTATACCAGCAAATGCCAATGCTAAAAGTACTAATGTGATAAGAAGAAGTTTCATCTGAAAATTTTTACAAAGGTATTATTTTTAGGCGAAAGAATAAAAAAACAAAAGCTGGATTTTATATATAAAATCCAGCTTTTAACTGTATGGTTAAACTTAATTAATTATTGTTGTTTATAGCAATTTCTGCAACTAAATTATCTAGTGTTGCATTGGTATTACCACCTTTTGGTTCTATGGTAATATTAAGACCTAATGCATTTTCTGTATAAGGTATTGCTTTTAGTTGTCTGTCTGTTTCATTCAAAATACCTAGACTAACCATTTTATCTTGAACTTCTGCCCAAATTTGGTAGCACTGTTCTTCTGGTAATTGAGGTAAAGATACAACATCAATCATAGATGTTTTGTCCTTGGCATTAATATAGGCAACAGTTTTTAAATCTTTTGCCCGCTCATTACCTTTAATGATATATTTTTCAGTTTCAGGATTATTGAGCCTCAATAATTGCCTCATAACTTTACTTAACATTTCATTGTTTTGGTCAATATCACTTCTCAAATCAAAAATTTCATCAACAACAACCTGATTTTCTCTAGACAGTTTTTGGTTTTGTGAGTAGAACATAAAGGAAGTTGCAGCAAAAACTAATGCAGCAACACTAGCAGCGGCGGCAAATTTATGCCATTTTTTTTGAACCTGATTTATTGCTATCACAGGTGCTTCGTCAAGTTCATCTAAAATATTGTTTAAGATGCTTTTTGGTGCTTCAACAGCATTACTTTTCGCAACAATTTCTAAATTATCTTGAAGTGTACTGTATGCTTTCTGTACTTCTGGGTACTTTGAAATGTAAGTTTCAACCATTTCTGTTTCGTCAGAAGTAGTTTTACCTATTAGATATTTTTCTAGTAGGTCAGAATTTAAAAATGTAGTTATTTTATCATTCATGACTTTTTTTATTCTGGATCGTAAATTTTTTTCAATTCACGAAGTCCAATTTTTAATCTCGATTTTATCGTTCCAAGTGGAATTTCTAATTCATCACTTGCTTCTTGTTGTGTCATGCCTTCAAAAAACAAGGCATTAATCACAATTTGATACTTCTCATCTAAAGTTGAAAGGTGTTTTTTAATATCTAAAACATCTTGATTTAAACTTTTTGATGTTAATTTATATACGTTTGAAGTCTCGATTTGGACTTCTTTGTTAGTTTTGGTTGATGTAGAACGTACTTTGTCTATAGCTGTATTATACACTATACGATAAAGCCAAGTAAATAGTTTTGCCTTTTTTGCGTCATATTTTTTAGCGTTTTTCCAAATTTTCACAAAGCTTTCTTGGAGTACGTCTTGTGCCACGTGCTCATCAGTGACAATTTTCAAAATGACACCATAAAGAGAATCTGCATAATATTCATAGAGTAGAGATATTGCTCTTTTATCAGATTTACTTAACAGATAAACTATTTCTTTTTCAATTGGGCTAATCAAGTCAAATAAAGTTTAGATAGGTTAGGGTTAAAAGTATTAATTTCTTTTCAGATTATAGAATGTTTACTTCAACTTCAATAGAGATATTGAATAAACGCAAAATTGTTTTCTGTATTATTTTCGATAAAGCTAAAATGTCAGAGCCATTGGCATTGCCGTAGTTAACTAATACCAAAGCTTGCTTTGTGTGAACACCATAATTACCAAAACGTTTTCCTTTAAACCCAGCTTTTTCTATTAACCAAGCTGCAGGGACTTTGACCTGATTTTCAGAAACTAGATAACTTGGAATTTCAGGGAAATTACTTTTTAGGTCATTAAACTGGTTTAACGTAATTACAGGATTCTTAAAAAAACTACCACTATTTCCTAAAACTTTTGGATCAGGTAATTTACTCTGTCTTATTGAAATAACAGCATTTGAAACATCTTTTATGGATGGATTCTTTATTCCAACACTTTCAAGTTGATTCTCAATGGCTCCGTATTTTGTATTTAATTTGTGCTCATTTTTTGTAAGCTTAAAAACAACACTGGTTATAATATATTTGCCTTTAGCTTCATTTTTAAAAATAGAATCTCTATAATCAAAATTACATTCATCCTTGGAAAAAGTATGCATCTCACCAGAATTCACTGAAATGGCTTCACAAGAAATAAAAGTATCTTTAAGCTCAACACCATAAGCACCAATATTTTGAATTGGGGCAGTACCAACATTTCCTGGGATTAAAGATAGATTTTCTAAACCACCAAAATCTTGATTTAAGGTCCAGAGTACAAATTCATGCCAGTTTTCTCCAGCATTGGCTTTTATCAAAGCAGTATTCCTATCTTCAGAAATTACAGAAATTCCTTTTAAATGAATATGTATAACAAGCTCGTTAATATCTTTAGTAAGTAACATATTACTACCACCACCTAATATGAGCTTGTTTTTATTTTTGACTAATTCTAAAACTTGCTTTAATTCCTCAATATTTGATACCGAAACAAATTGCTTAGCATTAACATCTATACCAAAAGTATTGAAGGATTTTAAGGATATGTTTTGCTGAATTTGCACTAATCTTTATAAATTTTTAAAGCTTCTTTTAAAATATTGACAGCCTTAATCAAACTTTCTTTTTTAAGAACATACGCAATTCTAACCTGATTTAGACCAACATTTGGTGTTGAATAAAAACCTGCAGCAGGAGCCACCATTACGGTTTCATTGTTTATATCAAATTTTTCAAGCAACCATTGAGCAAATGCATCTGCATTTTTTAAAGGAAGCTCTGCTATACAATAAAAAGCACCTTTGGGTTTTGCAACTTTAACGCCTTCAATTTTTTGCAGTTCATATATAAGTGTATTTCTACGATCTACATACTCTTCAATAACAGCATCAAAATAGCTTTGCGGCGTTTCTAAAGCCGCTTCACTTGCAATTTGTGCTAATGTTGGTGGGCTTAATCTAGCCTGTGCAAATTTTAAAGCAGTTTGAATTACAGCTCTGTTTCTAGAAACTAAACAACCAATTCTTGCACCACACATGCTATACCGCTTTGAAACCGAATCTATCATAATAGCGTGTTCTTTTAAACTATCTTCTTGCATTACAGAATAGTGTTGTTGTCCATCATATGCAAATTCTCGATAAACCTCATCGGCTATTAAAAATAGATTGTGCTTTTTAACTATAGAAGCCAGTTTTTGTATTTCCTCTTTAGAATACAGATATCCTGTAGGATTTCCAGGATTGCAAATTAAAATAGCTTTGGTCTTTTTTGTGATTAGATTTTCAAATTCCTCAATTGGAGGTAAAGCAAAATTATCTTCAATTTTTGAAATAACTGGAACTATATTTACACCAGATGCAGTTGAAAACCCATTATAATTGGCGTAAAATGGTTCAGGAATAATAATTTCATCATCTGCATCCATAATAGTTCCAAAAGCAAACAGAAGTGCTTCACTTCCACCAGTAGTAACAATAATATCTTGATGAGTTACATTAATATTATGACCTTTATAGTATTTAGAAATTTTTTGTCTGTATGCATCAGAGCCTTCAGATCTTGTATATGCCAAAATATCCAGAGAATGGACTTTTACTGCATCTAAAGCAATTTCAGGTGTTTTAATATCTGGCTGACCAATATTTAAATGATATACAGTCTTTCCTTTTTTATACGCTTCTTCAGCGTAAGGAACAAGCTTTCTAATTGGTGATTCAGGCATAGATAAGCCTTTTTGAGATATTGTTGGCATTTTTTAAAGTTAAAAGGCAAAGTTGCGAAAATTATCTTAAAGTTTTTTTAAAAAACAGCTATTAATGCTTATGACGTTATAAAGATTTGTAAATTGATTAAAAGAATTAATTATAGCTTATATGAGAAAATACCTTTACTTAACATTTTTATTTTTTTTTGTTTTCAGTTTTGGGTTTTCGCAAAATGAGTTTTCTCTTCAAACTAAAAAGGGTAAAGACAAAATTAGATTTCAGTTAATCAATAATTTAATTGTAATTCCTGTGGAAATTAATGGTGTTGAGCTTTCATTTATATTGGATACAGGAGTTAGTAAGCCTTTAATTTTTAATTATTTAAACATTACAGACTCTCTTAAAATTAGAGACACCGAAACTATTTTATTAATGGGTCTTGGAGACGGAGAACCTGTTGAAGCCTTAAAATCTAGAAATAATGTTATTAAAATAGGTGAGGCCATTAAGATAAACCAAGAACTGTATGCCATTTTTGATCCTTCGTTAAATTTTGCACCAAGACTGGGAGTGCCTGTCCATGGTATTATTGGCTATGATTTATTTAAAGACTTTGTAGTTGAAGTCAATTATATTTCAAAATATATAACTATTACCAATCCTGAAGATTACGTTTATAAGAAATGTAAGAAGTGTACCAGTCTTAACTTGGAATTCTACAATAATAAACCATATATAAGAGGAACAGTAAAAATTGATGATAAACAAATCCCAGTTAAATTACTTATAGATTCTGGAGGTAGTGATGCTTTATGGTTGTTTGAAGATGAAAATTTAGGAATTCATGCAGGCAACAAATATTTTAATGATTTTTTAGGTCATGGTTTAAGTGGAAGCGTTTATGGAAAACGCTCAAAAGTTGATGAATTCTGGTTAAATGGTTTCCGTTTTAAAAATGCCAATGTTTCGTTTCCAGACTCAACGTCAATACTGTATGCCAAACAACATAAAGAGCGGAATGGTAGTGTGGCAGGTAACATATTAAAACGATTTAGTATTATTTTTGATTATCGACAGGCAAGAATTACACTAAAGAAGAACGGTAATTTTAGAGATCAGTTTAGCTATAATAAAAGTGGTATTGAGATTGAGCATACTGGAGTAAGATTAGTAAAAGAAGCAGATAATAGTTTTGTCTCTGACAGACTTTTAAGTGGTAACCAAACTGAATCTTCTACTAGTATTGTTATCGAAACTAAATATAAGCTGGCATTAAAACCAGCTTTTAGCATCGTTGAATTAAGAAAAGGCTCACCAGCTGAAAGAGCTGGCTTAAAAGTTGGAGATGTTATTTTAACTATTAACGGCAACTCTACTCAAAATTTACAGCTACAAGAAGTTGTACAGATGTTTTATGAAGAAGTAGGTAAAAGAATTAAATTAAGAGTAGACCGCAACGGAATTATTTTATTCTATCAATTTATGTTAGAAAGTGTTTTTAAATAAAAAAAGCTCAAACAAATTTGTTTGAGCTTTAAATTATCATGAGTATGGTTTTTATTGCTCAACCACACTTTTATTTTTCTTTTCCAAAACACTAGATTTGTTAGGATCTATAACTTCTCCTTTAATTTTTAAAGCCACAGTTGGAGTATCAGAATTAGAAATAACAGTAATTGTTTTTCTAATTGGCATAACTCTATTGGTATCATACTTTACTTGTATTTCTCCAGTTTCACCAGGCATTATTGGTGCATCTGGTTTTTTAGGAACTGTACATCCACAACTTGAACTTACTTTAGTAATAATAAGTGGTGCATCTCCGGTATTGGTGAACTCAAAAGTTCTAACACCATTAGCTCCTTTTTCAATAGTGCCATAGTCAATTACATCAGTTTTAAACTCTATTTTAGCTACTTTTTCTTGAGCATTTAGTGCAAAACTGATTAATCCTATAAATAAAATTGCAACTAATTTTTTCATCACTTTTATATTTTAATTATTGCTAACATACTTACTTTTTAAACATTCTACAAAATTATTAGATGTATGACAATTCTAGCTTTAGTATATAATCTTCAAATTATCTAATAATAATGCCTTTTTAAGGCTTTCACAGAACAAGAAATATAAGTACTTTTGCACATCAAAGTCAAAAACTATTCCAAAGTATGCAGATTCCGTCAAAATATGATGCAAGCCAAGTAGAAGGTAAGTGGTATGATTACTGGATGAAACATGATTATTTTCATTCTCAACCAGACAATAGAGAACCTTATACTATTGTTATTCCGCCACCAAATGTAACAGGTGTTTTGCATATGGGACACATGCTTAATAATACTATACAGGATGTACTTGTCCGTCGTGCACGTTTATTAGGTAAAAATGCATGTTGGGTTCCTGGAACAGACCATGCTTCAATTGCTACAGAAGCCAAAGTTGTTGATAAGTTAAAAAAGGAAGGAATTGATAAAGCAGATATTTCACGTGATGAATTTATTGAATATGCCTGGGAATGGACACATAAACATGGAGGCATTATCCTTGAACAACTTAAAAAATTAGGAGCTTCTTGTGATTGGAAGCGTACTAAATTTACTCTGGATGACGATTTGTCTGAATCTGTCATTGATGTATTTATAGATTTATACAAAAAGGGGCTGATCTATCGTGGATACCGAATGGTAAATTGGGATCCTGTTGCAAAAACAACACTTTCTGATGAAGAAGTTATACATGTTGAGCGTACAGACAAATTGTATTATGTAAAATATCAAGTTGAAGGTGAAGACAGTTTTGTAACAATTGCTACAACACGTC
>DATGBV010000258.1:0-9309 GCA_035312485.1 Flavobacteriaceae bacterium | reverse complement strand
AATCTACAAGGGAGTTGGTAAATCAAACCGCAAAGGAAATGAATTATGAACAAAATACTCTTGCTCGAGCTCTTAAGAGTGGTAAAAGTGGTAACGTAGGTGTTATTGTACCGCGAGTGGATAGTAACTTTTTTGCTTCGGTGATTAGAGGTATTGAAGACGAACTATACCCGAAAGGTTATCATGTAATAGTTTGTCAAACACATGATCAAGAAACATTAGAAAATGAAAAAATCAATTCACTAATTAACGCACAGGTTGATGGTGTTTTAATGTCAATTTCTAATGCTAAAAGCAAAAACAAGGTAATTAGTACTTTATCTCAAAAACATATCCCTTTAATCTATTTTGATAGAAAGAGAGACATTGATGGTGTTAGTTCTGTAACTATAGATGATTTTAATGGAGCTTATGAAGCAACTAAACAATTAATTAAACAAGGATGTAAACGTATTGCACATTTATCAAATGATCGATCATTAGAAATTTTTAAAAATCGTTACTTGGGCTATAAACAAGCCATACTAGACAACGGTTTAGAATTTGATGAAAGCCTAGTTATAGAAACCAAAAGTAAAGTTGAAGAAGGAAGAAAAGCCATGAAAATTTTACTTGACATGGAAACACCTCCTGATGCTATATTTTCATCTAGTGATTTTACAGCTCTTGGTGCTATACAAGAAATAAAGGAGCATGGTCTTAAAATTCCAGATGATATCTGTGTGGTTGGTTTTGCAAATGAGCCATTCACGCGTTTTATGGAACTTTCAATTTCATCTGTTGATCAATCTCCTGTTGAAATGGGCAGGCTTACAGCACAGGTGTTTTTAGAAGAAGTTGATAATGATAAAAGAGTTAAATCCCAAAAGAGGGTTGTTCTCGAACCTGAATTAATTATTAGGGATTCTTCATTAAGATCGACAGTACATGTTAACAATAATAAAGTATTATAATCAACTTTTTAATAATTGAAAAATATCATATCTATAGTCTTTATAATACTATAACGATACTCCTCGTCGCCAAGGGATAAAATCATTTTGATTTAATATATCCGCTTTCGTTTTAATATATCCGCTTGCAACCTTAATTATAAATTCGAGTAATTGATCTGCCATTTCTTCAATGGTTTTTTCTCCTTTAATAACATCGCCTGTATCCACATCAATAATATCACTCATTCTATTTGCCAGATCAGAATTTGATGAAACTTTTATTATTGGCGCAACCGGGTTTCCTGTTGGTGTCCCCAAACCCGTTGTAAATAAAACAACATTGGCTCCAGACCCAACAATAGCAGTGGTACTTTCAACATCATTGCCTGGAGTACATAATAAGTTTAATCCAGGTTTAGTGATATATTCACCAAAGTCCAACACATCAACCACTGGAGATGTTCCTCCCTTTTTGGCAGCTCCAGCAGATTTCATAGCATCTGTTATCAAACCATCTTTAATATTTCCAGGTGACGGATTCATATCAAACCCTGAACCAGCATCTGTTACAGATTTTTCAAAAGCTTTCATTAATGATAAAAACTTGTTAGCAGTCTCTTCTGTTACACATCTATTTGCCAATTCTTGTTCTACACCACATAGTTCTGGGAATTCTGCCAATATGGCTGTGCCTCCAAGTTCTGCCAACATATCTGATACATAGCCTAAAGTTGGATTGGCTGAAATTCCTGAAAACCCATCCGAACCTCCACACTCTAAGCCAACTCTTAATTTTGAAATTGGCGCAGGCTTGCGTTTTATTTGATTTGCATTTTTAATTGCTTCATAAGATTCTTTAATAATGTTATTTAGCATTTGATCAACCGTACCTGTCTTTTGTTGGTCAAAAATTAGAATTGGTTTTGTGTTATTGGGGTTAATTGATTTTAGTGCATTGTTAAAAATCTCAACCTGTAAATTTTGACAGCCTAAACTCAAAACCGAAGCTCCTGCAACATTAGGGTTGTTTACATATCCAGCTAACAGTTTGGCTAGGCTTTCAGAATCTTGTCGAATTCCTCCACATCCTCCTGCATGAGTTATGAATTTGACCTCAACATTATCAAATACTTTTGTAGCCACTTCGTTTTCTTGATCCATAGTTGCTACTTCTTCATTATTGACTAATGCACGAAGTAACATTCTTTGACTGCTTACTTTTTGAGTGAGCAGTTCTTTTTGAAAGATCTCTTTTAGGGTTTCTATATTTCTATTTTCACAAAACACTAATGGGAAAAATAACCAAACATTGGCGGTTCCAACCTGACCATCTTCTCTATGATATCCTAAAAAAGTTCTTTCTTTCCACTTATCTACATTTGGGGCAGTCCATCCTATGTCACCTGTCTTTTTATAAACTTTTTCACTTTGATGAGTTACATTTTCGGTTGTTAGAACTTCACCTCTCGCTACAGAAGTATTTGACTTTCCAACTAAAACACCATACATAATAATTCTACTACCAGCTTCAAAATCTGCTAATGCTATCTTGTGCTTTGCTTTAACATCTTTAACTATATAAATTGTCTTCTCTTCAAATAGTACCTCTTCACCAGCTTTTAAATCAACTAGTGCAACAGCAACATTATCTGAAGGATGTACTTTAATTAATTTCTTCTGCATCTGCTAAAATCTTTTAATGTGATTTGCTAAAATTAACGAATCCGTTTTCTATCCCATTTAATTCAATCTCTTCAAGAGCTGAAGCAATTGCTTCAGTTAATCCATTTACTTTAGTTAAATCCTGCTCCCAGAAATCTTCATTTTTTAAGGTAGTTTCAGCTATTGTATGGTAATCGTTAAGTTTCCAAATTTTAGAGAAAGCCTCTATAATATCCTGACTATCTTTTATAGGTAATTCTTTATTGTTCCAAGTTCCCTTGTAAAAACGTATTAAACAAGCCAGTGAGAACGTTAGATGAACTGGCAATTTGTTATGTATTGATTGGTATTCTAACAAGCTTGGTAGTACTCTTACCTTAAATTTTGAAACACAATTTAGTACAAGATCTGATAATTGATGTACAATAAATGGGTTTCTAAACCTGTCTAAAACTTCTTCGGCAAAACTCTTTAGCTCTTGCTTATCCATTGAAACAACATCAATTATTTCATCGAAAATTGTTGTATTAACGAACTCACCAGTAAAGTCATTATCTATTGTTTGTTTTACTGTTGTATTGCCATATAAAATTGATAGAGCAGCTATTGATGTATGCGCACCATTCAAGATACGTACTTTACGTGTTCGGTAAGGTTGCATATCTTTTACAATCCTTACATCTAAATCTGTTTTATGAAAAGGTAATTTTTCTTTTAGCTTATCATCGCCTTCTATAACCCATAGAAAAAAAGTTTCGGCGGCTACTATTAAATTGTCTTGATAGTTTAGCTGGCTACTATAACTTTCAATATCATCTTTTGGATATCCAGGGACAATTCTATCTACAAGTGTACTGTGAAAAGAACAATGATTTAAAACCCAATCAACAAAGGGTTTTTCAAGATTCCATTTTGTACAATATTTTAAAATAACCTCTTTAAGCTTATCAGAATTATGATTAATAAGTTCACAAGGAATAATTGTAAGTCCTTTATCTGGTTGGCCATTAAAATATTTAAACCTCTCATGTAAAAGAACCGTCAATTTAGCAGGAAAAGAATTTGGAGGTTGCATCTCTAAAGTGTCAGTATCTATATATGCTATTCCAGCTTCAGTTGTATTGGAAATTATAAATTGAAGGCTCTCTTCCTTTGCTAGATTTAAAAATGCCTTAAAGTCTTTATATGGATCAATTCCTTTCACAATATTGGTGATTAACTCAATATCCTGAATTTCATTGCCTTTTTTTATACCATTCATGAATAAAGTGTACAGACCTTCTTGATCATTGAGCATATTTACCATACCTCTATCTATAGGCTGAACTACTGCTATCCCAGCATTAAAATCAATCTCTTGGTTTAGCTTATGGAATGCATAATCTACAAAAGCCCTCAAAAAGTTTCCTTCACCAAATTGAACTACCTTAATCGGTAAATCTATGTTCAACCCTAGGTTGTTCCTGTTTAAAATTTTATTTTTTTCTTTCAATTCCGACATTTTCATTTAAAATTATTAAAGGTTAAATAATCTAGGGAGCCAAAGTGTTAATTCTGGGAAATATGTTACTAAAAACAAAGCAAAAATCATCGCAAGAAATAGTGGTAATAATGGCTTAACAACTTTTTGGATTGTAGTTTGTGCTACACCGACACCAACAAATAGTACGGAGCCTACTGGAGGTGTACATAGTCCAATACATAAATTCAGCACCATAATAATTCCAAAGTGAATAGGATCCATACCCAATTCAGTAATAACAGGCAAAAATATTGGAGTAAAAATCAAAACAGCAGGTGTCATATCCATAAAGATCCCAACAAATAATAGTAACAAATTAATGATCAATAGAATAATTATTTGATTATCACTAATCCCTAATAAGAGAGCGCTGATTTCTTGTGGAATATTTTCAAAAGACAACACCCAAGACATACTCATTGAGGCTCCAATTAACAGCATGACAATTGCTGTTGTAACTGAAGAGTCTAGAAGAATTTCAGGTAATGATTTAACAGTTATCTCTTTGTAAATAAATCCTAGAACTAAAGTATATAAAACAGCAATCGCAGAAGCTTCTGTTGCAGTAAAAATTCCTACTACTATACCTCCTATAACTACAACTAATAAAAATAAGCTTGGAACAGCATCAATAAAAGTTTTTACCACTTGCTTTAGATTGCTCTTCTCTCCTAATTTATACTTCTTTTTTTTCGCCCAAAACATTGCAACCACCATTAAAAACAGACCTGTTAGAATTCCAGGTATATAGCCTGCTAAAAATAATGCTGCAATAGATACACCTCCGCTTGCCAAAGAATAAACAATCAAAATATTACTAGGAGGAATAACTAACCCAGTAGTTGCAGAAGTTATATTTACAGCTGCTCCAAATTCTTTAGAATAGCCTTCTTTTTCCATTTCAGGACCTAGAATACTTCCCATTGCTGATGCCGAAGCCATTGCAGAACCAGCAATTGCACCCATTAACATAGCGCCAATTACATTTATTAAAGCCAATCCTCCAGGCAATGACCCGACCAAGGTTTTTGCGAAAGCAATCAACCTATGTGCTATTCCACCTTTATTCATCAATTGCCCAGAAAGTATGAAAAATGGTATTGCCAAAAGCGCAAAACTATCTAAACCAGTACCCATTCTTTGAGATACAGTTGTAAAAGCTGGTAAAGAAGGAATGCTTACCAACATGGTAAGTACAGAAGATATAGCAATACTCCAAGCTACTGGTGTTCCTATGGCAAGAAAACAGATAAAACTTATTACTAAAACTAATATTGGTATATAATCCATGCTATGATATTTTTAATATGTCTGAAACTTTATAATAAATAATTAATATACCACTTAACGGAATTGCTAGATAAACAAACCCTAAAGGTATTTGTAGTGCTGGTGAATGTTGTCCTAAAACAAACGTAATATATACTAACCTTATTCCTCCGATAACCATAGCAAAAAAGGCAAACAAAATAATTAATACATAAACAATACGTTTTAACTTTTTTTGAGTTTTTGTGCTTGATCTTAATGGAAGTACATCAATAGCCACATGCATATTACGTCCTGAAACATAGGCTGCTCCCAAAATTCCCAACCAGATCATTAAATATCGAGCTAATTCATCCGTAAAAGAACTTGGAGTTCCAACTATAAATCGAGTGAACACTTGCCAAAGCACATTAATGACCATTATGCTCATGATTATAACCAAAGCTTTACTCAATATTTTATCAATTAGTTTTCGAAGTACCATTTTAATTCGTGTTTTGGATTCTTTCAATTAAATCGTTCATTATTTCATCACTTTTATATTGTTCATAAACACCTTGAACTTGGCTAGAAAATAATGTTTTATCAGGGCGAACAATAGTAACACCTGCTTTTTGAACTTCATCCAGTGCTTCTTTTTCGGCTTCATTCCATAACTTTCGTTGATAGACAACTGAACTGTCTACTGCCTGATGAACCCATTTTTTTTCTTGATCAGTAAGTTTATCCCAAAGATGTGTACCCATGATTAATACATCTGGAAGTACCGTATGTTCATCTAAAGAGTAGTATTTACAAACTTCGTAATGTCTTGACAGGTAAAAACTAGGTGGATTATTTTCTGCACCATCAACAACACCTTGCTGTAATGAAGTATATAGTTCTCCCCATGAAATAGGAGTTGGCGAGCCTCCTAATCCTTTTACCATATCTACTGCCGTGACACTCTCCATAACCCTGATTTTCAAACCTTTTAAATCTTCTGGTGTATTGATTGGTTTATCTTTTGTATAAAAGCTTCTACTTCCAGCATCGTAATAACACATCCCTTTTATCCAATATTCTGTCCCGTTATCCAATAGTTCTTGACCAATTGGTCCATCTAAAACATTAAAGGAATGTTGCTTATCCCTAAATAAAAAAGGCAAACCAAAAACTTTCATTTTAGGTGCAAAATTTTCCATTACACCAACAGAAACTTTAGTCATATCCAAACTACCTATTTGTAATAACTCTATACATTCACGTTCAGTACCTAATTGTTGGCTTGGGTAAATTTCTAAACTCATTTTACCATCTGAAATTTTAGCCAAATCTTCACCCATCTTAACCATAGCTTTATGTACAGAATGATTAACATCCAAACCATGTGCTAACTTAATAGTTCTTGTGTCACTTATTTTATCACAACTAATGGTTAAAATAAATACAAATAAAGACAGTATTGTAATCAAGCTTTTTTTCATTGGTGTTTATTTTCTAACGTTTTTAATAATGAGCAGTGCTTCTTCCACTTTTTGTCTCAATGCATCGTAATCCTTACTTGCCAAAATATCTTTCGATATCAGTTGTGAGCCCATACCTACGCAAGTTACTCCTGCATCAAACCAACCTTTAAGGTTCTCTTCATTTGGTGAAACACCACCTGTTGGCATGATGCTCGTCCATGGTTGTGGACCTCGGATTCCCTTTACGAATTTTGGACCGTATAAATCTCCAGGGAATAACTTTACAACCTCACAGCCCAACTCTTCTGCTCTGGCTATTTCCGTTAAGCTACCGCAACCAGGTGACCAAAGTACTTTTTTACGATTACATACTATGGCAATATCTTCTCTTAAAACTGGTGTGACCACAAAGTTAGCTCCTAATGACATGTATAATGATGCTTGTCCCGCATCTGTAACAGAGCCTACTCCCATAACCATTCCCGGTAATTCTTTAAGGGCGTATTTGTTAAGTTCTCCAAAAACTTCATGAGCAAAATCGCCTCTTGCTGTAAACTCCATTAAACGAGCGCCTCCATCATAACATGCTTTAAGTACGTTTTTGCTTAATTCTATATCACTGTGAAAAAACAAAGGAACCAATCCTGTGTCTTTCATTGCCTGGGCTACTTCTAATCTTGTATATTGTGCCATTTAGTTTATTATTATTAAAATTTTAATTCCAGTTTAATATTTTCTTAAAATCATATGCCTCTGTATTGGTTACATATTTTTTTGCTTTTTCATAATCCTTTTCCTGAATGTAGAAAAGATTATTGATGAACAATTGTGCCATATCGGAATTGATATCTACCAGTCTTGGAGGAATTTTTCCATTTTCATCTTCAAAATCTTTCAAAAACAATGGCGAAATATCACCTCTTGAATTGGCACTAACTATACAACCAGAAATTCCCTGATCATATAGCTTTTTAACTCCTATTCCTAATAATGTACACAGTGTTAAATCGAACGCTATTGGATTGCAGCATCTTAATTCGTAGCCCAATTCTACAGGTCTGGTTTTTACTACCAATCCTATTTCTTTTAATTTAAGTTGTAATAAATAATTGAATATATGTGATTTGCTCACATTGCCTAATTCAGGATGCCCATGTTCATCATAAGTAAAATTAATACCAGAGTTTACGATTTCTTCTTCATCCATAAAATGAAAAACGCCTTCACTTACTAAAGCAACTCCATACTCAACACCTTTAATTTTACATTTCACAATTGAAGAAATAATCATGTTAATTATCTTCTCAAAAGTAACGGTCGTTTTATTGAACATTTCTGGTATAATCATCATTTGAAAATGACAAGCAGAAGCAATTCCAAATGCTAAATGACCAGCAGAACGTCCCATTGCAGACATTACAAACCAATTCTCACTGGTTCTGGCATCCTCATATACAGTATTCCCTATTCTAACGCCTTCGTCTTTAGCTGTATGAAAACCAAATGTTGGGTTTCTGTCTGGTAAGGGTAAATCGTTATCAATTGTTTTTGGAACGTGAACGTGAGCAACTGTTAAATTTTGAGTTTGAAGATATTTGGTCAATCTATTTGCTGTCGAGGCTGTATCATCACCACCAATAGTTATCAACAATTTTACATTGTTTTTTTTAAAAAAATCTGCTTTAAAATCACTGTCTTTTGGTTTAAATCTACTCATAATTAAAGTAGAACCGCCACGACTAAAAATACGGTCAGCATGATGAAAATCGAAGATCTTTACTTCTGGATTGTCTGAGAGCAATCCTTTATATCCATGGTGAACACCAATAACCTTGTAACCGTCTTTCATAAAAGTTTTAGCAACAGTACTTATAACGGTATTGATTCCAGGCGCTGGTCCTCCTCCACAAATGATTGCAATCGATTTTTTCATATTAAACGTATTTAGAAACTATTCTAAATCTATCTAGCTACTCTTCCTGAAGCATCTCCACCCATAAGCTTTTGTACTTCATCAACGGTTACCAGATTTGCATCTCCCTTGATCGTATGTTTTAAACATGATGCTGCTACTGCAAAATCCAGTGCGTTCTGGTCATCCTCTGGGTATTTCAATAGACCATAGATCAAGCCGCCCATAAAACTATCACCTCCTCCAACACGATCTACAATATCCGTAATCTGGTACTGTCTTGTCTCATACATTGTCTTCCCATCATATAAAACACCTGCCCATGTATTATGAGATGCAGATATTGATCCTCTTAAGGTCGTGATTACCTTTTTAGCTCTTGGGAATTTTTTCATCATTTGTTGACAAACCGATAAAAAAGCTTCTGCTTTTACATCATGACCATGTTTGTGTACATCCAGTCCTTCCGGGTGGATGCCAAAATGCTTTTCTGCATCTTCTTCATTACCTAAAATGATATCACAATAAGACGTAAGCGCTGTCATGATGGCTTCTCTATCT
>DATGBV010000257.1:0-5923 GCA_035312485.1 Flavobacteriaceae bacterium | reverse complement strand
TATGTCAGTACAAAACCTAGATAGCATTGATAAAGCTTCTTTTGGTTCAAAAACGTTTCTGGCTTCTGCAGCAGCATTTTCTCCCAATCCTAACAACCCTCCATTCTATTCTGACTTTCCTTTTAAAATTAAAGGTGACTCACTCTCAATTAATGAAAATGCAACTGCCAGATGGTTGGCAAATTATCCCAGCTGGATGGTAGATCAATATGTAACAAATTTACAACGGTTACATGCGATATCGTTTGATGCGGGAAACAAGGATATTCCTGGATTACGGGAATCCAATCAATCTTTTTCAGATATATTGAATCGATTAAATGTCCAGAACACATTTGAGGTATTTGATGGTGGTCATGGTGATAAAGTTGGAGAAAGAATCAAAACAAAAATATTACCATTTTTTTCGAAAGAGCTAGTAAGCGACTAAAATACTTAATCATGCAAAGACGCCAAACACCCTACAAAAAATTGAGTTAAAAAACATTACTTATTTTAGTTAAACCGTTTGATCGTTGCATATTTGTTAAAATAGAAAATGTTAGCCAACTAACATTTTTTAATAACTTTAGTTATTAAATTTAAAGTCAATCTAATTTTATTAAAAATGAACTCTACAAAACCACTTCTTTTTGCTTTTAGTATAGTTTTGATATTTCTTTTTTCCTGTCAGCATAATGATATTTCTACCGAAGAGATTGAAAGCAATTCATCAAATAGACCTGCAAAAACAAAGGGCAAAAAAAAGAATAATAATGATGGTGGAACAGATGAAACTACAAATGGTACGTTTTATCAAATTGTGGAGTATATAGACCATGATCCTTTATTCCAGTTTGAAACTCAAGGCAATCAAATTACTTTTTTTACTGATGCTTCTATTGGGGTTTGGGGAACGGATTATTATGGTTATTGGTCTGATCCCTATAGTTTTAACAATAATGTTGTAGAATATACCATAGGCTTATCTACAGCGACATACACATTTTCTGAAACTGGAAATAACAGCTACCATGTAACCAAACAGTTGGTTGTACAGCCATACAATTCTAATGGGGAACCAACAACTACATTAACAGATATTGGTTTCTTTGAAATAATGAATTGAAAAAATAATTGATTTCCTTTTGTCATTCCACACTCAATGCGGAATCTATAATAATAAAAGAATCAAATAGATTCTTGCCTACGCAGGAATGACAGTTAATCCCTAATTAAAGGCATTGTTGTACAACGTAGCAGTCCTTCCTGCTTTCCAATTTCTGCATAAGGTACTTCTTCTACTGTAAACCCATTTTGGCGTAACCATGTGTTTAAACGCGTAAAGTTTATTTCTGAAATGATAACCTCTTCAGAAATGGAGAAAATATTGCTGTTCATATTGTACATTTCTTCTTTGGTAATTTCAAAGACGTTCTCTTTTCCAAAGAAATCAACAAGCCAATTGTATTCGCTTTCAACTAAAAATCCATTTTTATGAATAATAGCTTTGTCCTTTCCAATAGGTTGGAAGCAACAATCTAAATGCAATGCATTATTATAAGGATCTGTGTTAGATTTACGCAACTCAAAAGCCTTAACGCTTTTGTCTGGAAATAATTCTTGGATAGCAATAACTGAATCCATATTGGTTCTGGCCGTTATATAATCTGGATAATCTTCTCCAGAGTAAGTGCCAATGAAGATATAATCGTTCCAAGGCATTACGTCTCCTCCTTCTACATGGCATTCTTCAGGAAGAATAATTCTTTTATCATCTTCAACTTGATTCCAAACATATTTTATAGCATTAAATTCTTTCTCTCTGTCAGGTAAAATATTAGCTCTTATAATTTTGTCTTCAATTACAAACGCAATATCTCGAGAAAATATCTGGTTACAATCTTGGATAACATCTGGTCTGTAAACAGTAACACCATATTTCTCAAAAACAGCTGCAGCAGCTTCCATCTCTACAATTAAATTTTCTTCTTTTGGATACGTGCCTGCCGAAACATGTAATCTGCTTTTTGGATCGTAACAATCTTCAATTTTTGGTACTGGTCCATTGTTTTTTGCAGTGCCTAAAATAACTGCTCGAAGTCTGGATGTCTCGTTTTTTATATTCAGTTTTAACATATATAATAACTATAAAAAAAGCTTCATATAAATATATGAAGCCTTAAATATATTAAAAATGATTCTATCGTTCATCAACTGTTTTAAAAGCTCTGTGTCTTTCACCAATATACAATTGTCTTGGTCTTCCAATAGGTTCTTTTCTTAAACGCATTTCGCGATATTGAGCAATCCAACCTGGTAACCTACCCAAAGCAAACATAACTGTAAACATATCTGTTGGTATTCCCATTGCTCTGTAGATAATGCCAGAATAAAAATCGACGTTTGGATATAATTTACGTTTTACAAAATAATTATCATTTAAAGCTTCGTGCTCAAGTCCTTTTGCAATATCTAAAATAGGATCCTGAACACCTAAATCGGTAAGAACCTCATCTGCTGCAGCCTTTATTATTCTTGCTCTAGGGTCAAAATTTTTGTACACTCTATGACCAAAGCCCATTAAGCGGAACGGATCATTTTTGTCTTTAGCTTTTGCCATATATTTTTTGGTATCTCCTCCATCTTCTTTTATAGCTTCTAACATTTCAAGAACTGCTTGATTAGCTCCTCCGTGAAGTGGTCCCCAAAGAGCAGAAATTCCTGCTGAGATAGAAGCAAATAATCCAGCATGGGAAGAGCCTACAATTCTCACCGTAGATGTAGAACAGTTTTGTTCGTGGTCGGCGTGCAAGATTAAAAGCTTATCCAAAGCATTCACAATTATGGGATTCTGAACATATTCTTGATTTGGTTGTTTGAACATCATCTTCAAAACATTTTCTACATACCCTAGACCGTTGTCTCCGTAATCTAAAGGCAGTCCTTGTTTTTTGCGCAGTGTCCATGCAACCAATACTGGGAGTTTCCCCATGATTTTTACAACAGAATTGTACATGTCCTCATCAGAATCTACATTCACAATAGAAGGATTGAAGGCTGTTAATGCACTTGTAAGTGAAGACAGAACACCCATTGGATGGGCAGATTTTGGAAACGAATCTACTATTTTCCTTACATCGTCATCAACTACAGATTTAGACTTTATATCTGCATGAAATTTATCTAGCTGTTCTTTTGTTGGTAATTCTCCAAAGATTAATAAAAAAGCGACCTCAAGAAAACCTGCCTTTTCAGCCAAGTCTTCAATAGCATATCCTCTATATCTCAAAATCCCTTTTTCACCATCCAGAAATGTAATACTACTTTCACAAGAACCTGTGTTTTTATATCCAGGGTCTAAAGTTATGATTCCAGTACTGCTTCGTAATGATTTTATATCTACACCTATTTCGTTTTCTGTTCCTTTTAATAAAGGAAATTCATGAGTATTACCATTAATATTAAAGCTGGCTTTATCTGACATATTCTATAAATGTTTATTTAATTTTGCAGATTACCAATTTACGAAATATCTTACGATTAATAAAGGAACTTTCAAAGGTTTTCATAATTATGAGATTGAAAAAATTGATATCAAAATGAATAGAGCTTTAAAAATATTTATCATCATCTTACTCATTAATTATGACTGTTTTGGTCAAGTAGTTAATGTAGAATCTATGCGAAAAAAAACAGATTCTGCCAAATGGTCTGGATCTGTAAGTCTTAACATAAGTTTGATAAAGAATACAAATAACATTTTTAGAGTTTCTAATAAAGCTCATGTTCAATATAACAACAAGAAGAATTTATGGCTTTTTATTAATGATTTGAACTTTCAAAAAATAGAAGGAAGTTCTTTTGTGAATAAAGGCATACAACATTTTAGGTACAATCATACACTTACGTCAAAAATTAAACTTGAAGCTTTTACCCAAGCACAATATGATGCCATCTCTGAAATAGATTTTAGAGGTTTAATAGGATTAGGACCGAGATATAAGTTAAGTAAAAACGACAACTATAGATTTTATCTTGGTACTTTGGTAATGTATGAATATGAAAAAGCTTCGGATATTGCTGAAGAAAGAATTCAAAGGGATTTTAGAGGAAGTACTTATTTATCTACTAGTATATACCCAACGGACAAAATAACATTAATAAGTACTAGTTACTATCAGCCAAAATTAAAATCATTTAAGGATTTCAGATTTTCCAATGAAACATCTTTACTGCTTGAAATCTTTAAAGGATTAGCCTTTAAATCTACATTCAGTTATAACTATGATGCTTTTCCCGTTATGGATATACCAAAAGCACAATACGAATTTACAAATGGTCTTTTGTATGAGTTTTAGTTTACCTTAAAAGCCTTTTCTTGAGGATAATAAGCTATGTGCCCTAATTCTTCCTCAATTCTTAATAACTGATTGTATTTTGCCATTCGGTCACTTCTTGAAGCAGAACCGGTTTTAATTTGTCCTGTGTTTAAAGCAACAGCCAAGTCTGCTATAGTATTGTCTTCTGTTTCTCCCGAGCGATGTGACATTACCGAAGTATAACCTGCATTATGTGCCATATTCACTGCTGCAATAGTTTCAGTTAAAGTTCCTATTTGGTTTACTTTTATAAGGATTGAGTTTGCTATGCCATTTTCAATACCTCTTGATAGACGTTCTACATTGGTTACAAATAAATCATCACCAACCAATTGAACTTTATCTCCAATTTTTTCGGTTAAATATTTCCAGCCTTCCCAATCGTTCTCATCCATACCATCTTCAATAGAAATGATTGGATATTTTGAAACCAATTCTGCCAAGTAATCTGCTTGCTCTTTAGAAGTTCTAACAACACCACTAGCACCTTCAAACTTGGTATAATCATACTTTCCATCAACGTAAAACTCTGCTGATGCACAGTCTAAAGCAAGCATCACATCATCACCTAATTTGTATCCAGCTTTCTCAACTGCAGTTGCCACAGTATCAAGTGCATCTTCAGTACCATCAAATGTAGGGGCAAAACCACCTTCATCGCCAACTGCCGTACTTAAACCTCTATCATGCAATACTTTCTTGAGATTATGGAAAATTTCCGTTCCCATTTGCATCGCGTGTGTAAAGTTTTTTGCTTTTACAGGCATAACCATAAACTCCTGAAACGCAATTGGAGCATCACTATGTGAACCTCCATTTACAATATTCATCATTGGGACTGGAAGTGTATTTGCAGAAACTCCGCCAACGTACCTGTATAAAGGTAAATTTAACTCGTTTGCTGCTGCTTTTGCAACTGCTAATGAAACACCTAAAATTGCATTGGCTCCAAGTTTTGATTTGTTTGGAGTTCCGTCTAAATCTATCATTAGTTGATCTATCTGGTTTTGCTCAAAAACTGAAATCCCTAACAATTCTTCGGCTATAATAGCATTAACATTTTCAACGGCTTTTAAAACGCCTTTCCCCATATAATCATTACCACCATCTCGCAACTCAACCGCTTCATGTTCTCCTGTTGATGCTCCAGAAGGCACAGCTGCTCTTCCTAAAACACCATTCTCTGTAATGACATCTACTTCTACAGTTGGATTTCCTCGTGAGTCTAAAATTTGTCTTGCATGAATGTTAATTATAATGCTCATGTTTTATTTTTTAGGTTAGTTAAATTTGAAATACAAATTTACAAAATAGTTGTGCTAGTTAGTAGTTGTATCTCTATTATTACATTTAATTTATACTATAATGTTTTCGTAACAAAAAAACCTCAAAAAAGTTTAATGTTCATTGAAGTTTCAATATTATTTGTTTTTAATATTAGCTATAAATTCATCAAATAAGTAAGATGAATCGTGTGGCCCTGGACTTGCTTCAGGATGATACTGCACCGAGAAGCAATTTTTATTCTTGATTTTTATGCCTGCTACAGTATTATCATTTAA
>DATGBV010000256.1:0-5082 GCA_035312485.1 Flavobacteriaceae bacterium | reverse complement strand
TTAATGGTTGTATCTGGTCAAGTTTTAGTTCAGCATGGTTCACCTAGTGAAGATGCTAATTTAGCTTTTACTCCCGTTGCAGGTAACGTTTATTTTGGAATAGATTTTTCAGTTGTTGACCCTGGTGGTCCAATTCCAGGCACTGACAATGAATATTTTGCACATTTTAAGGATAGTGGTTTTGGCTTTGTTGCTCGTCTTGATATAGTTCCTCCATCATCTGGTGGTGATTTTTCTGTTGGAATAGCTACAGTTAATAGTACTTCAGATGCTATTTGGCCAACAGATTTTAGTTACGGAGTGACTTATCGTGCTATTGTAAGATATGACCAAGATGAAAATATAGCAGAGCTATGGATAAATGCTGCATCTGAAGGAGATACTTCTATTATAGGAGCAGATGAAGCCAACCCAGGTGACGTTATAGAATCTTTTGCATTAAGACAATCTGATTCAGATTTAAATGAAGGTATTCTTGTTGACAACCTAAATATAGGTACTTCTTTTGGAGCAGTTCTCTCAACTAATGATATTCATATAGATGGTTTTGGCATTTATCCTAATCCAACCTCTTTAGGCTATGTAAATCTTAAAAGTAGAAATGGAAATTATTTTGATGTTTCAGTTTTTGATGTTTTAGGCAAACAAGTCTTAAATAGTAAAGTAACCGATGGCAAACTAAATGTATCTAGTTTAAATACTGGATTATATATTATGAAAGTAACTCAAGAAGAAGCCACAGTTACAAAAAAACTGGTTATAAAATAAAAAAAGTGTTTATATATTTTAAAAGCGTTACTCTCTTAAGTAACGCTTTTTTATTTTATATACTTTTGTCTTTTGTTCTCGATACAAAAATTGCAAAACAATTTTCACTCGAACTGACACCAAAATTAAATGGTACATAGTAATGACATCTTTAATATTAAAACAGACTTTGAGTTTCAAACCAAAGCTTTGGAGGTTTTTAAATATCAGTTTGAAAACAATAAGGTTTATAGGTCATTTTGTGATTTGCTTTATAAACATCCGAGTGAAGTTAAAACAATTAAAGACATCCCATTTTTACCCATTCAGTTTTTTAAAACGCATAAAGTTGTCAGTAGTCAAAATAATATAGAGGCAACTTTTACAAGTTCAGGAACAACTGGAAATATAACGAGTAAACATTACATTTCAGATTTAGAACTCTATAAAAATAGCTTTACCAAAGGGTTTGAGAATTTTTATGGAAAAATTGAAGATTATGTTGTCCTTGCTTTATTACCTTCCTATTTGGAACGTGAAGGGTCATCATTGATTTATATGGTGAATGATTTAATCAATCAATCTAATCATAGTGAAAGTGGCTTTTATCTAAATAATTTATCTGAATTAAAGGATACTTTAATTTCGCTTGACAAGCAAAGGAAAAAAAATTTGCTTATTGGCGTTTCTTTCGCACTTTTAGATTTAGTTGAAACCTATAAATTCAATTTACAAAATGTGACTGTAATGGAAACTGGTGGTATGAAAGGTAGACGAAAAGAATTGGTAAGAGAGGAACTTCATCAAATATTAAAAGAAGGATTTGGCGTAAAAAATATACATAGTGAATATGGTATGACTGAACTATTAAGTCAGGCATATTCTAAAGGTAATGGTATCTTCAAGTGCCCAAATTGGATGCGTATTTTAACTCGTGATACTGAAGATGCCTTTACAAATCTGGAAAACAAAAAAACTGGAGGCATAAATGTTATAGATTTGGCTAATATTAATTCCTGTTCTTTTATTGCTACTCAAGACCTAGGCAGGGTTTATGATGATAACTCATTTGAAATTATAGGTAGGTTTGATACTTCAGATATTCGTGGTTGCAACTTAATGGTATTGTAAGGTTTTCAAAAATAAACGACAAACAACCTAGCTAGGAAAAGAAAGATTGATTTTCTAGTTGGTTGGTTAGTTTTAAGCCTGATTGAAAAATCAGGCTTTTCTTATTTTAGAGTAAGGATAAAGTAGCTTTTCTTACCACGTTGCAAAAGCACAAACTTATTGTTAATAAGGTCTTCTTTAGATAATTTATAATCCTCGTTAACTTTTTCTTTGTTTACTGAAATTGAGTTCTCTTTTAGCGCTCTTCTTGCTTCGTTGTTAGATTTTAAAAACCCTCCTTTTTCAACCAAAGCAGCAACGATATCTAGTCCGTTTTCAATATCAATAGCATTAATTTCTGAACTTGGAACACCATCAAAAACATCTAGAAATGTTTGTTTATTCAATTGCTTTAAATCTTCACTTGTAGATTTTCCAAAAAGTATTGAACTGGCCTTTATAGCATTATCTAAATCGTCTTTAGAATGTACCATGCTTGTAATTTCTTCAGATAATCGTTTTTGCAAAACACGCAAATGAGGAGATTGCTTATGCGCTTCAATTAAATCATCTATTTCAGATTCAGTTAAAAAAGTAAAAATCTTAATGTATTTTTCGGCATCTTCATCACTAGAATTCAACCAATATTGATAAAACTTATAAGGTGATGTTCTATTTGCATCCAACCACACATTACCACCTTCACTCTTACCAAATTTAGAACCATCAGATTTTGTGATTAACGGACACGTGATAGCATAGCCTTTACCGTTTGCAATTCGTCTTATCAGTTCTGTTCCTGTTGTTATATTTCCCCATTGATCGCTTCCACCCATTTGTATGGTGCAGTTTTTCTCTCTATACAAATGCAAAAAATCATAGCCTTGAACCAATTGGTACGTGAATTCTGTAAAACTCATTCCTTCTGTAGATTCAGAAGAAATTCTATTCTTCACAGAATCTTTAGACATCATATAATTTACAGTAATATGTTTACCAACATCGCGAATAAAATCCAAAAATGAGAAGTCTTTCATCCAATCGTAATTGTTGACCAGGATCGCAGCATTATCTGCATTACTTTCAAAGTCAAGAAAATGGGCAAGCTGATTTTTTATAGCATTTTCATTATGTCTTAATGTGGTTTCATCTAACAAATTACGTTCATTAGATTTTCCTGAAGGGTCACCAATCATTCCTGTAGCTCCGCCAACCAATGCAACGGGTTTATGTCCACAACGCTGGTAATGTGCTAAAAGCATTATTGGTACTAAATTACCAATATGTAAAGAATCTGCTGTTGGATCAAAGCCAATATAAGCACTTCTCATATCTTCTAACAAGTGTTCTTCAGCACCTGGCATAACATCGTGTATCATGCCTCTCCACTTTAACTCTTCGACAAAATTCTTTATCATTTAAAAATAATTTATGGTAACCAGTGGCAAAGATAAAAATCAATGTATAATTACTCACCTTTAATGCATAATTCTTTACATTAGCTATATGGTTTTAGTTACAGGAGGAACAGGATTAATAGGTTCTCATTTACTTTATAAGCTCATTAAAAATAATGAACCTGTTAAAGCTATATACAGAACTGAAAAAAAACTTAAAATTGTTGAAAAGGTTTTTTCATATTATACCGAAAACCATAAAACAGCTTTCGAAAAAATTGAATGGATAAAATCAGACCTTTTGGATATTCCTTCGCTTACAGATGCTTTTAAAGATGTTACTTATGTATACCATTGTGCAGCTTTTGTCTCTTTTGAACCGGACAAATATCACCTTTTAAGGCAAACCAATATTGAAGGCACTGCTAATATTGTGAATTTATGTATTGCTAATAACATTAAAAAACTGTGCTACGTGAGTTCCATTGCAGCAGTTGGCGAAGCTAATAAAAATGGTGAGATTACTGAAACATCTGAATGGGATAAAGAAGTAGATCATAATGTATATGCCATAACAAAATATGGTGCAGAAATAGAAGTTTGGAGAGGTTCGCAAGAAGGCCTTGATGTTGTTATTGTAAATCCTGGCGTTGTTTTGGGTGCTGGTATTTGGCGCTATGGAAGTGGTAGTATCTTTACTAGAGTCTTTAAAGGAAATCCCTATTATACAAAAGGCACAATTGGATTGGTTGATATTGAAGACGTTGTAAATATTATGATAAACCTTATTGAAAGCGATATTAAAAACGAACGCTTTATTTTAATTGCAGAAAATTGGACTTACAAACAATTTCTTCAAACCATAGCCAAGAATCTTAATGTAAAATTACCAAATAAAGAAGCCAAAAAATGGCAGCTTCAGATGAGTTGGAGGTTAGATTGGCTTATACATAAGCTTAAAGGGAGAAGAAGAAGGCTAACTAAACAATTGGCAAGAACTTTAGTGACTGAAAAATTCTACAGTAATGATAAAATTACAAGTTCTATCAATTATACTTTTAAACCAGTTGAAGAAAGTATCACCGAAGTGAGTCAGGTGTTTTTGAAAGAGGTTTGTTGAGATTTCTTTTAGGTAATTCTTCCTTCAATTTAGTGCTATTTAATACATTTGTTTTTTTAATTGAATCTGTTGTTCTTTTTTCCATCTTTCCTTCTTCATCAAGCGTTGTATATTTAGTTTTTAGTGCTTGCAAACTATCATTTACTCTTTGATAGATAGTTTCATAAACTTTAACATCAAAACTATAATACTCATTGCTTTTTGCAAATCTTATGCTATCAACGCCATGTTTTTCTAATATATATTCTTTCGGAATAATTCCATTTTCCTGTAACTCAAACTTATTTGAACCTTTAGCAGATGTAAGTAATGCCATATCTATAATAACTTCTACCATTTTATCCTTTGAAAGTAGATCCTTTGGTTTTTTTGGTCTTTCTATATCATGACATGATATTAGAATTATACTTAAACAAATTATTGTTAGTTGTTTCATCTATTAAATGTTAATTGTTTAGCATATTTTTTCTCGCTAAATTTAAAATTGCTATAGGCCAATCCTCCATTAACAAATGTATGGGTAATTCTTGATTTGAAAGATGTACCTTCAAATGGAGACCACTTACATTTATATAATATATTTTCCTTGTTTACAGTCCAAGGGCTTACCAAATCTACCAAAACCAAATCTGCAAAATATCCTTCCCTTATAAAACCTCTTTTCTCAATTTGAAATAGAATTGCAGGATTATGACACATTTTTTCAAC
>DATGBV010000255.1:0-15814 GCA_035312485.1 Flavobacteriaceae bacterium | reverse complement strand
TTTCGGAACATCTTTAGTGAGTTCAGAATCTAAAATAACCTGATCAAAAGGTGTATAATCAGAATTTATTCCAAGCTTCTTATCTGGTCCTGTTAATACAGTAGTTCTGGATACTTCAGCTCCAGTACCTGAAATTGTTGGAATACCAACATGATAAATGGCTGGGTTTTTTACAAGATCCCAACCTTGGTAGTCGCTTGCACTGCCATTATTTGTGAGCATGATAGCTACAGCTTTGGCTAAATCTAAAATTGTTCCACCTCCTATTCCAATAATGCCAGAGGGTCTTTCTTTAGCCTTAAGAATTATATCTTCAACCAATTCATCAACTTGTGAGGTTTTAGGCTCTTCTTTAGCAGAAACATAAATAAGTCTATCTTGATAAGCTAACGGTATTCTTGACGTTAACCAAGAATTACCTCTAAACACATCATCAACCAAAAAAATAAATGGTGCATTAACATTAAGTCTATTTGGGGAAATAATTTCATTTAATTGATTAAAACTACCTCTACCAAAAACAACTCTTGGTACCATTGGGATGTTTTTATAATTCATTCAATTCATTCTTTTTGCAAAAGGTAAAAATACCACATTTTAAATTTTACTGGTTTAAAAAATCTTGAAATTTTTCTACAAACAAGCTAATATGATAACCATCAACCAAAGCATGATTAACATTTATAGAAACATTCATTTTTAAATTATCATTTTGTTTTACTGCTTTACTAAATGACAGTTTTGGAACTGAAATACCATGTTTTGAAAATGGCTCTTTGTGTCCGGTAAACTGAAACCAAGGCATGGCAGAACAATAAATACAATTCAAGTCTTCTTGTTCTGGAAACAATTCATCAGAACTATTGATTCTTTGTTTTTCTTTTTCAAGATTGTTTAGAAAAACCTTAAGGTTTTCATCAAACTCAACAAACGAAAATCCAAAGGTTTTATCATCTCTCATGATTGTTGGAGATGCATGAATAATTTCATATTCTACAACTTGATTATCAATAATTCTATATTTTAAACTTTCTATAGAATTAATGGCTTTCATGCAATCGTGTAAATACTTTCCAAAAAAAGACACCTCGTTTTCTTTTGAAAATTTGTAAGCTCTCGTTACATCAAATGGAATGGTAACTGCAAAACTTGGATCTTCCAAACCATTAAAATGTTGAAAGTGTTGCTTTCTATTCCATGTATTTACGTCTAATATCTTCAATTAATTCAATAGCGTTAAAAGTTCTCTCAAACTGCTTAAGGTTTTAAAGTCCTTTCCATTAGTTTCCTTTTCATTGACCTGCTCATGAACCCAAGTGGTATGAAAGGGCACATGAATAGCATTGGCCTTAAGATTTATAAGTGGTAAAATGTCAGATTTTAAAGAGTTTCCTATCATTAAAAATTCTGAAGGTTTAATGTCCAGATGATTTAACAACTTTGAATAATTTTCCTCTTTTTTATCACTTAAAACCTCAATATGGTGAAAATATTGATTGAGACCAGATTTTTTCAATTTTCGTTCTTGATCCAATAAATCTCCTTTGGTGGCCAAAATTAACCTATACTTTTGCGACAAGGCTTTTAAAACTTCTTCAACACCATCAAGCAATACAACAGGCTTATTTATCATGTCTTTACCAATATTCAATATCTTTTCTAAATCTTGATTTGAAACATCTTTATTTGAAATATCCAAAGCGGCTTCAACCATAGACAAAATAAATGCCTTTACACCATAACCATATAAATCCAGGTTTTTCATTTCAACTTTAAAAAGTTCTTGATCTATTTTATTTGGTGTTTCATAATCAGAAAGCAATTGCGCAAAGGCTTCTTCTGCTTCACGAAAATAGGTTTCGTTCACCCAAAGTGTATCGTCGGCATCAAAGCCAATTACTTTAATATTATTGTAGTTTATTTCCATTCTTTTTTAGCGCGTTCTAAATCTTCCGGTGTATCAATTTCAATACCTTGCACATTGGTTTCTACCATTTTAATTCGCTTGCCATATTCTAAATATCTTAATTGCTCTAATTTTTCGGAAGCTTCTAAAGTCTTCATTGGTAATCTATAAAAATCTAGAATAGCATCTTTTCTAAACGCATAAACACCTTTGTGTTTATAATATTTAGCACCAGAACTTTTATCCCTTGGATATGGAATTGGACTACGTGAAAAGTACAGTGCAAAATCTGATTGGTCAACAACAACTTTTACTGTATTTGGATTGTTAATCTCATCTTCATTAGTAATGTGAACCATTAACGAAGCTAAATCAATTTGTTTGTCAACATCTGTTTTAAAAACTTTAATGAGTTTAACAAGTGATTCCTTGTCAGTAAACGGTTCATCTCCTTGGACATTAATAACGATATCAATATCCATATTTTCTACTGCTTCTGCAATTCTGTCACTTCCGCATTCGTGTTCTTTCTTACTCATTATGGCTTTTCCACCATTGCTTATTATCTCATTGAAAATAATTTCACTATCTGTCACCACGAAAACATCATCAAATAAATTTGTGGCTACGGTTGCATTATAAGTTCGAAGGATTACCGATTTTCCACCAAGATCCTGCATGAGTTTTCCAGGAAATCGTGATGCTGCATAACGCGCAGGTATCATAGAAATTATCTTCATTTAGAATAATTTATTTGTCTCAAAAATATAATAAATAATAAAGATTTCAAGTCTTGATTAGTTTAAACTTTTATCAAAATTTAACTTTCAAAAAATTCGTCCTTAAAGCCAATAAGATACAATTTTTCTTGAGCTCTTGTTACAGCTGTATACAACCAACGTAAATATTCCTTGTCAATTCCATTAGGCAAATAAGGTTGCTCAACAAAAACTGTATTCCATTGTCCTCCTTGCGATTTGTGACATGTTATAGCATAGGAAAACTTTACCTGTAACGCATTAAAATGTTTATTGTTCTTGACCTTTAAAAATTTTCTGTAATTACTAGATTCTTTTTCATAATCCTTCATGACTTCCTGATACAATCTATTAGAATCATCATAAGATAATGAAGGTGTTTCTGCCGAAATAGTATCTAGTAACAGCATGGTTTCAAAAGGTCTCATTCTTGGATAATCTACCATACGTACTTTGACCTCGGCAAAAGTAAACCCATACAATTCTTCAATTTTAAAAATCTCGAGAACCTCTAAAATATCACCATTTGCTATAAAACCTGCTTCTGATGTTGGTTTTACCCAGAAATAGTTATTCTTCACCACCATTAAAAAATCACCAGAGGTCAATTCATTCTCATTAAATAGAATCCGGCTTCTTATTTGTTGATTGTACAAATTTGCACGTTTGTTACTTCTTACAATAATAGCTGTCTCTTCATTACCCAAATTACTATAGGCATCATTTATTGAATCCATGATTTCATAACCATCGGTAAGTCTGACTATATCTTTAAAGCCTTTTAAATTAAACCTGAAACTATCAAAGAAGGAGTTTTCAATAGATTCCCTCATATTGGTTGCGTTTATTAAAATGCCTGAATCCTGTTCCTGCCTTACAACCTCGTCAAGTTCAATTGTTGTAACTTCTTTATTATAATGTAAATTCAATGTTTTCTCATTCAGTGCTGGACTTAAATCTAATTTTACTGGTGGTAATTGAGCAGTATCACCAATCAACAATAATTTACACTGATGTCCAGAATAAACATATTGTATCAAATCATCCAGTAAAGAACCATTCTCTAAAAGTTTAGATTCACTAGGAATATCAGGAATCATTGAAGCTTCGTCAACTATAAAAAGCGTATTTTTGTGTTTATTGGGTTGTAAAACAAATTTTACTCCTCCTCCTTTGTCTTTTTTTGGAAAATAAATTTTTTTATGGATCGTAAACGCTTCTTTTTTTGAATAATTAGAAATTACCTTAGCAGCTCTACCTGTTGGAGCCATAAGCACAGCACTTTTTTTTGCTTTCCATAAATTAGTGACAATCAAACTGATAATCGTTGTTTTTCCTGTACCAGCAAACCCTTTTAGCAAATAAGCTTGGTCTTTTGAGCTTTTAAAAATGAATTCTGATAACTGCTGAAGGGCTATATCCTGCTTTGAGGTTGGTGTGAATGGAAATTGTTGATTTAAAAGAGAATAAAATTCTGACGAATTCATTAAATAGGTTAATAATTTAAAATATCTTCAAAGATAGTAATGATTTTTACGTACATTGGTTTTTACGAATAAAAAAAAATTGTAGATTTGCTAAAGTCCATTTGTTAAAATTAAAATAAAAAAATCCTATGTTATCAATAATCTTAATTGTAGTAGCAGTAATTTTACTTACCATTGGTTTAGTTTGGTTGGTAGATAAATTTATCCCTTCAAAATTTAAACCTATTTTAAATATAGTACTTTGGTTACTCATTGCGTTTTTGGGATACCAGACCTTTATGTCTATTTACAAGCCAATTCAATTCAATAAAATTAAGGAAAAGAGATATGCAGATGTAATTGAAAAATTAATAGATATTAGAGATGCACAGCTAGCTCACAGGCAAGTAACAGGCAAATTTTCAGGAGATTTTGACGGACTAGTAAAGTTTATTGATACTGCGCAATTTACCATAACTCAAAGAAGGGACACAACCGTTCTTGATGAAGAAATGACAAGACGCTTTACTGTAGATATGTTTAAGGATTTAGTGATTATTGACACTCTAGGTTTTGTTCCTGTGAAAGATTCTTTATTTAAGAATTCTGATCGTTACAAAACAATGATGAATGTGCCTCATACTGAAAATGCTAAATTTGAATTAAAAGCTGGTGTTTTAGAACAAAACGAGATTAATATTCCAGTCTTTGAGGCCAAAGTAAAAAAAGAAGTTATTTTACATGACCAGGATAAAGATTTAGTCTTACAAGAAAATGAAGTAGTATCTGTAGATGGTGTTAATGGAAATGCTCTTATTGTAGGGTCAATGGACGAAGTTAAAACAAATGGAAACTGGCCAAAAGTTTATGGTTCAGACGAATAATAATTTAGAAATATTAACAAATTTGAGATTGTCCATTCAAGTAAGTTTGAATGGACTTTCTTTTTGTGTTCTAGACGAAAGCACAAATAGCATAACTCATTTAGAACAGATTGGTTTTAATAAAAAGCTAACTCCTTTTGAACTACTGGACAGCATAAAAAATATTTTTAAGAATCATAAAGTTTTAAAAAACACATTCAACACGGTTAACGTAATCTATGTCAATGAATTATCTGCATTAGTACCAAAACCATTGTTTGATGAAGATCATATGGCAGACTATCTAAAATTTAATTCCAAAATACTTAAATCAGACTTTATTGCATTTGATGATATTGCAGCAAACGATAGTGTAAATGTCTATGTGCCCTATGTAAATATTAACAATTTTATTTATGAAAAATTTGGTGCATTTTCATACAAGCATTTCTCTACAATTCTTATTGAGAACATCTTAAAAATTGAAAAAAACACTGCTAAACCTAAAATGTACATTAGTATATCAAAAGTGCATTTTGAAATCATAGTGGTTCAAAAAGGAAAACTGCTTTTTTATAATATGTTCGATTACTCCTCCAAAGAAGATTTTATTTATTACATACTTTTTACAATAGAACAATTAAAACTAAACCCAGAAACCATAGAAGTATTTCTATTAGGAGATATAAACCAAGAACACGAGCTATTTAAAATTGCTTATAAATACATAAGATTTGTAGATTTCGGAAACGTGCAAAGTAATTATTCGTTTTCAGGAGACATAAGCAATAATCATTCAAACTTTGTTTTGTTAAATAGCTTTTAGTTTGAGAATAATTTCAGGTAAATATAAAGGCAGAAGAATAAATGCTCCAAAGAATTTGCCTGTTAGGCCAACAACAGATATGGCCAAAGAAGCCCTGTTTAATATTTTAAACAATCAATTTTATTTTGATGAGATTTCTTCCGTAATAGATTTATTTTCAGGAACAGGAAGTATAAGTTATGAATTTGCATCACGTGGTACAGAAAACATCGTTTCTGTGGATCAAAATTTTGGCTGTATTAAATTTATTAACAAAACATCAAGTGAGTTTGAAATGCCAATACAAACCATTAAGAGTGATGTGTTTAAATTTTTAGAACAAACCCAGCTAAAAGCAACAATAATCTTTGCAGATCCACCTTATGCTTTTTCTATAGATGAATTTTCCAAAATTCCTGAATTAGTCTTTAAAAATAGCTTGTTAGAAAATAATGGTCTTCTGGTTATAGAGCATTCTAAACACACAAGTCTTTCAGAACTACCCAATTTTAATTATTCCAAAAATTACGGCGGAAGTGTCTTCAGTTTTTTTGGTCTATTAATCTCTTAAAAATTTATATTTTTATAAAGTAAGATATTTCTGTATTTCATTTATTTTTAGTAAATTAGAGAACTTATTGACCAACCCTTTTCTTCATTAACTTGATTGTTTTAAGAAGCTATTACTTCAAATAACTATTTCTTATTTATGGTTAACATTTAAATTAACCAAACAACAACTCATGAAAAAATTATTTTTACTTGCATGTTCTGTAATTCTTTTTACAGCATGCCAACAAGAGCAACGTTATTTCTCTGAATCTCCAGAAATTGAAGCTTTAAAAGCCAGTATTTCAGCCTATGAAAGTGGCGATTGGGAAACATGGAAAGCTCAATTTGCAGATACCGCAACAATTTTTCACAATAGTAATAAAGCTTTATCTCCAGATGAATCTATGAATCAACACAAAGCCATGACTGATAATTTTTCATCTTATGGATTTGAAGATGAAGGTTCTTTTATAGAAATGGTCATTGATAAAGACGATGAAACTTGGGTAAATTATTGGGCTGTTTGGACAGGCAAATTAAAAGCCAATGACAAAGAAGTAAGAGTTCCTGTGCATTTAACTGTTCAATATATTGACGGTAAAATTGTAAAGGAATATGGTTATTATGATACTGCACCAATTAATAATGCCTTTGCAGAAATAGAAAAAGCTAACAATATGCCACTTGAAGACAAGGTAATAGATGAAAAAATTAATCATTTTATAACCGATTTCTTTAATAAAAAAGATACTTCAGTAGCAAACGAACTTCTTTCGTCAGACTACGTGAGATTTATAAACGATACAAAAGTCGCTTCTGGTCCTCAAGAACTTGTTGAATATATGAATGCGTACTTTACTGGGTTTTCCGATTTTAATGTAAAGATTTTACATAAATCACCTATTTTCAATAATACGAGATTTGTGCATTGGCAAGTTAAAGGAACAAATGATGGAGAGTTTGCAGGAAATCCAGCAACTGGTAAAAAAATTGTTATAAATGGTTTGTCAAGAATTCATTTTAATGGAGACGGAAAAATTGATGAAGAAAACCTCTTCTTCGATGAGTCTGGAGTTCCTCAACAATTAGCAGACACTTCAAATTAATATATAACTAATTACTCAAACATTATGAAAAAAATCATTTTACTCGGATTTGTATTAATCCTATTTATGGCTTGTCAAGAACCAAAGCCACAACGTTATTTTGCTGATTCTCCAGAAATCGAAACCTTAAAATCTGGCATTACAGCCTATGAGTCGGGCGATTGGGACGCATGGAAAAGCCATTTTGCCGATACAGCAAAAATATTTGTTAATTCTATCAAACCTATGAGTATTGAAGAAAGAGCCAGTGGTTTAGAATCTATGGCAAGTGCCATGTCTTCTTATGGATTTAACCATGACAGAGAATTTATTGAAATGGTCCTTGATAAAGAAGATGAAACATGGGTTTATTATTGGGCTGCTCATAAAGGAACATTTGCAGCAAACGGCAAAGAATTGGTAATTCCAGTTCATTTGGCCGTTCAATTTGTTGATGGTAAAATAGTTGAAGAGCATGTTTACTATGATGGTACATCCATGAATGCAGAATTTGCAGCTTTAGCAGCAGCTGAAGCCGATGAAGAAGCAGAATCAACTGAAGAATAATAAATTATAATTAGCAACTAACTAAAATTATTTATAATGAAAACATTAAAAACAACTTTATTATTAATTTTTATTATATGTGTCACATATAATGTTTCAGCACAGCAAATGTACCAAGTACATGTAGATTATGTTAATCCATCACATTTGGGAGAATACAATGAGGTTGCAAAAGAGTTTACTGATGCCTGTAAAGAACATAATCCTCAAACGAAATGGATTACCGCTACTATGAATGATAACAGATACATGTATGTTAGTCCAATTGAAAATTTTGCAGAATTAGATGCTAACCCTTTCGCAGATATGGCAGAAAAAATGGGTGATGATTTTAGTAATATGTTTCAACGCTTTAATACATGTTACGATAAACATGGAGATTATATTCTCGTTTTGAATAATGAGTTAAGTTATATGCCTGAAGGGATGTCGCAAACACAAGAAGGACAAAACTACAGGAAGTTTTTCTTTCTTTATCACACTCCAGAAAACCATGCAAAAATAAGAGAAGCCATGAAAGGTGTTAAAGAGATGTTTGCTAGTAAAAACTCTCCAGAACATTATAGAGTTTATCATGCTGGATTTGGTACTGATGGCGATTATTATATGGTTGCTATTTCTTCTAAAGATGAGATTGATTCTGCAACAAGAGGTAAAGCCAATGATGAGCTTTTAGGAGAAGAAGCTAAACCTGTCTTCCAGAAGGTTATGCAAGCAACTTCTAAATTTGAAGAATATGATGGCTGGATAAGAACCGATTTAAGTTATTCTCCATCTGAAGAATAAAAGACTATATACAACAAGTGCGACCACATGGTCGCACTTCTGTTTATACAAGTAAATCTATAAGCCGAATTCTGTATCAAGACATTATAGTCCTGACCCTTATCATTTATCTTAATGTGCTGTTACCAACACACTCTAGCTGCCTACCCTCCAACAATCGACCGTGCAGCCCTCAAACGTTGGTATACATGACATTGCACCACATAGAGTTTACCTGATTTCACTACAGCATGACCTGTACATACTTTCTGTTGCACTTTTCCTAGCCTCACGGCTGGTGGCTGTTAACCACTATGTTGCACTTTGGTGTTCGGACTTTCCTCCATTTGCAAAAACAAACAGCGATAAGGCGATCTACTTGAGCGCAAAAATACAATTAATTGTTAATAACTCGTTTTAAATTCAAGACTGATAATTCTTAATTTTAAGCTGAATTTTTAACTTTGTTATTCTAATTTTTTTCAATGGAACATTTTGTAGTATCAGCTAGAAAATACAGACCACAAACGTTTAAAGATGTTGTCGGTCAAACTGCTATTACGAATACACTTCTCAATGCTATTGAAAATAATCATTTAGCTCAAGCCTTATTATTTACTGGACCTCGAGGTGTAGGTAAAACCACATGTGCTCGTATTCTTGCTAAAATGATTAATAGTGATGGCACAGAAAAGGAAGATGAAGATTTTGCATTTAATATTTTTGAATTGGATGCCGCTTCAAATAATTCCGTTGATGATATTAGAAATTTAACAGATCAGGTTCGTATTCCGCCTCAAGTTGGTAAATACAAGGTGTATATTATTGATGAAGTACACATGCTCTCTCAATCTGCTTTTAATGCATTTTTAAAGACGTTGGAAGAGCCTCCTAAACATTGTATTTTCATTTTGGCAACAACTGAAAAACATAAGATAATACCTACTATTCTGTCTCGTTGTCAAATATTTGACTTTAAAAGAATAACTGTTAAAGATGCCAAAAGTTATTTAAAGTATATAGCAAAAGAACAAGGTGTAACTGCAGAAGATGATGCGCTTCACATCATAGCTCAAAAGGCTGATGGAGCAATGCGTGATGCACTTTCCATTTTTGATCGCGTTGTTAGTTTTTCTGGTAAAAATTTGACAAGACAAGCCGTTACAGAAAATTTAAACGTTCTTGATTATGAAACTTATTTTAAAGTAACAGATCTTATTTTGGAAAACTATATTCCAGAATTGCTTATTACGTTCAACGCAACGCTCTCAAGAGGTTTTGATGGACATCATTTTATTTCTGGTTTGGCTAGTCATTTTAGGGATTTATTAGTTTGTCAAAATCCGCAAACCATAGAATTGCTTGAAGTTGGTGAGGAAATTTCCTCAAAATACAAAGAGCAATCCGAAAATGCCTCACAAGAGTTTTTAATACAAGGTATAAAACTGGCAAACGAGTGTGATCTAAACTACAAAACAAGTAAGAATCAGCGATTGCTGGTAGAGTTATGCCTTATGCAACTTGCCTCTATCACATTTGATGGAGAAAAAAAAAATAACAGTTTAAAAATCATTCCGCCTTCATATTTTAAATCAAAAGGAATACAGCCAATTCCAGTTACTATTCCTGAAAAACCTGATACTAAAAGCACTACTAAATTACCAGAAGAAAAAGAAGAAGCAGTTCAGGAATATGAAGTTGAAGAATCGGAGCTAAAATCTGATGATGAGTTATTAACATCAGAAACACTAGTTAAAGAACCACCAAAAATTATTTTGAAAAAGGATCATAAACGTGTTTCAGGGCTGTCTTTGAGTAGTATAAAAACAAAAAAAGAATATGAATTAAGACAAATTGATGTTATTATTGATGAAGAGGATTTGCCTAAAGAAGATTTTACAGAGGAGGCAATGCAAGAGGTTTGGACTAAATATGTTAACTCTATTGAAAAGCAAGGTAAATTCAATTTGGCGTCAATCCTTTCTATTGATAAACCAACATTACAAGGCACAACAATTCATTTAACATTTCCAAATCACACTAATAAAGTAGAGATTGAAAGAAATAAAGCTAAACTTTTAAGCTTCTTAAGAAAAAGACTTAATAACTATAGTTTAGATTTAAGTATAGATGTTAATGAACAATTGGAAAAGCAATTTGCATACACTCCAAGAGAAAAATATGAAAAGTTAAAAGAGAAAAACAAACTTATTGACGCTTTAAGAAAAACTTTTGATTTAGATATATAATTCATTATAAATGAAAAGATTACTATTCTTTTTTTTAATTGTAGTACTTACCAACATTAGTTGTGATGGTAGAGACAGAGCACATAAATCTAATCAAGAAGTTTTAAAAGAAAATAAGCTGTTAGATTCGTTTTCGGAAAATACTGTCCACATTCCGGAAACTTATACTGAAATAAAAACAGATACAATTTTAAGTAACGGAACTAAAATTGAAATCAAGCTATATTCTGATATGGATGTTTCGGTTTTAAAAACATTTAAGAAAGACGCAATCCAGTATAAAGAATACTATCGAGACTTTAATGCTCATATTATTGTTTATAAAAATAATTTAGAAATTTTTAATGAGATTATAAACAAAGAATTTTTAAATAACTCATTAGTGGCTTCAGTTAGTTTGCATGATGCTACTTTAAAAAATGTACAGATTGATGAAATGACCAGTTATTTGGATAATTTATTAGTGATTGATTTAACATTTGCAAAACTAGACAATGTTGTAAGTTCAGTTTACAAAATCTATATTGAAGATACAGGAAAGTTCATATTAAGAGAACAACTTAATAAAGAATATGTTTAAATGCTTGGCTTAAAATTACCTACAGACCCTCGTTGGGTAAATATTGTTGAAAAAAATATTGATGAGATACTTACAGATCATGCCTTTTGTGAACAAAAAGCAGCTAGTACAGCAATATCTCTAATTGTTAGTTTTCCTGAATATACAGATCTGGTTAAAGAAATGGTTGCTTTGGTTAAAGAAGAGATTAGTCATTTTAAAATGGTTCACGATAAAATTTTAGAACGTGGCTGGACACTTGGCAGAGATAGAAAAGATGATTATGTAGTTCAGCTTGTGAAATTTTTTCCAAAAGGCGGAAGCAGAACAACACAATTGATACATAGGCTACTATATGCTGCATTAATTGAAGCTAGAAGTTGTGAGCGTTTCAGATTACTTTCTGAAGAATTACAAGATGAAGAACTATCGGAATTCTACAAAAGCCTTATGATTAGCGAGGCTAACCATTATACTATGTTCTTGGGATTTGCCAGACAATATGGAAATAGAAAAGAAGTTGATGCAAAATGGCAACAACTTCTTGAATATGAGTCTGAAATAATGAAAAATCTAGGCAATAAAGAGACTATACACGGTTAAAACTTAAAGCCAAGTCCTAATTGAATATTAGTATTGATAGCTTCAGCAGGTACATAGTCTTCAAAAATATTAGAAAATCCATAAGTATATCTTGCGTCGGCAAATAACTGATGAGAAATTTTAAATTCTACACCTGCTACACCTGAATAAGCAAAGTTTTTTATACCATCTTCTGTTTTATGAACTTTAACACCGGCTTGTGGTCCAGCTGCAAGAGCAAACTTTTCACTTATTCTAAATTTGAATAATACTGGAAGTTGAATATAGTCTAATTTAAAAGCTTCTCGTTTCGCTCCTTCAGCAGAAAATTGTAATTCTGGAGCTAAAGCAATTGTCTTTGATAGGAAATACTCTCCAAAAAAACCAATCATAAAGCCATTTCTGTGCTTGTTTTCGTTGATTGGTGTTCCGTCAAAGTCAAGATTTGATATATTGTATCCTGCTCTAACACCATATTTAGCGTCTTGTGAAAATCCGTAAAAAGAAACGCAAAGTAGTACGATTAATAAAATAGTTTTTTTCATAGTTAATAGGTTTGGGCTAAATCATTAGCATCGATTTATGTGTCGAATATAAATTAATTTCTTAAAATGCTGATATTTTTATGTTTAAATGCAAAATTTTACTGTGTATTGCTAGAAATTGTTTTATAATACATACTTTTTATGATACCATCCGCAAGTCCTATTTTAGGAACATAGATATCTTTTGCTCCACTCCACTTCATAGCAGAAAGATAAATTCGCATAGCAGGAATAATAACATCTGCTCTATCCTGATTTAGATCTAATTGCGTTATTCTTTCTTCATAAGAATAACTTTGAAGCGTGTTATAATAGGATGTCAAATAAAAATAGGTTAATGGTTTTCCTAAAGCTTTTCCAGATATTTTGAAAATCTTATTAATGTTGCCTCCTGAACCGATTACATCAATTTTATCATAGGTATTTGTATTTTCTTTAATCCATTTTTCTAACTCAACCCATGATTCATTTTTAACAATATCATTTAACAGCCTTACAGTTCCTATTTTAAAAGACTTTGAAGTAACAGATTTACCATTATGTATGACCGTAAATTCTGTACTACCGCCACCAACATCAACATACAAATAGGTTTTAGAGTTGTCTATGTATGCATGTAAATCTGTAGCAGCAATAATTGCAGCTTCTTCTTCACCTCCTATTATATCAATTTTTATTTGGGCTTCACTAAAAATTAAATTAGCAACCTCTTGACCGTTTGTAGCTTCTCGCATGGCTGATGTTGCACATGCTTTATATTTAACCACATTATGTGTGTCCATTAATAATCTAAAAGCGGTCATGGTGTCTACAATTCTGTGTATGTTTTCTTTTGAGATTTTCTGTTTTATAAATACATCTGAACCTAAACGTACAGGTACTCTAACCAATGAGCTTTTTCTAAATAGCGTTGGTTTTCCTTTATCTTCAATAATATTAGAGATTAACAATCGTACAGCATTAGAACCAATATCAATCGCTGCATATTTTTTTATTGATAGCATACTAACTTTGTAACTTTTTTAAGTAATAATCATAAGTTGCATACTGCGACCTTACTTTAGGCAGATCATTAAGTTTATATTCATTTTTTACAGAACTATTAATCTTTCTTGCTTTAACATTATCTTTCCAGCAAATGTTGAAAGTATCTATTAACTCTTGTTTAATGTTTTCATCAATAATTGGACAACTTACTTCTACTCTATTATCTATGTTTCGAGTCATCCAGTCTGCAGAAGATATATAGACTTTCTTGTTTCCCGAATTTTCAAAAATATACAGCCTTGTATGTTCTAAATATTTGTCTATAATACTTATCACTTCTATGTTTTCACTCATTCCTTCAACGCCAGGAACTAAACAGCATATACCTCTAACTATCATTTGTATCTTAACACCAGCTCTACTTGCTTCATAAAGCTTGTCTACCATAGTATAACTTGAAATACTATTAAGCTTTAGTCTTATACTAGCAGTTTGACCCAACTTTGCATTATCTATCTCATTATCAATAAGTTTAAATAAAGATTTTTGTGTATAATGAGGTGATGTTATGATATGCTTGTATCTATATATCTTATAATTGAATTCAAAAAAACTGAAAACCTTATTTATATCCTTTAAAATACTTTGGTTAGAAGTGAAAAGTGTATAATCTGTATAGAGTTTTGCAGTAGATTCATTGAAGTTCCCTGTACTTACAAAACCATATTTTTTAATTTTCTTTGATTCTTCTCGTTCTATAACACACATTTTACTATGTACTTTAAGCCCTTGAACTCCGAAAAACAAAGTGATGCCTTCATTTTCCATTTGTTCGGCATAATCTATATTGGCCTGTTCATCAAAACGTGCTCTAATCTCTATAGAAACCATAACTTTCTTTCCGTTTTTTGCTGCATTAATAAGCGAACTGGCAACATGAGAGATTTGAGCTAATCTGTAAATTGTAATCTTAATGGTTTTTACCGTAGGGTCTAATGCAGCTTCGCGTAAGAACTTAACAACGTAAGAAAATGTATGATAAGGCGTGTAGATTAAATAATCCTTTTGTGCAATGGCATTAAAAATACTTCCTTCCAGGCTTAATCCTTTTACCGTAAGTCCATTATATGTTTTGTACAATAAGTCATTTCTTCCTAAACTTGGAAAATCCATGTAATCTCTTCTATTATGATAACGTCCTCCAGGTATAATACTATCTGTAGAATCTATTTTCATTTTATTCATGAGATATTCCAACGTACTTTTTTCAATAGTTTGATCATAAACAAATCTTACTGGATCTCCTGTTTTTCGATGTTTTACACTATCAGAAATTTTCTCAATAAAGCTTTTACTAAAATCACTTTCAAAATCTAATTCTCCATCTCTGGTTATTTTTATCATATGGGCAGAGATACTTTTATAATCAAAAATATTGAAAATGTCGTTCAGACAGTACCTTAGCAAGTCATCAAGAATAATAATATAATTATTATCATCTATACTTGGCAAAACCACAAAACGGTCCATTGATTTTGAGATTTCAATTAATGCATAAAGAACTTTACGGTTATTCATTTGCATTTTTACAGCTAAATACGCTGCATCATCTTTGAGGTTTGGTAAGTTGACTGCATCATTTAAAATGATTGTTACTAAAGCTGGACTTACCTTTTGGATAAAATAGTTTTTAATAAACTCGTGATGATCATCTTTTATTTCAGTCTCATCAATAATATATATATTTTCATCCTGTAACTTATTTTGAATATCATCCAAAACCCTTAAGCTTTCGCTTTGAAGTTCTATCACAGTTTTTGTGATAATATCCAAAAGGTCTTTTGCTTTTATACCTCCTAATTCACTTTTACCTCCTTTTCCAGCTTCATCAATTCTCTTTACTGTTGCATATCTTATCTTAAAGAATTCATCCAGGTTATTAGAAAAAATACCTAAAAACCTTAAACGTTCAATTAAAGGAACGTTTTCATCTTCAGCTTCTTGTAATACTCTGGCATTAAAATCCAACCAACTAATCTCTCTATTTATATAAATGTTGTTTTTAATCTGCGTTCTTATCATTTTTTGGTTTTGAATCTGTGCAAATATATTTTATTTTTTATGA
>DATGBV010000254.1:0-35907 GCA_035312485.1 Flavobacteriaceae bacterium | reverse complement strand
AAATCAATCTCTTCATGAAGTTTAAACCCAAATTGTGGTCCTGCTTCAATACTTAATCCATCGACTAAATAAGCTTTAAAGAGTAAGGGAATATTAATATAGCTTAATTGGTATTCAATATTATCATCGGTATCAAATATGTTGTCTTGATCTCTTTCAGCAATATCAAATCCTTGTCCTGAATATAACAATTCGGGTTGAAAAGAAAATTTCTCGGAAATAGGAATCTCCACTAAAAAACCAAGATTAAAACTAGTTCTTGATTCTGTATCTCCTATATCATCTCCTTGTATTGAGGCTGAGTTAAGACCACCTTTAATTCCAAATTCAGTCTCTGAAGAATTGGATTGTGCATTAATTGTTATAATTGAAGTAAAAACTAATAATACTGATAAAAATAAATTTCTCATTATAAATATGTTCTTGGATAATACAATATAAATACGATCCAAAATAATTTAGAGATTAAATCTTAACATATTTTAACAAGTAATTTATCACTATAACAATTATTAAACAAAAAGCAATTTTAGAAATTAAAGCTTTGCAAAGCTAACTCATAGCTTTGTAAGCCAAAGCCAAGGATTACACCTTTTGTATTTGGGGAAATATAGGAAACATGGCGGAAATCTTCACGAGAAAAGGTATTAGAAATATGGACTTCAACAACAGGAGTTTTAATTGCTTTAACTGCATCACCAATTCCAACTGAAGTATGCGTGTAGGCAGCTGCATTTAAAATAATTCCATCATAGGAAAAACCTGTTTCATGAAGCTTATCTATTAATTCACCTTCTATGTTAGATTGAAAATAGTCAATATTAATATTAGGATATTTCTCTTTTAATTTTTCTAAAAACTCGGTGAAAGATAAACTACCATAAATAGCAGGTTCTCTTTTGCCAAGCAAATTTAAATTTGGTCCATTTATGATGATAAGTTTCTTCATGTAGTAAATGTATTAAAAATATACTCATAAAAAAACCGAAGTAAATACTTCGGTTTTTAACAACTCTTTAATTTTTTTTAAAAGCTGTATCCTACTCCTAAACTCAAAAAAGACAGTGTTGAACCATCACCAGATACCGAATTAAATCTAGCAGAAATGTCAACATCGTCTGATGCAGCATATCTTAATTGAAAGCGGTAAAGAAAATCACCTGTTCCGCCTGATTCGAGAGAAATGGCATAACCTATATCACCTCCAGCCTCTAAATCTTCAGTAATCTCAAAATCTACAGATCCTGCAATTGGCATGTATTTGAAATCATCAAAATTGTCTTTACCAAAATAGTACGTCAATCCAGATGTTAATCCAATATCAATACCATTTGAAACACTCCAGTCATAATCTACATCAATATTGCCAGCAAAAGATGAATAGTCAGATGCATCTCCCATTGGAATACCAAGATTTAGACCTACTCTAAAACCATTATCAGAATTGTTATCAGAATTGTCTTGTGCATTTGTACTAAAAACAAAAAATACCAAAGCAATAAATAAAAATAATTTTTTCATAATTAGTTGATTTTATGATTAATACGTTTAAAAGTATTTATTATTTAAATTACTTTTAAACGTAATTAAAAACTTATTAACCAAATAGTTAACAACTTTTAGAACTTAAACCCAACAAACAGTTGGAAAACTCCATTTTGATTTTTTAAACTTGCAGTCTCTGGAGAGTCATTTATATCTGCAAAGCCAAGATTATATCTAGCGCCTAGGACATAGCCACTATCAAAATCGTAGCTTAACCCAAAACTGGCACCATAATCAATATTTTTAATGTCATCCTTAATATTATCAACTCCAGAATCGTCAGAAGATTTGTAATCATCTTTTGCAGAAATTAAAATACCTGCTTGCGGGCCGGCTTCAATTGCAAATTTTTCGCCTAAATTAAATTTTGCCATTACAGGTACATTAATATAATCAAGTTTGAATGTACCATCATACCCATCACTATCAGAATACTTTGCGCCTTGTTGTGAATACAATACTTCCGGTTGTATGGCGACAACCTCATCAAAACAGAATTCGGCAAAACCACCAAATTGAAATCCAATTCTAGGATCTAAATTATCTGTATCATCGCCTCTAATGGTTGATGCATTTAAACCTGCTTTTAAGCCATAACTATGACAACCGCAACTTGTTAAAATAAATAGTGGTAAGAACAGTAGAAATAAAGCTATATTTCTCATAACGTATTAATTTTAAGTAGGTTAATAAGATTAAAAATAGTATTAATTTAGGAAATAACCAAAAAAATAACAGTATGAGACTTTCAGTTCTTTTCAAGATCGTTTCTATTATTAAGTTTAAACGATTTGTTATACTTTTACTCAAATGAAATGGGAACAAGCACTTAAAGATTATCAATTGTTTTTAAAAATAGAGCGTGGATTATCTCAAAACACCATTGATAATTATGCTTTAGATGTTCATAAACTTATAAATTATCTTGAAAACAAATCCATTGCAGAGTCACCAATTACCATCACTTCAGAAATTATTCAGCAATTTGTATATGAAATTTCCAAAGAAGTAAATACAAGATCCCAATCTCGTATTATTTCAGGTTTGAGGAGTTTTTTTAGTTATTTGGTTTTTGAAGATTATATAAATTTTAATCCTCTAGATCTTATTGAATCTCCGAAAATTGGAAGAAAACTACCTGACACATTGAGCGAGGAAGAAATCAATAATTTAATTGGCGCTATAGATTTGAGCAAACCTGAAGGCGAACGCAATCGTGCCATACTGGAAACGCTTTATGGATGTGGCTTGCGAGTAAGTGAATTGATTAATCTTAATATTTCAGATCTTTTTTTTGATGAAGGTTTCATCAAGGTTACTGGAAAAGGAGATAAGCAACGTTTTGTTCCTATTATCTCATCAACGCAAAAGTTTATCAATATTTATAAAGACCAAATCAGATCTCACATGGCCATTCAAAAAGGGCATGAGGACATTTTGTTCTTAAATAGACGCGGAAAACAATTGACAAGAGCTATGATTTTCACCATCATAAAGCAACTTGCTGAAAAAATTGGACTTAAAAAAAGTATATCTCCTCATACTTTCAGGCATTCATTTGCCACTCACCTGCTTCAAAATAATGCCGATTTACGATCCATACAACTTATGCTAGGTCATGAAAGTATTACTACAACAGAAATTTATGTTCATATGGATAAAAGTCATTTATCCGAAGTTATAAACAAATATCATCCAAGAAAATAAGAAAGTATCCAACAAAACTTTACCAGATGCTTTCAACAAAATAACTATGATTTTATTTAGCAATATTTACTGCTCTTGTCTCTCTAATAACAGTTATCTTAACCTGACCCGGATAAGTCATGTCTGTTTGGATTTTTTGTGAAATGTTAAACGACAAATCTGCAGCCGTTTGGTCATCTACTTTTTCACTTTCTACAATAACTCTTAATTCTCGACCTGCTTGTATGGCATACGCTTTTTTAACACCATTAAAACCAAAAGCAATATCTTCCATATCTCTCAATCTTTGAATATAGCTATCCAATACCTGACGTCTGGCTCCAGGCCTTGCACCAGAAATAGCATCACATACTTGAATAATTGGAGATAATAAAAATTTCATTTCTATTTCATCATGATGTGCTCCAATAGCATTGCAAACCTCATCTTTTTCACCAAATTTTTCAGCCCATTGCATTCCTAGAATGGCATGAGGAGTCTCCATGTCTGCTTCAGCATCTGGCACTTTACCTATATCGTGCAATAAACCTGCTCGTTTTGCCAGTTTAGGATTCAATCCTAACTCGGCAGCCATAACACCACAAAGCTTGGCTACTTCGCGAGAGTGTTGTAAAAGGTTTTGACCATAAGATGAACGGTATTTCATTCTACCAACCATTTTAATTAACTCTGGATGAAGATTATGGATGCCTAAATCGATGACTGTTCTTTTTCCAACTTCAATTATTTCCTGGTCTATTTGCTTTCTAGTTTTCTTTACAATTTCTTCTATACGTGCTGGATGTATTCTACCATCTGTTACCAATTTATGTAATGATAAACGCGCTATTTCACGACGCACAGAATCAAAACATGAAAGTATAATAGCTTCAGGTGTATCGTCAACAATTATCTCTACACCTGTGGCAGCTTCTATAGCTCTAATATTTCTTCCTTCCCTACCAATAATTCTACCTTTTACATCATCAGATTCTATATTAAAAACAGACACACAATTATCTATTGCTTCTTCTGTACCTATGCGTTGTATGGTATTAATTATGATTTTTTTAGCGTCTTGTTCTACGGTAAGTTTGGCCTCTTCAAGTGAACTTTGAATGTATGCCATTGCTTCATTTTTTGCTTCGCCTTTTAAGGATTCTACCAATTGCGCTTTGGCTTCTTCTGCTGAAAGACTTGATATAACCTCTAGTTGTTGAACTTGACTTTTATGGAGTTTATCAAGTTCATCTTGCTTTTTGTTAAGCACATCTAGTCTGTGATTGTAGTCTTTAATCTTGCCTTCAGCTATATCATTATTTTTTTTATGTTTAGCCAATTCACTAGAAACTTGTGATTCTTTATCACGAGTTCTTTTTTCTGATTCAGCCATTTTTCTATCACGAGCTAAAATAACTTTTTCATGCTCTGCCTTTAACTCAATGAATTTTTCTTTGGCTTGAAGTATTTTGTCTTTTTTTATAGACTCTCCTTCTACATTTGCTTCTTTGATTATTGAAATTGCATTTTTCTTTGCAGATTTAATGAGTTTAGAAGCATTATTCTTTTCAATTACTTTGGCAATTATATATCCTATAATTGCTCCTATAATTATTCCTCCTACGCTTAATATAATTGGGTCATTCATGTTTAATAGTTAGTTTATATATAAAAAAAGCCTACACCAGTATAAAGTTTTGTATAAACTCCTTAAAAACAAGTTTAGGGCTAACAAACTGATCAAGTATCTGTTCTGGACAGCTCGCTTTTACAGCTTAAACTCACCCTTTTTAAAGAATTAACGTTGAGTTTATCAAAAAAAATAACCAATGTAGGCAGTACCTTATGTATTTTAAAGAACGTTAAGAGTTTAGATAAGATTGTAATAATTCGTTAATGTCATTGAGCTTTGTTTCTACATGCTCGTTAACATTTTGCTTATCTATTGTTTTTTGCTCTGTTTGGGAAGCAAATTGTAAAGCACACATAGCTAGAACATCTTGCTTATCTCTAACAGAATAACTTTGCTCAAATTGCTTGATCATAGCTTCAATGTTTTTAGCTGCTTTTCGTAAACCTTCTTCTTGACTAGCTTCAATTGTTAATGGATATACTCTATTAGCTATTGATAGCTTTATTTTAAGCTTTTCTGACATTGAATACTCTGTAACATTATTCAGAAAGTTGCGATATGCAATGATCTATATCTCTGATTAATGTATTTATTTTAAGCTTTGTTTCTCTTTTATTATCGTCACTGCCTAATATTGTCTTCGCCATTTTGAGTGCTTCATATTTTTCTTCCCAAGATTCCATTTCTTTATCTTGTTCTTGAAGCTTCATTTCAGATTCTTGTAACGCCTCTTTTAATTTTGTGTTAGCTTGCTTTAAACTTTCTAGCTTGTGTAATACTTTGCTAATTTTATTCTCAAGAGAATCAACAATATCTTCAATATTACTCATTTACGAAATTCAATACTTACTTTACAAAGTTAACATACCTAGTTATAAATAGCAATTGTTTTTACATAAAAATTATTAAATACTAAGAAACACTAAAACAATGAACTATCATTTTACGTTAGCTTTTGGATATTACAATCAAATTAATAAATTAGCACGAACAACAATTTTATGCGATTATTCTTTTTCCTGTTTTTTTTGGCTCCATTCTTTATAAATGCCCAAAATGTTTACCCTCAAGACTATTTTCAAAATCCACTCGACGTAACTTTAGTACTGTCCGGAACATTTGCTGAGTTAAGGGCCAACCATTTTCATTCTGGTCTTGATATTAAAACACAACAAAGAGTTGGTCTCAATGTTTATGCCTGTGCTGATGGCTATGTAAGCAGAATAAAAGTTTCACATTTTGGATATGGAAAAGCACTTTACATTACACATCCAAATGGGTATACCACAGTATATGCACATCTACAAAAGTTTACGCCAGAAATAGAAGCTTATGTTAAAAAGCAACAGTATCAAAAAGAAACCTATGAAATAGAGCTATTCCCAAATATTCAAGATTTGTTGGTGGAAAAAGGAGAGGTTGTTGCATATAGTGGTAGTTCTGGTGGTTCATCTGGACCTCACTTGCATTTTGAAATTAGAGACAAAGCAGAAAGACCCATGAATCCAATGTTATTTGGAATTGATATAAAAGACACCAGAAGACCTAATATATCTTCCGTTTATGTGTATCCTGCAAATGACAGTTCATATGTTAATAACTCAACACAAAGACAGAAATTACGCTTAATACCTTTAAGCACAGGTGACTATTCAATCGAAAATATTGAAGCCTATGGTAAAATAGGTTTTGGTATTATTACTAAAGATAGACAAGATCTTGCAGCAGATAGAAATGGTGTGGCTAACATACAATCATTTTATAACGGTAGTCAAATTTTTGAAATAGATTTCTCTGTATTTTCATTTTCAGAAACAAAACATTTAAATCGTCTAATTGACTATGGAGAATATAAAACCAATAAACAACGTATTCAAAAGCTGTTTGTAGAACCTAACAACCCGCTTTCAATGTATAAAAACATTGAATATAATGGTTACATAACCGTTGAAGACAGCACCAATACGGTTTACAAAGTTAGAGTTAAAGATTATAAGAACAATGATGCCTGGCTAACTGTAACTATAAAAGGTGTAAAAGCCCAAGATGTAAAACCTCATGAAAAATATACAACGCCTTATTACATTTATCATGATCAGGCAACTACTTTAAAAGAAGAAAACGTAACTGTTGAATTGTTTAAAGATACATTTTACGACGACTTTTATGTAGATTTTAATGTACAAAACGATACGCTTACTTTGGGTGAAGATGTTATTCCTGTAAGGAAATCTTTTGCCATTAATTATGATATAAGTAATTATGCTGACGAAGATAAAAGCAAGCTTTACATTGCAGAACTGGTTGGCTATTATAAGTATCCTTCATACTCAAGAACAACAAGAAAAGGCAATAAACTAACTACATTGACCAAGTATTTAGGTACTTATGCCTTAACTTTGGATACCATAGCTCCAACCATCAGGCCCATTAATTTTCAGAATAAAAAATGGTTAAGTAAATACAGGTTTTTAAAAGTTAAAATTGATGATAAACTTTCTGGTATTTCAAATTACAGAGCAACGGTGAACGGAAATTGGATTTTAATGGAATACGATTACAAAACAAAAACATTAACACATGACTTTAATGATGATGTTATCACAGATACAGAGAATAATTTAAAGATAATTGTTACTGATAATGTTGGAAATAATTCTACATTTGAAGCAGTGTTTTATAGAAAATAGATTTTTACGTTGAAGAATACATTTTTTCCTTTTGCCTTATTGATTTTTTTATTACCCTTTAAAGGTATTTCCCAATCAGCAACCATAAAAGGAATTATTCTTGACGAAAACAATAATCCTATTGAAGGTGTAAATATTAAAGCAGACGATTCTGGAACACAAACCAACAGTAATGGTTTTTATATTTTAAAGATTCTTTCAAATCAGGACGTTACTGTAGAATTTACTCACCTATCACATAAAAAAGTCACTGCAACCTTCAATCTGAAAAATGGCGAAGAGTTGGAGTTCAATCCAGTTTTGAATACAACAGTTGAACAGATTGCAACAGTGGTCATTTCCGGAAAAAAACGTAAAGATGTAGAAGGTATTGTAACCCTCGAGCCTGCAACCATCAGAAAAATACCTGGAGCCAATGCAGGTGTAGAAAATTTGTTACTCACACTTCCTGGAGTTAGCAATAACAACGAATTAAGTACTCAATACTCCGTTCGTGGTGGAAATTACGATGAAAACCTTGTCTATGTAAACGATATTGAAGTGTACAGACCTTTTTTGGTACGTTCAGGGCAACAGGAAGGATTAAGCTTTGTAAATACAGATTTGGTACAGAATGTTGAATTTTCCGCTGGAGGATTTCAAGCAAAATATGGTGATAAGCTATCTTCTGTTCTTGATATTACTTATAAAGTTCCGTATGAATTTAGCGTTGATGCAGATTTAAGTTTACTAGGTGCCAGCGTTGCTGTTGGTGCTATCAGTAAAGATTCTAAACTTACTGGCATTGTTGGTTTAAGATATAGAGATAATAGTTTGTTGGTTAATGCCAAAGAGACAGAAACCAACTACGATCCTAAATTTGCAGACGTACAAACGTATTTGACCTACAAGTTTACCGATAAGTTTCATTTAAGTTTTCTTGGAAATGCATCTGTAAATAAATACAACTATGAGCCTGAAACACGCCAAACCAATTTTGGTACTCTAGAGAATCCTTTGGCTTTATTGGTGTTTTATGAAGGTGAAGAAAAAGATAAATACCAAACTATTTTTGGTGCTTTAAATGGAACATATTTCGCCAATGATAATCTGACTTTAAAACTGATTGCTTCAACCTATCATACTACTGAAGAAGAATATTTTGATATCCTTGCACAATACAGATTAGGAGAAGTAAATACCAGTATTGGTGATGAAGATTTAGGCGAAGTGGAATTTAGCGAAGGTATTGGTGGTCAATTAAATCATGGAAGAAACGATCTGGATGCACTTATTACCAATATACAGCATAAAGGAAATTACACTATAGATGATCATAATTTTGAATGGTCTGTAAAATACACGCATGAAGATATTAAAGACAGACTTGTAGAATGGGAAGTTATCGACTCTGCTGGATTTTCTATCAATCCACCTAATTTGGATTTTTTCAATGAGCAACCTTACCAACCTTACGAAGGACCATTAGTAGCTTATCAAAATGTTAGAGCCACCAACAATACACAAATAGATAGAATTCAAGGTTATGTGCAATGGAGCAAACGCTCAATTTTGGGTATAAACGATGTTTGGTATAACGTTGGTGTAAGAGCACATAATTGGAACGTACAAGGTAAAGGCATAGAAAGTACTTCGCAAACAGTTTTTAGTCCAAGAGCGCAATTTGCAATCAAGCCAGTTTGGCTAACAGACATGTTATTCAGGATTAGTGGTGGTTTATATTACCAACCACCATTTTATAAAGAGCTTCGGGATTCTTTAGGAACTGTAAATCCAGATGTGAAAGCCCAAAAATCATTTCATGTGGTGTTGGGTAACGATTATAGCTTTAAAATGTGGAATAGACCTTTTAAATTGACCACAGAAGCATACTACAAAAAAATGACAGATGTCAATCCATACACGTTAGAAAACGTTAGGATTCGATATCGAGCTGATAATAATGCCACAGCCTATGCATATGGTTTGGATATGCGTTTGAATGGCGAGTTTGTACCAGGAACAGAATCGTGGTTTAGTTTTGGCTATTTAAAGACCGAAGAAAACATTGACAATAGAGGTGATATTCCACGACCAACAGACCAACGTTTAAAGTTTGCAGCCTTGTTTCAAGATTATGTGCCCAACATTCCTAAAATGAAAATGTATCTCAACCTGGTTTACAATACAGGCTTACCTGGAGGCTCGCCAAGTTATGCAGACCCTTACGAATACCAAAACAGGTTACCAGATTACAAACGAGCAGATTTAGGTTTACAATACGTTATTGTGGATGATAAAGACAACTTTAACAGTGGTTGGAAAAAACCCTTCAAGTATTTGTCGTTTGGTTTTGAAATCTTTAATGTGTTTGATGTGCAAAACTCCATTACCAATACTTGGGTACGCGATGTCTACAGCAAACGCCAATATGCCATACCAAATTACTTGACACCTCGTGTTTTTAATGTTAGGGCAACCATGAGGTTTTAGGTTTTTAAAATTCTACATTTGTAACAAACCTTCACTTTAAACTACTTATAATTGAAATTAAGATTAAAAAATATATGAAAAAAGAGAACAAATTTGCTTTTGGAATTGCCATTGGTGTTGCCATTGGAACTGCAATTGGAGTAGCAACTGGCAATCTAGGCTTATGGCTACCATTAGGAATTGCAATAGGTGCTGGAGTTGGTTTTACCTTAAATGAAAAAAATCATAAAAATAAAGATAAGCCCTGAACCTTTGAATAAATTGTAGTTAACAAAGTGAATAAATTGTTATTCAATATGATTTTTATCATATTTCATTTAGTTCAATATCATTAATTTTATTATTGGATATTTTTTGAACTAAAAACTCTCTGCACAATGAACACAAAAACTAAAACTTCACAATGGTTTAGATACATTTTAGGTCTATTTTTGATTGTATACGCACTAAATAAGTTTTTTCATTTCATTCCGTCCAGTTATGGACAAATGACTGAAAGAGCTCAAGATTTTCTGGATTCAACTGCTTTTTTATTGCCTTATCTTTACATTTTTGAAATACTATTAGGCATTATACTCATTCTTAATAAATGGACTGCATTTATTTATATAGTTTTGTTTCCTTTAAGTATTTCATTTCTTATTTTTACAACCTTTAATCAAGATTTAGGAGATATGTGGCCGGCACTTGTTGTCGCTGTGTTAAATATCATTTTATTGTTTGGTGAAAAGGAAAAATATAAGCCATTGTTTAGTTAGTGTTAAAATTAAAAAGAACAAACTCTGAAGACTCAGATTTTATAAATCTGGTAAAATCATTAAATGCTTATCTCTCTGTAGTAGATGGAGAAGATCATGCGTTCTATATGCAATATAATACCTTGGATCGTTTAAAACAGGTCATTGTTGCATATTCGGACGATTTACCAGTAGGTTGTGGTTCTTTTAAAGCATTTAATAATGAAGCTGTAGAAATAAAACGCATGTATCTTGCTCCAGATTTTAGAGGAACAGGTATTGCTAAAAAAATCTTAACTGAATTAGAACTTTGGGCAAAAGAGCTTAATTACAAAAAATGCAAGTTAGAAACTGGTAAAAGGCAAATTGAAGCTGTAGCTTTCTACAAAAAAAACAACTATGGTTTAATTCCTAATTTCGGACCATATATTGGTATAGATAATAGTTTATGTTTCGAGAAGGAGCTCTAACTAATTAACTTCTACAACGGTTTTTTCATTTGTGCTGAAAACATAAGTAACCAGCCACATTAATGTAAATGTTGGAATAAAATCCAGTCCAGGGAAAATTTCTTCAATAAATGTAATGACTCCAGCTATTTTCCCTTTTTTGCCTTTGTACATTTTGGTCATCAGGTAACCAGAAGTTGGTGCCCATACCAAATCAATAAAAGGAACAAAACCAATAGCGTCAAAGAGTAAGCTTAAGCCTAGTTTTTTATTTTTAGATAAGTTATTTAAATTCATAGTAAATCGTTTTATAATATTACAACAAGAAATATACCAGAATATTATGAAAAACTGTTACTTATTAATTTCAAGAATTCATTTCTTGTTTCAATCTTTTCAAACTGTCCTCTAAATCCAGAAGTCGTTGTCACCGAATTTTGTTTTTGTACACCTCGCATCATCATGCACATGTGAGAAGCTTCAATAACTACAGCCACACCTTGTGGCTTTAATGTATCATTTATACAGTCTAATATTTGTTCTGTGAGACGTTCCTGTACTTGGAGCCTTCGAGCAAAAATATCAACAATTCTGGGAATTTTACTTAAGCCAACAATGTGTCCATTTGGTATATATGCAATGTGTGCCTTACCAAAGAATGGTAAAATATGATGTTCGCATAACGAATACAACTCAATATCCTTAACAATGACCATTTCGTCATAGGATTCTTCAAACATAGCGCTTCTTAAAATCTCTGCTGGATCTTGAGCATATCCTTGTGTCAAAAATTGCATGGCTTTGGCAGCACGTTCCGGTGTTTTCTTAAGTCCATCACGAGATGCATCTTCTCCCAAATCTGTTATAATGCTCTTGTACTGCTCTTTAGCTTCCTCACTTACAATAATATTGTATTCTTCAAATGGTTTGTTTGACATATCTGTAAATTTTCTTTGGTTAAAGTAAGAAAATATTTAGTTCTAATAAATGTTAAAAACTTACTAAAAATTCTTTTTTAACTTTTTATTAATACGAATCATACTATTGTAAAGTTAGATTTGTTATTGTAAAGTGTCACAGTTTTTAAAAAAAGTACTCGTTTACAATAGCATCTATCAACTAACAAAACAATGAAACGTCTTTTTTGCGTTATTCTATTTTTCACCATTTCCCTTTCTTCTTCAACACAAGAAAAAAAAGTTTTACAGATAAAAAGAACAGAAATTCCTCCAAAAATAGATGGTGTAATGGATGATACTGCATGGCAAGATGCTGACATCGCAACAGATTTTATAGAGTTTAGACCAGATATGGGAGTGGTTTTAGAACCTTTTCAGAAGACTTCAGTCAAAATGACCTATGATGATAAGGCTATTTACGTTGCAGCCTATCTCAAGGATAAGCCAGAAAACATTAAAAAGCAATTTAATCAAAGAGATAACTTTGGACAACAAGACTTTTTTGGAGTGGTTCTAAACCCAAATAATGATGCCCAGAACGATACCGAATTTTTTGTGTTTCCTTCGGGAAATCAAGCAGATGCTGTAGCTTCTCCTAGCAATGGTGAGGATTTTGGTTGGAATGCTGTTTGGGAAAGTGCCGTGACAATTGTAGATGATGGCTGGATAGTTGAAATGAAAATACCATATAGATCACTTCGTTTTTCCAATCAAGAAGTACAAACTTGGGGCTTACAATTCCATAGAAGATTTAGATTGAACGAATCACAATATACTTGGAATCCAATTGACAGATCAAAAGGCAACATTGGTCTATATCATGGTGAGTTAAAGGGCATAAAAAATATTGAACCTCCAACAAGATTGAGCTTCTACCCATTTGTGTCTGGTATAGCAACAACTTATGAAGGTGAAACAAACACAGATTTAAATGTTGGTTTGGATTTAAAATATGGTATTACCGAAAACTTTACACTTGACGCTACGCTTATACCGGATTTTAGTCAAGCTGCTTTTGATAATGTCACCCTAAACCTTGGTCCATTTGAACAGACCTATAGCGAGCAACGTCAATTTTTTAAAGAAGGCGTTGATCTCTTTAATAAAGGAGATCTCTTTTTTTCCAGGCGAATTGGCAATGCGCCTACTGGAACACCAGAATTAGGCGATAATGAAGAAGTTAATATTCCTAATGAAGTTAAAACATTAAATGCCGTAAAAGTATCCGGAAGGACTAAAAAAGGTCTTGGTGTGGGATTTTTTAATGCAATTACCGAAGTTACTAGAGCAACAATAAAAGATACTATTACAGGGCAAACCCGGAAGGATGTTGTTGAGCCGCTTGCCAATTACAATATTTTAGTGGTGGATCAACAATTTCATGGGAACTCTTCAGTAAGTCTTATCAATACTAATGTCACAAGAGATGGCCATTTTAGGGATGCCAATGTAACAGGGCTTTTGGCGGACATCTCAAATAAAAGAAATACTTATAATGTTAGAGGACAACTAAAAATGAGTAATGTCAATAAAGATACTGGAACAGAAACAGGTTTTAGTTCTTTTTTCAGAATAAGAAAAACCCATGGAAACTTCAGGTACAGCATTGACCATAGTCTTGCAGATGATAAATACGATATCAACGACCTTGGATTGATCTTGAGGAACAATTATAATAACTTTGGTGCAGATGCCTGGTATCAAATCTTCGAGCCTACAAAAAAGTTTAATAATTTTTATATAGGCACCTATATTAATTATAAACGATTATTTAACCCTAGCGCATATACAGGAACAAATTTTGGTTTTGATATGAATGCCCAAACCAAAAAATTAATGTGGTTTGGTGTCAGTATTAATTTTGAACCAGGAAAACAGTACGACTATTTTGAACCTCGTGATTTTGAAAACAAACGTTATTTTATATATAAAAATTCAGCATTCATAAATGGTTGGTTTGAAACCAATTCAAATAAAACTTTCTCTCTAGAGGTCAGTTCGAGTACGTTTACATTATTTGATAAAGAAAGAGATGTTTTTGGCTATTCTATTGATATTGAGCCAACTATAAGATTTAATGACAAATTTCGAATGTCTTACGATTTATCGTACCACAACAATAAGGGAACACGTGGGTTTGTAGACAATATTGGCGACGATATTATTTTTGGCGAGCGCAATGTGGTTTCTATTGAAAACAGTTTGTCCGGTGCTTATAATTTCAATCCTTTCCATGCCTTAAGCTTAACGTTTAGAAATTTTTGGAGCACTGTTACTTATGATAATGTTTTATTTACTCTGGAAGAAGATGGAAGTTTGTCTACCGATGATGGCTACACTGTCAACAGTGTTGACAATCCCAATATTAATTTCAATACCTGGAATTTAGACTTCCGCTACTCTTGGGAGTTTGCTCCTGGTAGTAAATTATCAGCTTTATATCGTAACTCATTATTTAATCAAGACACTGCTTCTAAAGATAACTTTACTGATAGTTTAGGTACATTATTTGATCAGTCAATACAACATACATTTTCTTTACGATTGCAATATTTTATCGATTATAACGACGCCAAAAGGATCTTTAAAAAGAAAACAAACTCTTAATTGTTCATCACATTGTAAAGTATTAACTTGCTTGCATCATTTTAAACTTTATGATTCACGCAAAAAACATCCATAAATATTATGGCAGCTTACACGTCTTAAAAGGCGTTGATTTACATATTAAAAAAGGCGAAATAATATCCATTGTTGGTGCTTCTGGCGCTGGTAAAACCACATTGCTTCAAATTTTAGGTACATTGGATAAAGCATCAAAAAAAGAACCTTTTGATATTGTGATTAATAATGTTAACATTAAAGAATTAAATGATAAAGCTCTAGCAAAATTCAGGAATCAACATTTGGGTTTTATTTTTCAGTTTCATCAATTACTGCCTGAATTTACAGCTTTGGAGAATGTGTGCATTCCTGCCTATATAGGTAATCATTCTAGAATTGAAGCTGAATTAGGAGCTAAAGCAATATTAAAATACCTCGGACTTTCAGATCGGATGCATCACAAACCCAACGAACTTTCAGGAGGAGAACAACAACGCGTGGCTGTTGCCAGAGCACTAATAAACAAACCTGATGTTATTTTTGCAGATGAGCCTTCTGGTAATCTGGACAGTGAATCTGCCGAAAATCTGCACAACCTCTTTTTTAAATTACGTGACGAGTTTGGGCAAACCTTTGTCATTGTCACGCACAATAAAGACCTGGCCAATTTAGCCGATAGAAAACTGACCATGGTAGATGGCAAGATTATAACCTAAACGCTTCCTATGCTTTTAATACTGCTTTCATGGATCTATATACTAGCTATTAGCATTGCCATTGGAATTACTATTAATAAGCTTCTGAAAATTTTCGCAACAGATGCTGTTGTTATTACGTTTCTTGGTTTTTTTAGCATCACATTGTTTGCAGGATTTTGGGCTATTTTCTTTGCTGTAAACTGGCAATTTCATGTGGTTCTTTTAGTATTATCTGCTGTTTTATTAAAAGTAAACGGACTAGCTCTGCAAAGTTTTATTTCCAACCTTAAAAAGGAACTCAAAACACTTTCAAGCTTTCTTAAAGTGGTCTTGGTCGTTGTAACCATTCTAATTTTGGCACAATGTGCTTCACCTCCATTTCTAATTGATAACGAATCATATTACATACAAACCATCAAATGGCTAAACGACTATGGTTTTGTAAAAGGCCTAGTGAATTTGCATCTGTTTTTAGGTCAAACCTCTGGTTGGCATATCCTGCAAAGTGCTTTTAGCTTTAGTTTTATTTATGAAAGTTTTAATGATTTAAGTGGATTGTGTCTGCTCTTGGGAAACTATTATGCCATAGTTCGGTTAAATAACTACATAACCAATCAAGGAACTTCTAAAGTGAATTTAATGATTGGCTTTTTCCCTATTTTTAATGTGTTTCTGTTTCAGTTTGTAAGTGCGCCTTCTCCAGATGTTGCCGTTTATGTTATTGGTTTAATTGTATTTCACTTGTTTATTAAAAGTTACTCTACCTTTAGTAAGCCATCATTTTTAACGCTGTGTACACTTTCATTGTTTTTGGTTTTAATTAAAATATCTGCAACTATATTTTTGGTGTTTCCATTGGTAGTTTTGGTGAAGCATTTTAGTCACATAAAAAAAATTATGAAATTGGTTTTCGTTTTTGGAAGCTTAACACTTTTGTTAATTGTTATTAAGAATTTAATCATTACAGGAAATGCCATTTATCCGTTAACAACGGTTGAAGCTTTGAGTTTTAACTGGCATTTACCAAAAGTTGTAGAAACTTATTTTCAAAATTATGGTTTGGCTTATGGCTACAACATGACGCCAGAAGTGTTTAAAACCTCATCATTTTTAGAATTGTTTAAAAGCTGGTTACTGCAGCCAAATTTGCATGGCGTTTTTAATGGGCTCTTGATTGTATTACTTATCGTTTCGCCTTGGCTTATTGTAAAAAGTAAATACAAAAAAGCTTTGGGCATTATTTACAGCGTCGCTTTTTTAAATCTGTTGTTCTTATTTGCAGTTTCACCACAATACAGGTTCTTTTTCCAATTTATTATTATCCTTTCACTCTTTATTTTGAGTATGATAATTAAAAAGCAAAAAGCCATAAAAATTGTTGTAGGCCTTGGTTTGGTTATTACTGCAATCCCTTTGTTTTCTGCAATGAAAATACCAATGCTATCAGAAAGCCAAACCCAAACCACAAGTGTTTTTAAGCTCAATTATATAATTGAACCACATAGCAACAGTCGTTACCAAACAGATCACAAAACCATACAACTAGAGAATACAACCATCAATACACCAACCAACATCAATTTCTTTTGGGCAACAGGCAACACACCAATTCCTGCACTTAACAAACAACAACTAGAGTATTTTAAAACCTATTTTAAGGTTGTACCTCAACAGCAAAGTACAGATATAAAAGATGGGTTTTACTTTAAAAAAGTGGAGTGACGCTTATCGTGGTTGTGTAAGGATAGTTGTGTGTGCGAGCAACTAACTTACTAAAAATGGAACGAACCAAAGGAAAATCTGCAGGATTTTTCGAGTTGGCTTGAACCAAGCAATTATTTTTACACGCTATTAGCTGTTTTATTTTTTTATTAATCCAAGATCAATGCAATCTTGGTCAGTTGGCTTTCTCCAATACAATCTGTTTCCATTAGCATCTCCGGTCAGTAAAATATCTATGATATATTGACTATTTATAATATTGGTGATTTTAAATTTTACAATTCTTTTACATGATAAATGATTGACGACGGATTTTGGATGAAAAGCAAAATTTGTATAATCGTAAAAAGATTGAATACTTGAATATAGAATGAAATCATTATCACTTTCATATAAATATTCATTGGCAAGCATTGAACTAATTGAATACGGTTCTTTTTCCATCATAAATTTATCGGTTATTAATTTTCGAAGCGCAATTTTGTAAGCTAATAAATCTTCATTTTGATTGGATTGTTCTTCAATTAGAAAATTGTGATGATATCTACCGAATTCTTCCCAATGATTTGATTTTGGCAGAACTTCTGGCAGACAACTCATATATTTCAATTCTCTTTTGGATTGCACATTCCAAACACCTATAAAGCCAACATCACCAATGTTTCCGTCACATTCCTTAATCGCAGGAATTACTTCATCTGTACAATAAAAAACTGATCTTTTACTGATGTTTGCTCTACCATTAAAATTACATCTAGATGCTGGTGGAAAAGAAAAGGTCTGAATTGAATTCATATTTTCAATCTTAGAAATAGTTTTCTCCATTCTCACTCGAAAGAGTTCAAAGCCATTAAAACCTTCCATTTTTAGCTTTGCGCCCAGAGAAGGAATAGTTAATGCTAAATCGTGAAATATATTATAAATTTTATCATAAGTTGATTTCGAAAAGTCATAAGTAGATAATTTATGTAGATTACTTAAATAAGTCTGTAAACTTGGATATTCTATATTTTGAGTTTCATAATTATTCATTAGTTAAGTTAATTTGGGCAAAATATTACAGCTAACGATATGATATCTATCATTTTAATGATTTATGTCAGACGAAACTGAAGCTAGTTCAGCACTTGTAAGCGAAGTTAGTTTTTTTTAATGTTTTCTTCAAAACAAACATATTAACAATTAGTCTTAATTTTAACCACAAATAAAACTACGTGACGCAAACAGACCTCAAAGACTTTTTAGACGCCAAAGTTGTACAATACAACAACCCAAAGTTTATTGAGAGCGACCCAATACAAGTGCCTCATGGTTTTAGTAACAAAGAAGATATTGAGATTGCTGGTTTTCTAACCGCTACAATTGCTTGGGGAAACCGTAAAAGCATCATCAACAATGCCAAACGTATGATGCAGTTACTGGATAATGCACCTTATGATTTTGTGCTAAATCATCAAGACACAGACTTGGAAGCTCTAGAACCGTTTGTTCACAGAACCTTTAATAGTATAGACCTTATTACGTTTGTAAAAGGTTTACAACATATTTACAAAACTCATGGTGGTTTGGAAGCTGTATTTTCTAAACATGCAGAAATCAATTCACTTCAAACATCCATACATCATTTTAAACAAGCTTTTTTTGAGATAGAGCATTTACCAAGAACACAAAAACACATCAGCGACCCTTTAAAGAATTCGGCAGCCAAACGCATCAATATGTTTTTACGTTGGATGATTCGGCAAGACCAAGCAGGTGTAGATTTTGGTATTTGGAAAAGCCTATCACCTAGCCAACTATCTTGCCCATTGGATGTGCATTCTGGAAACGTTGCCAGAAAACTGGGCTTACTCCATAGAAAACAAAACGATGCCAAAGCTTTAGCAGAACTGGATACCTCATTAAGACAATTGGATAATGTAGACCCAGTAAAATATGATTTCGCACTTTTTGGTTTAGGCGTTTTTGAAAAATTCTAACTTAATTAAGTATCTTTAAAGCTTTAAAAATTAAATCAATCAATTACATGAAAAATCTTGTTCTGCTTTTCTTTGCTTTACTCATTACAACCATACATTCACAAAACAGAAAAATACCTTTAGACACTACAGTCACTACCAATCATTCTGTAACGGTTAAGGGTCAGAACATCAATTATATTGCTCAAGCTGGCACACAACCTGTCTGGAATGACAAAGACGAACCTATTGCAACACTTTTTTATACGTACTACAAACGCAGTAATAGCAAAGCTAAAGATAGGCCAATCATTTTTTCGTTTAATGGTGGACCAGGTTCTGCATCGGTTTGGATGCATATTGCCTACACTGGACCAAAAGTGTTAAACGTAGATAATGAAGGTTATCCTATGCAACCTTATGGTGTTAAAGATAATCCGTATTCCATCATAGATGTTGCAGATATTGTATTTGTTGATCCTGTAAATACAGGTTATTCCAGAATGGTTGAAGATAAAGAAGGCAAACTTCCAGACAGAGATTTGTTTTTCGGTATCAATGCAGATGTGAAATATCTCGCGGAATGGATGAACACCTTTGTCTCTAGAAACAGTCGTTGGGAATCTCCAAAATATATTATAGGCGAAAGTTATGGTGGTACTCGTGTTATGGGATTAGCACAAGAGTTGCAAAACACACAATATATGTTCTTAAATGGTGTGATTATGGTGTCTCCAGCAGATTACAAAGTATTATATGGCGGAACGCCGATTGCTGACGCTCTACATTTACCATATTTTACTGCAACAGCCTGGCATCATAAAGTTTTACCATCAGAATTACAGAGCAAAGATTTAACAGATGTTCTTCCTGAAGTAGAGAATTTTGCAATCAACTCTTATTTGCCGACTATCTCGAAAGGTGGTTTTGTTTCTCAAGCAGAGAAAAATTCAGTGGCTGAAAAAGTTGCTTATTATTCTGGTTTGAAAAAGGATGTTGTATTAAAGAGTAACTTAAGGGTACCTACTAGTCTTTTCTGGAAAGAATTGTTGAGAGAGCAAGGTCATACTGTTGGTCGATTAGATTCCAGATATTTAGGCATTGATAAAGACGATGCTTCAGATAGTCCTGATTTTAGTCCGGAATTGATGTCATGGTTACATTCTTTTACGCCTCCAATAAATTACTATTTAAGAGAACATCTAAACTTTAAAACAGATATTGATTATAACATGTTGGAAGATGTAAATCCCTGGGACAGACGTGACGATAATACGCGTGAAGGCTTAAGATTGGCTATGGCTCAAAACCCTTATTTGAAAGTATTATTTCAAGCAGGTTATTATGATGGTGCGACCACATACTTTAATTCAAAATATACGATGTGGCAAATTGACCCAAGCGGAAAAATGAGAGACCGTTTTACGTTTAAAGGTTACCGAAGTGGACACATGATGTATTTACGCTCTGAAGATCTAAAATCTTCCAATGACGATTTACGAGAGTTTATAAAAGCTTCAATGGCCTACGGTAAAGCAGCCAAATATTAATTAAAAGATTCAAAGATTTTATGCAAGAAGCGTTAATAAGCATTCTTACACCTTTTAAAAATACCGAAGCTTATTTGACCGATTGTATAAATTCTGTTTTCAATCAAACCTATAAAAATTGGGAAATGATTCTTGTTGATGATTTTTCAACAGATGTAAGTTATCACCTTGTCAATCAATTTGTTCAAAAAGATTCCAGAATTAAACTATTTAAAAATGAGAATGAAGGCATTATTGGTGCTTTACAATTAGCTTTTAAACAGAGTCAGGGAAGTTATATTACAAGGATGGATAGTGATGACATTATGCATGAACAAAAACTTGAGATTCTTGCAAATAACTTATTGAAAAACAATAAAGAACATATTTCAATCGGGCTGGTTCGTTATTTTTCTGATGATGCTATAGGAGATGGTTACAGAAAGTATGAAAACTGGTTAAACAAGCTTACAAAATCAGGATCTAATTTTACTGAAATCTATAAAGAATGCGTCATTCCATCACCTTGTTGGATGATTCATAAAGATGATTTAATTGCTGCTGATGCATTCAATCCTAATCGCTATCCTGAAGATTACGATTTAACTTTTCGGTTTTATGAACAAGGTTATAAATGTATTCCATGTGATAAAGTTTTGCACTATTGGAGAGATTATCCTACACGCTCTTCAAGAACACATGAACATTATGCACTCAATTATTTTTTGGATATCAAAATGCTTTATTTTTTAAAATTAGATTATGATGCGTCAAGACCATTAGTAGTTTGGGGAGCAGGTTTTAAAGGAAAAACCATCGCCAAAACTTTAATTGAAAATAAAATTCCCTTCAACTGGATTTGCAATAACCCAAAGAAAATTGGCAAAAAAATATACAAACAAACGATGCTTGAATTCACACATATTGAAGAGTTAAATAATCCGCAGAGTATTATTAGTGTTGCCAATGCAAAAGCACAAACTTATATTAAGAATTACATGCAAAAACTAAATAAAGAGCACATGAAAGATTATTTCTTCTTTTGTTAAAGTTCTTAAAAGAAATGGCTTTAATTCATTTTCGTTTTCTATATTTCTTAAATCAAAAATTTTATGTAGGTTTGACAAATCTAAACAGGAATGCAGTTTAAACACCCAGAGCTTCTTTACGCATTATTTTTACTAGTCATTCCAATTATTGTTCACTTATTTCAATTACGGAAATTTCAGAAAGAAGCATTTACCAATGTTGCTTTTCTAAAAAAAGTAACGTTGCAAACTCGCAAAAGTTCGCAATTAAAAAAATGGCTCACACTATTAACAAGATTGCTACTGTTGGCAACTATAATCATAGCATTTGCACAACCTTATAAGTCAAAATCAGAACATTTTACAGCCAAAAACCAAACCGTAATATATCTTGATAATTCATTTAGTATGCAAGCTAAAGGTCCTTCCGGTGAACTCTTAAAAAGAGCCGTTCAAGATATCATGAATGCTATAGATGAAGACAAGGAAATTTCAGTCATCACAAATAATGAAACCTACAGGAACACGACTTTAAAAGCCATTAAAAACGATTTATTACAACTTGGTTATTCACCAAATCAACTCACATATAATTCGGCATTACTTAAAGCAAAACAATTGTTTAAAAATTCCAATGATGGCTTAAAGAACCTTGTATTCATTTCAGACTTTCAGCAGCAAAATGAACTGTTCAGTTTAGAAAACGATTCTATTATAAATTATCAACTTATTAAATTAAATCCTGTAAACACTAATAATGTTTCTATAGATAGCATTTTTATTTCTAAAAATACACCTAGCAATTTTGAAATAACAGTTAATTTAAAGAATAGTGGTAATCCTATTGACAATCTCCCTGTCTCTCTCTATGATGGAGAAAACCTGCTTGCAAAAACTTCGGTTACTCTAGATAAAGAATCAAGTGCCAGCTTTTTGCTTCCTGTAAATACTGCATTAAAAGGAAAAATAACCGTTGACGATATAAGTTTACAATTTGACAATGAGCTGTTTTTTAGTGTTAACCCAATTGAAAAAATTAATGTGCTTACTGTTTCAGCGTCGGATGATGGGTTTTTAAGCAATATTTTTACAAATGACGAATTTAATTATACCTCAACCTCTTTAGAACAATTAAATTATAATAGTATAGAAAGTCAAAATTTGATTGTTTTGAATGAACTGGACAATATACCAACCTCGTTGATTTCGGTTTTAAAATCATTTACCAATAATGGTGGTTTTGTTGTTGTAATTCCTTCGGAACAAATTAATTTGCAATCGTATAATAACTTTCTTATCAACTATAATACAACTGGCTTATTGGATAAAATTGACAACGAGAAACGAATTACAACCATAAATTACGCTCATCCATTGTACAGCAATGGTGTTTTTGAAAAGCAAGTCAGTAATTTCCAGTATCCTAAAGTGAATAGTTTTTATAATTTAAATACTAACAATCCATCAACTATTTTAGAATATGAAGATAGTAATCCGTTTCTTTCTCAAGCGTCAAGCATTTTTGTTTTTTCGTCAGCATTAAACATTGAAAATTCAAATTTCAAAAATTCACCTTTAATAGTGCCAACGCTTTATAATATTGGACGATTAAGCTTAAAAACGCCTCGTTTATATTATACTATTGGAAGTCAAAACACTTATGATGTCAATGTCCAACTGCAACAAGATCATATATTAACTTTAGCTTCAGAAACCGAAAGTATTATTCCACAGCAACAATATTTTAATACTAAAATATCCATAACCACAACAGATATACCTGATAAATCTGGTATATATACTGTAAATGATAAAGACCAAGCTCTAATGCATGTAAGCTATAATTACAATCGTGATGAAAGCAAATTGGTTTATGACAACATATCTCTAGAAAATGATAATGTAACCATAAGTAATTCTATAATTAATGTTTTTGAAACCTTAAAAAGTGACGGTAAAGTTAACGAGCTATGGAAATGGTTTGTTATTTTTGCATTGCTTTTCTTAATTATTGAGGTGCTTATATTAAAATATTTGAAATGAATCTACTCATAAAATCTGCTACCATAATAGATCCTAAAAGTGATTTTCATAACACAAAACAAGATATTTTAATAGAGAAAGGAATCATTTCAAAAATTGCAAGATCAATTAAAACCCAAAATAATTATCGTGAAATCAATTTAGAGAATTTGCATATCTCACAAGGTTGGTTTGATAGTAGTGTTTGTTTTGGAGAACCTGGATTTGAAGAACGTGAAACCATTGAAAATGGATTAAGAACTGCTGCAAAATCAGGGTTTACAGCAGTAGCTATGAACTCAAATACAAATCCAGTAATAGATACTAATGCTGATGTTGCGTTTATTAAATCCAAAGCTGATAATAATGCGACTACTTTAGTTCCCATTGGTGCTTTAACCAAAGGAAGTAAAGGACAGGATTTAGCTGAACTCTTCGATATGAAAAATGCTGGAGCATCAGCATTTTATGATTATAAAAAAGCCATAACAAATCCGAACCTGCTAAAAATCGCTCTGCAATATGCTAGTAGTTTTGATGGCTTGGTTTGCTCTTTTGCCCAAGAGAACAAAATAGCAGGTCCAGGTGTAATGAATGAAGGAATAACAAGTACTTTGTTAGGTCTTAAAGGCAATCCTGCTTTAGCTGAAGAATTACAAATTGCAAGAGATTTATTTATATTGGAATACACGCAAGGCAAACTTCATATTCCAACCATTTCTACAGCAAAATCGGTTGAATTAATTCGAGATGCCAAACAAAAAAAACTAGATATCACCTGTAGTGTTGCTATCCATAATCTATGGTTTTCAGATAATGATTTAACAGATTTCAACACAAACTTTAAGGTATTACCTCCATTAAGAACACAAGAAGATATAAACGCTTTAAGAAAAGGACTAAAAGACGGAACCATAGATATGGTAACCAGTGATCATAATCCGTTAGATATTGAAAGAAAGAAAATTGAATTTGACCATGCAGATTACGGCACTATTGGATTAGAAAGTGCCTTTGGAGCTTTAAACTCTTTATTCACTTTAAAAAAAGCGATTAACTTATTAACCTGTGGAAAAGAACGTTTTGGATTGGAAAACAATTCAATAAATATTGGAAATAAAGTGAATTTGACACTTTTTAACCCAGAAACAAGGTATATTTTTTCTGATGAAAATATCGTCTCCAAATCACAAAACTCCATATTTGAAAATATCTCATTAAAAGGACAAGTTTATGGTATTATTTCAAATAGAAAAGTGGTTTTAAATTAATTTTATATGACAGAACAAGACATAAAAGATGGAAAATCAACCGCAATTGTAAGTTATCTAACCATCATAGGAACTTTAATAGCCTACTTTATGAATGTTGAGAAAAAAAACACTTTTGCAGGTTTTCATTTAAGGCAAGCTCTTGGACTATGGCTAACTTATGCAACAATAGGTTTATTGGTTAGTCAGTTTGATAGTTGGCTAGCTTCCATAGGATTTTATATATTTTTCGCGGTTCTTTTCATTTATGGTTTTGCCAATGCGCTTTCAGGAAAGGCTCAACCTGTGCCACTTTTAGGTGAATATTATCAAAAATGGTTTTCCAGTTTTGGAAATTAAAAAATGAGTAACAATCTTTCATTAATACATATTGTTAGAGAATCCTGTTTAAAAGAAAATGCGCCTGTCTTGGTCATGCTTCATGGTTATGGCAGTGACGAAAACGACTTGTTTTCTTTTGCAAGTGAGTTACCCAAAGAACTTTTTATTGTTTCTGCCAGAGCACCTTACAGTATGATGCCCTTTGGAAACGCATGGTATGCTATTAATTTTGATGCTGGAAAAGGCAAATGGAACGATAATGAACAAGCTTTAAAATCAAGAGATTTAATTGCTACTTTTATTGATGAAGTTGTTGCTACCTATCCTGTTTCTAAAAATAATGTAAGTCTTTTAGGCTTTAGTCAAGGTACAATTTTAAGCTATGCTGTTGCATTAACCTATCCCGAAAAAGTGAAAAATATAATTGCATTAAGTGGTTATATCCATCAGGACATTTTACCAGAAAATTTTGACGACAAAGATTATTCACATTTGGATTTTTACTGTTCACATGGCAGTGTAGATCAAGTTATACCTGTGGATTGGGCTCGAAAAAACTCACCTTTTTTAAAATCATTACATATTAAACATCAGTATTCAGAATTTCCTGTTGGTCATGGCGTGGCTCCACAAAATTTTTACGAATTTAAGGATTGGTTAACACAAAGAATCTAGTTGTTTTTGTAATTTTCTTTTTAGCAATAAAATTTATAAAAAATGAAGCAAAAATACTTATGCTGCGTATTTATGATATTATGCTTTTGTGTTAGTGCTCAAAGTAATGATAATTTAAAAGATATAAATCAGCAGGTTTGGAATAATTTCACCAAAGCTTTTGAAACACTGGATTATGAACTGTTTGAGAATCTGCATTCAGAAGACTTTTTAAGAATTGGAGGAGATAGCAAGAACATTAGAGATAAAGAAAATTATATAAGTGGTTATAAACAAAGGTGGCAAAATACATTAATAGATCAAACTATTTCTTTTAGGTTTTTAGAGCGTATCTGTAATGACAGTATTGCATCTGAACGTGGAATCTATAAATTAACAAAAGACCCAAATACGGATAATGAGAAGTCATATTTTGGAAAATTTCACGTGGTCTTAAAAAAAGTAGATTTGGTTTGGAAAATTATGATTGATTATGATTCTTCAGAAAATAATACCATAAACGAAACTTCATATAATAGTGCTTTCGCATTGGATGATTATGATAAATACAAATAAAAAAAGCCAGCATAAGAGCTGGCTTTTTATTTACACTATTTATTATTAAGCACTTGTATTGACTACTAGTCTAAATCCCTCTCCATGAATATTTAAAATTTCCACTTTTTCATCAGGTTTCAAATATTTACGCAATTTGGCAATATAAACATCCATACTTCTTGATGTGAAATAATTATCGTCTCTCCAAATTTTAGTAAGGGCCAATTCACGTGGCATCAGGTCATTTTCATGTAAAGCCAATAAGCGTAGAAGTTCACACTCTTTAGGTGATAATTTTATTGGATCACCTCCTCTAAAACGCAAAAAGCGTAGTTTAGAATTCAAATGAAAATCACCAATTGTAAATTCAAACTGTTTGCTATCTGTAATAGAATCTGAAGCCTTTCTGGCAATTATTGCCTTAATTTTCATTAAAAGTACCTCGCTATCAAATGGTTTATTTAAATAATCATCTGCTCCTACCTTATAACCTTTAAGCACATCTTCTTTCATTGCTTTTGCAGTTAAGAATATGATAGGTACATCGGTATTTTTTTCTCTAATTTCTTTAGCCAATGTAAACCCATCTTTATAAGGCATCATGACATCAAGTATGCAAAGATCGAAATCATCTTTTTTAAATTTTTCGAAGCCTTCCATCCCATTTTTTGCATGAACAACCTCATAGTCGTTCATCATAAGATAGTCTTTAAGTACTGTTCCGAAATTTGGGTCGTCTTCTACTAATAAAATTTTCTTGTTTTGTTCGTCCATAATTTATGATATTAATGGAAGTTTTATAATAAATGTACTTCCTTTTCCTTTTTCACTTTCTACTGAAACATAACCTTGATGGTCATCTACTATTCTTTTAACATATGCCAATCCTAATCCATGTCCTTTTACGTTGTGTATGTTTCCTGTGTGCTCTCTATAAAATTTTTCGAACACTCTTTTTTGGGCAGCTTTACTCATACCACTGCCATGGTCTTTTATTTTTAATAAGATATTGGTTCCAACATTTTCTGTTGAAACTTCAATCTTTGGTGCTTCTGGTGAATACTTTATTGCATTGTCCAGAATATTAACAATGACATTAGTAAAATGGGATTCGTTTGCAAGAACCGAAGATTTATCGGCATCCAATTGAGTTTTTATATACCCGTTTTTATTTTCAACTATTAATTCTACATGCGTAATAGCATCTAATATTAGGTCGTGCAATTTTACCCTATCCTTACTAATGTTTAGTTCGTTTTTTTCAAGTTTAGATATTCTTAATACATTTTCTACCTGTGCATGCATACGTTTATTTTCATCCTTAATCATAGTTAGGTATCGTTTCACCTTTTCTTTGTCATCTATGACTTTTGGGTTTTTTATTGAGTCCAAAGCCAAATTGATTGTTGCAATAGGAGTTTTAAACTCATGCGTCATATTATTGATGAAATCTGTTTTTATTTCAGATATTTTACGCTGTTTAATGAGTTGATACAAAGCACTGGTATAAGCTATTATAATAATGAGTGTAAAAATGACAGACAATAAAGTCATTCCTATAATTGATGATAATATAAATTTATTCCGTTCCGGAAAATTTACTAACAGATTATAATTGCTAATGTTATTTTCATTATAAAAAATTGGAACACTATACGTTGATGCCTTTTGAAGCTCAAATGCTTCGCTTTGTACTTTTGTTGCCAAGTCATTCGCATAAATAGCAAATTCATAATCAATATCAATGTCTACCTGACGAAGTTTTCTGTATAAAAGTTCTTCAATCTCATCTTTGGAAACCCTTTTATGAAGTGGTGTTCTATAAGCAATATCTTTATACGTTGTTTCAAAAACAATCTCATCACTTCTAGAAATTTTTTCAGTTAATAAAAGGCGTTCTTCAGGGCTAAAACCTGAACTGTTTTCAATATCAGAACTTTTAAAAATTTTAGTCTCTCGTTCGTTAAGTACCCGTTTTATATTAATACTATCCAAACCTATGTCAAAGAGCGATGACGATAATTTATAGTTTTCCTCTAAAATACCGTTTCTGTATATGAGCGTTTCGTTTGAATCTTGATCATCCTGAACAACGTACAAATTCTTGATTGCTGTAGTGTCTACCTTGACACCTCTTTTTATTAAATCCTGAAATTTATAGACGTATTCTGTATATTCCCTTTCTTCAATATCGTTTGAAACATCTATTAAAATACGCTTTACATTGTACGTAAATTGTTCTTCTTTGTTTTGTACAGAATTATTAATATAATACGCTTGAACAAATATGATGCCTATAAGTGACAAACTCATTAATAGCACCAATAGGATGAATATTCTTTTGCTCATCAATCAAAATTAACATTTTAACATTTACTTATCTTAGCATTTAACCTTACATTAACAAAAATGTTAAAATTTTTGTTTTTTAATGTTTTTAAGGAGCTTTTCATGTATGGTTTCAACTTGGTTATAAGTACTTTCTAAAGTAGTATTTGTAATGACAAAATCTGAAAGTTTTCCTTTCTCTTCATCACTTAATTGATTATTCATTATAGCTTCAATTTTTTCTTTAGTTGTATCATCTCGTTCTAATAGCCTACTTATTCGCAAACTTTTTGGAGCAGTGACCAAAATGATAAAATCACATTGCTCCTGTAAATTATTTTCAAATAAAATAGCAGTTTCTTTAATAACGTATGGAGATTCTTGTTTATTTAACCAGCGTTCAAAATGCTTGCCAACTTTTGGATGCACAATAGCATTCATTTTGTATAAAAGGTCTTTATTATCAAATATTTTTTTGGCTATAAAAGGTCTATTTAATTCATTTTTTAAATAAGCTTCATCTCCAAATAAACTGCAAAGTTTTCGTTTAATAATTTTTGAGGAATTCATTAATTTCTTGGCCTCATCGTCAGCAATATAAATTGGTATACCTAAAGCTTCAAATTTTTCGGCAACTGTAGTTTTACCACTACCAATACCTCCTGTAAGACCAACAACTATCATTCTATAATTATAAATTCAATTCTGTTTTGAGCTATTCTGGTAGATTTAACAACCTTTGGCTTTTTTGTAACTTTAGGTGTTAAATATTGGTGCTCTTTATCCACTTTACTGTAATCACATTCCACAGTAAAATCTTTAACTGTAATAGAATTAAAATCACTTAAACCTATGTAATAGGATACCTCAACTTCTTTGGGATAATATTTTAATGAAATACTATCTGGTACATTTTTAACCACAACAGGGATTTTAAGTTGTCCTTCAGTAAATTTTTCAACAATACCAGACAATAATATTTTCTCTTTCAAAAACTTTATATCTTTTATGCTATCAGGTAACTTCAAATTTATTTTTTTTGAAATATTTGATTTAACATCTTTTAGAACAATCGCTTCCGTTGGAATATTCTGTATTTTAGAAACTACGTTTTGTGGCCCAATAACTTTAATTGAATCAGGGTTTAAAGCAAGTGAATCCCTAATGTCGTAACCAGGACTAAACTGAATATTTGCATTTAGTTTGATAGGTACTTTTAAAACTAAATTTTTGTCGTATTTAAAACGTAAAGTATCTGGATTTATATTTATAATTTCTATTTGCTTGTCAAATTGTGAATTTAATTCTGGGAAACCTTTGTCCTTACTCCAAATATATATGGAGTCATTTCTAACAATGTTAGACTCAAAATCAATAACTAGTTTAGGCTTTTTTAAATAATAAGGAAGCATATTAAACCCAAATGTCTTTATAGTCACATTCAATTTTGTACTGTTGTCACTTAAAATCACATGATTTTCAGGAACATTCTTTTTAATAATATCAAAAGTTACAGTATTGGTATATGTTTTTGAGAGTTTCGCCAAAATTAAAATAACAAACGAAAGCAATAAAAAGGTTAGGAATACATTAAGTTTTCCGCTTTTAAATAATGATAATATCTTTGATTTTATTGGGCTCATTTATTAAAAAATAAATTAGGAAACTGTTCTTCTGGATTATTATTCAACACTCCAACAAAGAATGTAGATTTTAAAAAACCATATCCATAACCTAAAAATTGGATTCCTATTGCAATAACAGACAATAGTGCAACAATTATATTCTTGTTTGAAATTAATGAAATAGTGAATGCCGTCACAAAATAAATAGCAAAACCAATCAACAACCATTTAAAATTTAATAGCCAGCAAACTAAAGATATCATAAACATTATAAAAAATACACTTGGAAACCAGTAGGTGATTTTTTTTGTTTCGGGATGCCATTTGTTCAATATTCCTCTTGCCAAACCAAATTTATAAACTTGTTTATAAAATTTAGACCATGAAATTCTTCTTTTATGAAATACAATTGCATTTGGAATGAGTTTGGTTTTAAAACCTAACTTCTTAAGTCTAATGGATAAATCCGGGTCTTCTCCTGGATGAATACGTCCAAATCCTTTGGAGGCTTCAAATGCAGCTTTTGAAATTCCCATATTAAAACTTCTTGGTTGAAACTCATTCACGCTTTGTCTACTTCCTCTTACACCACCAGTATTTATAAAAGAGGTCATAGCAAAGTTTATAGCCTTTTGAAGATTAGTAAATGAGCTATGTGCAGCATCAGGTCCTCCAAAACAATCTACATAATGTTCGTTTAATGCAGAAATAACATTGTTTAAGTATTCTTTTGGAAGAATGCAATCGGAATCCAAAATGATAAAGTAATTGCCTTTAGCTTTTTGCATTCCAAAATTTCTAGAATCTCCAGGACCAGAATTTTCTTTGAAATAATAAGAAATATTGAGTTTTGATTGATAAGCTTCAACACTACTTTTTGAAGAAATAGTTGAACCATCCTCAACAATCACAATTTCAAATAATTTATCGGTATTTAAGTCAACAAAACTCTCAAGAAGTTCTTTTACCTCTTCAGGTCTGTTATAAACAGGAATGATAAAAGAAAAATCTTGAGCTTCCATACCTTACAAAGTTAATTAAACAAAAAACAAAAGCCACCTTAAAGAGATGGCTTAATTTATTATATAAAAATGTATGTTATTCTTCTTTCATAAAAGCTTCCATAACTTCATTACTCACTCCCATATTACTAAAGCCTCCGTCATTGAATAAATTTTGTAAAGTAACACGCTTTGTTAAATCGCTAAATAAGGTCACTGTATAATTAGCACAATCTAAAGCAGTTGCATTTCCTAAAGGTGACATCTTATCTGCATAAGCAATAAAGCCATCAAAACCTTTAACACCTTGACCTGCAGTAGTTGGTGTTGGTGATTGTGAAATAGTATTGACACGAACATTTTTATCTCTTCCGAAGAAATAACCAAAGCTACGAGCAATACTTTCTAGGTATGCTTTATTGTCTGCCATATCATTATAATCTGGAAAAACACGTTGTGCAGCCATATAGGTTAAAGCAACAATACTTCCCCATTCATTCATAGCCTCTTTTTTATAGAGTGTTTGCATCACTTTATGAAAAGACATAGCAGAAACATCTGTACCCTTTTGGGTCCAGTCATAATTTTGATCTGTGTATGCTCTTCCTTTTCTTACGTTTACAGACATTCCGATTGAATGCAAAACAAAATCCAGTTTGCCTCCTAGAATTTCTATTGATTTTTCAACAAGATTTTCTAAATCTTCTATAGAGGTTGCATCAGCTGGAATAATTTGTGAGCCAGTTTTTTCAGCCAGTTCATTAATTTGACCCATTCTCATGGCAATTGGAGCGTTTGTGAGTACAAACTCTCCTCCTTCTTCATGTACTCTTTCTGCAGTTTTCCAAGCAATAGAATTAGCATCCAGTGCTCCAAAAATGATTCCTTTTTTTCCTTTTAATAAGTTGTATGACATGTTTAGTTAGTTTTACTGTTGATTTTTATTAATATATAAGAAAGTTCAAAGATACTATTAATTCAATAATTGTTTAGCGTGAATAATTGCAGAATCTGAAAGTTCAACACCACTCAACATTTGCGCAATTTCTACAACGCGTTCATCATGGTTTAATTTTGTTAAACTTGTTCTCGTTATATCATCAACATCTTCTTTGTAAACTTTAAAATGTGTATGCCCTTTAGCAGCAATTTGTGGCAAATGTGTAATAGTGAAAACCTGCATGGTTTTACTCATTTGTAACATGATATCTGCCATTTTATTTGCAATTTCGCCAGAAATGCCAGAATCAATTTCATCAAACATTATGGTTGGTAACTGCATGTAATTTGATAAAATAAGTTTTATAGTTAGCATAATTCTTGAAAGTTCTCCACCAGATGCAGCCTTCTTCAATTCATTAAAATTACCTCCTTTATTTGCGGAGAACAGAAAAGTTAATTCATCACTTCCATTTTTATAAAACGTGTCTGTATGGTTTAATGATATGTTGAATTTTGCATTTGGTATTCCTAACTCATTTAAAATGTCTTCTAACTGTTTTGATAAGGTAGGTATTGCTCCTTCTCTACTTTCATTTATTTTCTTTGAAACACTTTTAAGATCATTCTTCGTTTCAGCAATAGCTATCTGTTTTTGTTTTATAGTTTCGTCCATACTTTCTGTTTCAGAAACCTTATTGCTTAATTTATTCTTAATAGCAATCAGTTCTCCAACATCTTGTGCAACATGTTTTTGCATTAAATTATGAAAAGTCTGCAATTGCAGATTTACTTCTTCCAATCTGCTAGGATTAGTTTCTAAATTTTCAAGTAGTAATTCAACTTCATTTTGAATATCGTTTAACTCAATCAAACTGCTATCAACTCTATTGAACAAAGTCTCATATTTAGCTGAAAACCCTGAAAGCTTTTGAAATGTATTTTTCAACTCTAAAAGTGTTTTCAAAACACCTATCTCTTCATTGTTCAGCAATTGATTAGAATAGGATAGCTTTTCTGTAATATCTTCAATATTATCTAAAGTTTCGTATTCTTCATCAAGTTCTTGCAGATTAACATTTTCAAGTTTTGCTTCATTCAATTCATTTAAAAGAAACATATTATAATCATGTTCTTTTATAGCTTCAGACTGAAAATTAAGTAGTTCTTGAAGTTCTTTTTGAAGATTTTGATAATATCTTAATTTATCTGTGTAATCTACTAATAACCCTTCATTATTTGCTAATGCATCAATGACTTGAAATTGAAAATCGTTACTTACCAACTCTAATGTTTGGTGTTGCGAATGAATATCAATAAGCTGTTCTGCCAAAAGTTTTAAACTGTCTAAATTAACAGGAGAATCATTAATGAATGCCCTTGATTTTCCAGAAGGAAGAATTTCTCTTCTTATGATGGTTTGCTCTTCATAATCTAGATCTTCAGATATAAAAAGTTCCTTTAGATTATAATTTTTAATATCGAATATAGCTTCGATAACACATTTTTTGGTTGTATCTTTTATACTGTTTAAATCTGCACGTTTTCCTAAAATTAACGACAAACCACCTAAAAGAATTGATTTACCAGCACCTGTTTCTCCAGTAATAATAGTCAATCCATTATTAAAGTTAACATCTAGATTGTCTATTAACGCATAATTTTTTATGGAAAGTGATGTAAGCAATGTAAGATTTTATTAACTGAATTAAATATAGTTGAGTTTTAATTCTATTGCAAATTAAAAACTACTTAATATTTCTCCATTTACTGGCTTGAGTAGGAGATACTTTATTTAATGTTTCAACAAGAGTGGCAGTATTTATACTTGGTCCGCTTGAAAATATTTCTTGTATCTCATTTCCTTTAGCATCAAAAAAAGTTCGCAATAGATAAGAATTTGGTCTTCTACTATTCATGGCAGAAAATTCTTGAAGACTTGCAGCAATTTTTTGTTTGCCTTGTTTTGGATTTCCACTCATAACATCCAAACCTTCTCTATGATATTCATACATTACTGTTCTAAACTCCTTAAACGTTGGTGATAAGATGTTATCAATAAGTATATATCTTGTTTGTAGGCCATCTTCAATTTTCCAACCAGTTGTATTATCCTGTTGGGAATAATTCACAATATTTTGAGCTTGCCTGTAATATGGATCGCCTCCATTTGGTGCGAAAGAATCTGCATCCAATGCAAAAATCATTTGAATATGAAAGGCAATAACAGAAATTAAATTAGATTCAAACTGATTGGGATTGTAGATCATGTTTTGAAACTCCAAATATCTGAAGGTAAAATCGCGATCGTTAAAATTATAAATTGGTGTACTGTAAGAGGATCCGAAAACTGGTCTAGAAGATTGCACTTGTAATGTGGCATTAAACGCATCTCCAGAACGTTGAGAAATGTTGATTACCATACTACAATCTATACGTTCTTGAGTTGCAAAAGTTTTGCTAGTCCAAGTAGTGTTATTAATAAACTCCGTGAGTTGTCTTTCTAAAGTCTTAAATATTGGCAAATTCTCATCACCTGTTTGTGTAGCATCTACTACAACAGTACAATTTAATTCTTGCGAAAAACTTATAAAACTTATAAAAGAGAATAAAATTATTAAGAAACTACGCATTTATTTGTTTTATTATTTCTGTTAAAATGTCTTTAGCAACTTCAGATTTAGGTTTTAAATCATAATGAACCACATGGTTTTCATTATTTATAATGGTCACTTTATTGGTGTCTTTTTTAAAACCAGCACCTTTGTCATTCAACGAATTTAAAACAATTAAATTTAAATTCTTCTTTTTTAATTTTGCTTTTGCGTTTTCCAGTTCATTATCTGTTTCTAAAGCAAAGCCAACTAGGTATTGATGCTTTTTTATTTTTCCCAAAGACGCTAAAATATCAATTGTTTTTTCCAGTTCTAATGTTAACGTTTTATCTTTCTTTTTTATTTTTTGATGTACAACTTGTTTTGGTTTATAATCCGCAACTGCGGCCGAAAGAATTGCCACATCTACATCTTTAAAATAAGTGTGTACTTCATCATGCATTTGTTGAGCATTGGTAACAGGCACTGTTTTTATTAAACTATGAGATGTTTTTTCATGTGTTGGTCCAGTAATTAAAATAACTTCTGCTCCAAAATTTGCTGAAACTTTAGCTAACTCAAAACCCATTTTTCCACTTGAATGATTACCAATAAAGCGAACAGGATCAATTGCTTCGTAAGTTGGTCCTGCTGTTATTAAAACCTTTTTACCGTGTAAAGGCAATTGGCCCAAAATATGACTTTCAATAAAAGAAACTATGTCTTCTGGTTCTACCATTCTGCCTTCTCCTACCAAACCACTAGCAAGTTCTCCAGAAGCTGCTGGAATTATGATATTGCCAAAATCTCTTAAAAGTTTAAATGATCTTAAAGTTGAAGGATGTTTATACATGTCTAAATCCATAGCTGGTGCAAAATACACA
>DATGBV010000253.1:0-4976 GCA_035312485.1 Flavobacteriaceae bacterium | reverse complement strand
GTAATTAATGAATTGAAGAATAGAGGATATTATTGTTTTGAAGAAATAATAAGAACGTTAACAACTGAAGCAAAAAAAGAAAGTGACTCATCTAAACACATTTCAAACCCAATTGCTTTTGTTGATGACCCATTTCATTTTAATACGCAGCTACTTAATGGTCGAGTAGAACAATTTATTCAATCCCGTATTTTGAATAAAGAGGAAAGTTTTTTTGATAGAGGGATTCCTGATGTTCTGGCATACATGGATTTTTTTGAACAACCTTATAATAACCTTTTTTTAGAAGCTTGTAATAATCACAAATATACACATGTTTTTATTTTACCTCCTTGGGAAGATATTTACACATCAGACAACGAAAGATTTGAAACCTTTGATGAAGCTTCAAAAATTCATGATTGTTTAATTAAGGTATATGGCGATTTTGGGTATGACATTACTGAAGTACCTGTTGGAAGTATTGCAGAACGTACTAACTTTGTAATAGATAATATTTAAGTCTGGTGCAAAATCCCATAAACACATTAGAACAATACTGGAATTATACTGAATTCAAACCGCTTCAAGAAGATATTATAAACAGTGTTTTGGATGGTGAAGATACCTTTGCACTTTTACCAACCGGAGGTGGAAAATCTATATGTTTTCAAATTCCTGCTTTAATAAAAGAAGGTATCTGTATTGTAGTCTCTCCCTTAATTGCACTCATGAAAAATCAAGTCCAAACGCTTAATGATAAGGGCATCAAAGCACTGGCACTCACAAGCGGTATCTCTTATGACCAACTCGATACACTTTTGGATAACTGTATTTATGGTAATTATAAGTTTTTGTATCTATCACCGGAAAGATTGCAGCAAGAACTGGTTCAAGACAGAATAAAGCAAATGCATGTTAATTTGATTGCGGTAGACGAAGCACATTGTATATCGCAATGGGGAAATGACTTTAGGCCAGCTTATAAAAATATTCAAATCTTAAGGCAATTACATCCAAGCGTAAATGTTATAGCATTGACAGCTTCAGCAACTTCAACAGTTGTAGATGATATTATAAATGAGCTTGATTTTATCAGTCCGAAAGTTTTTAAACAATCTTTTGCAAGACCAAATTTGTCTTATGAAGTATATCATGAAAATGATAAATTCTATAGAATTGAACGTATTTTAAAAAATGATGATTCTTCTGCAATTATCTATGTAAGAAGCAGAAAATTAACATTGGAGATTAGTAGTTATCTCAATTCAAAAAAAATAGCTTCCACTTTTTATCATGGTGGTCTTTCCAATAAAGAAAAGGATGAACATCTGAACCAGTGGCTTAACAACCAAAAACGTATTATGGTTGCAACCAGTGCTTTTGGAATGGGCATTGACAAACCAGATGTAAAAACCGTTATTCATTTTAATTTACCTGAAAGTATTGAAAGTTATTTTCAGGAGGCAGGACGTGCTGGTCGAAACGGTGAAATGGCCAAAGCAGTTATTTTAAAAAATAAAAGTGATGAACAATTGGTGAAAAACCAGTTTTTGAACGTTCTTCCTACTGTTGATTTTGTGAAGCAAGTTTATAAAAAACTATGTAACTACTTTCAAATAGCTTATGGTGAAGGCGAAAATATAACTCAAGATTTTAATTTTAACGCATTTTGCAAAATATATAATTTCAACAGCATTTTAACTTACAATGCTTTACAAATACTAGACAGAACAAGTGTTATCAATCTTTCAAAACAATTTAATCGTTCTACAACAGTTCAGTTTCTTATAAAGGGAAATGAAATTTTTAATTATTTAGACAAGAATCAAAACCTAGAAATAGTAGTTAAATCTTTATTGCGAACCTATGGAGGTATTTTTGATTACATGACAAAGATTAATACTCTATTAATTGCCAATAAAGCAGCTATCTCTGAAGATGAACTGATACAATCTCTTGAAAAGCTAGAAAGAGATCAGATTATAATATTGAATCAAACAAAAACAGATGTACAAATTACATTTATCGAGCCACGAGAAGATGACAAAACCATAAATAGAATTTCTAAAATAATTGAACAACAAAACCAATTAAAATACAAACAAGTGCATGCTGTTTTAGATTATATTAAAAATGACACAAAATGCCGTAGCATTCAACTTTTAGAATATTTTGGCGAAGAAGGCTTAAAACCCTGTGGTAATTGTTCTGTTTGTAATACAAAGTCAAAAAAACCAACTAATGATAAAAACCTTCTTAAAAAAGATATTATAGAGATTTTACAAGATCGCGATTTTTCATCAAGGAAAATAGCCGAAACATTAGAATGCAGTGAGTCTGATATTTTGAGTATTTTAAAAGAGCTTTTAGAATACAATATTATATCTGTTACAAACAAGAACACATATAAACTAGCACACTTATGAACAAGGACTTGAGAATAGTATTTATGGGAACTCCAGATTTTGCAGTTATGACACTTAAAAAATTAGTGGAGGCAAAATATAATATTGTTGGCATTATTACAGCACCTGATAAACCTGCTGGTCGTGGTAGAAAACTACACGAAAGCGCAGTAAAGCAATATGCCAAATCTCAAGGGTTAAAAATTTTGCAGCCTACAAACCTAAAAAATGAAGACTTTATTTCAGAATTAAAATCCTTAAACGCAAACCTACAAATTGTTGTCGCCTTTAGGATGCTTCCCAAAATTGTTTGGCAAATGCCTGAATTTGGAACTTTCAACTTACATGCCTCCTTATTACCTAACTATCGTGGTGCAGCACCAATTAATTGGGCCATTATGAATGGTGAAACCAAAACAGGAGTTTCAACTTTTTTTATAGATGATAAGATCGATACTGGAGAAATGATTCTCCAAGAAGAAGTTGAAATTAACTCAAATGAAAATGCAGGACATTTACATGATAAATTAATGACTATTGGAAGTCGGCTTGTTTTGAAGACTGTTGATCTGATTGAAAAAGGAAATTTTTCTACTACACCACAACCAAAAATAGAAAATCTTAAAACAGCCTATAAACTTAACAAAGAAAATTGTAGAATAGACTGGAGTGTTTCTATAGAAAACATTTTCAATACAATAAGAGGTTTAAGTCCATATCCAGCTGCTTGGACAGTTTTAGAAAACGGAAAAGACACTTTAGATATTAAAATTTATAATGCTGAAAAGGAATATGCTAATCATGGGTACAAAATTGGTCGCGTAATTACAGATAAAAAGACTATTAAAATTGCAGTAAAAAACGGCTTTATAAATATTAAGGAAATACAACTGCCTGGCAAACGAAAAATGGATGCCATTTCGCTTTTAAATGGCTATCATTTTGAAAAAGATGCTAAAATGCGCTAAACCCTTATTATTGTTGATATTTCGTAAAAATCGATAAAATGCATCATGTTTATTAACAAATGGTATAAGTTATTAACAAAAACAGGTATTTCGCTTGCTATTACTTGCGTGATTGCATAATCCGTATAAATTTGTAGAGGATTTAACAATAATGTTTAACCACAATTAATTAATAATTAAATTTTATATTATGAACAAAACAGATTTAATCGATGCTATGGCAGAACACGCAGGAATTACTAAAGCAGCAGCTAAAAAAGCTTTAGAATGTGCGTTAATAGAAATAGAAGGAGCTTTACAAAAAGGCAACAGAGTTTCTTTAGTTGGTTTTGGATCTTGGTCAGTTTCTCAAAGATCTGCAAGAGAAGGTAGAAATCCTCAAATTGGTGAAACTATCAGAATTAAAGCTAAAAAAGTAGTTAAATTTAAGGCTGGATCTGATTTAGCAAGTGCAGTAAATTAGTTTTCACTTCTTTATAAACAAAAAAAGCCTTCTAAATTTAGAAGGCTTTTTTTGTTTATATTAGTTTAAATGATTTGTTTTTTGTTAAATTTTTGTTAGCTTTCATTATTAATTCTTCAAAACATGATTACAATTAAACCCAAAAAAGGTGATTTGTTAATCGCAGAGCCCTCAATAATTGGAGACATGTCTTTTAATAGATCTATCATTTTATTGGCAGATCATACTAAAGAAGGTTCTATAGGTTTTATTTTAAATAAACCTTTAAACTATACCATAAACGAATTAATCCCAGAAATAGAAGCCGATTTTAAAGTATATAATGGTGGTCCTGTAGAACAGGACAATTTATATTTTATTCATAAAATTCCTGAAATCATTCCTGATAGTATTGAAATCTCACTTGGTATTTATTGGGGCGGCGACTTTAATAAAGTTGTAGAACTTATTTCTAACAATGAAATTGACGATAGTGATATAAGATTCTTTCTTGGCTATTCTGGATGGGATGCTACTCAATTAGAAAATGAATTAAAGCTTAATTCTTGGTTGGTAAGTAAGAATATTTATGAAAAGGAAATCATCGAAAAAAACTATGAAACGTTTTGGAAAGAAAAAATGCTGGAATTAGGCGGAGATTACAGCATTTGGTCTAATGCGCCTGAAAACCCGAGTTTCAATTAGTCAATCTAATTTTTACATTCAATTTTTGAATCAACTTTTTAGAAACTTCATTAGTAAAATCCTTCTTTCTGTATTTTGTAATAGGTTGAATTCCAGTAATAACATTGGTTAAAAACAACTCATCTGATTTTTGAAGTTCAAAAGGAGAGATTGAAGTTTCCTCTAAATTATAATCTGACATTGATTGAAGAATTTCAATAACCTGCTTACGCATTATTCCTTTTAAGCAACCGTCCATCAATGGTGGTGTTTTAATGGTATTGCCTTTTACAATAAAAACATTTCCATTTAACGCTTCAATTACATGCTTATTAGTGTTCAATAAAAGACAATTTTGTAGGTTATTCTCGCTAGCATAAATGCTTGCAATAACATTCAACACTTTATTATTTGTTTTTAAAGTAGATAGCAGGTCTGGAGTTATATAATAATCTTTAAACAAATCAACTTCATAAGTTTCATCTTTTAGATTAT
>DATGBV010000252.1:0-20153 GCA_035312485.1 Flavobacteriaceae bacterium | reverse complement strand
ATGCTAATATAAGATCTGTTACAGGGGCTAGTGTTCATGCTTATGGAACAGCTAAACATCAAGATGTTTCAATTTACACAGGTGGAATTTATAAGGCAGAACACCTAATAACAGAATTTACAGATGTTTCTATTAGAGCAGCTGGTGAAGCTCACGTAAATGCAACCACTTTAGTAAATGCAAAAGTGAGAGCAGGAGGAGATATTTTTATTTATGGCAAACCTGAAAGGGTTGATGAAAGTAAAGTTTTAGGAGGAAGAATAAAACGCATGGATTAATTTTTAAACGCCTAAAAATAGGGCCCGATGATTAACGATATCATATCAGCAATTCCATTTGGTATCATCCTATCATTTACAATAGGACCTGTTTTTTTTGTCTTGTTGGAAACTGGAGCCACTAAAGGTTTTAAAAGCGCACTCATATTTGATTTAGGAGTTATTCTAGCAGATATTGTTTTTATTTTAATCGCTTTTTACAGCACAAACAGACTTCTTGAGAAGGTCAAAGACGATCCAGGCTTCCTCATTTTTGGAGGTGTATTGCTGGTTGTCTATGGCTTTATCACATTTATTAAAACTTCAAAATCATTCAGGGCTATTGTTAAAGAATATCATAAAGTAGAAATTCAAAAAAATTATGGAAAGCTTTTTCTTAAAGGATTTTTACTGAATTTCATTAACATTGGTGTTTTATTAGGATGGCTTGGTTTTATTTTAATAGGCAACTCTTTAACCAGTAGCACAGATGGTATTTTCATGTTTTTAATTACTATTCTGGTAGTTTATTTTATTGTTGACATATTTAAAATATTAGTAGCAAAAAGGCTAAAAAGCAAGCTAACGCCACGATTAATTTTTAAAACCAAAAAAATAATAGCTTTGGTGATTTTAGGTTTTGGAGTTTTGCTTTTGGTGCAAGGATTCTTTCCCAAAGAAAAAGAAATGATTAAGGAAAGAATAGAACAATTCAATCCAATAAACGAAAAGCTTTCGAAGTAAATTTCCGAAAGCTCATGTTTGAGGCGTCTAGCGGATTCGAACCGCTGTACGAGCTTTTGCAGAGCCCTGCCTAGCCACTCGGCCAAGACGCCATAATTGAAAAAAACACACATCAAAGTAAGCTTTGAAGTATCTTATAATTTGTCATTCCCGAGACGTCGGGAATCAGATTGCAAAAGTAAAAAAAATTAAGGGTTAACAAAGATAACAACTTATTTTTTGCGTTTTTCAATCATTTTAATTGTAACCATTTCAACATCACCTCCAATAGGAGGATTTAATTTACTTATCCATACAGTGGCTTTATCTACCAAAGGATGCTCATTTATTACTCTGGTTAAAATACGTTTTGCTACAGTTTCTAGGAGATGTGATGGTTTTTGCATTTCTTCTTTAACAGCCCTGTTTAAGAATACATAATCTACAGTATCATGTAGCATATCAGTTTTGGATGGGTTTTTTAGACTTGCTTTAACCTCTAAATCAACCCTGTAATCACTGCCAATTTTTTTTTCTTCTATCAAACAACCATGATAGGCAAACACGCGAATGTTCTCTACTTTAATAATTCCCATAAAGCAAAAATACTATTCAAATGATTCACTTTAGAAGAATTAGCGCAATAATTTAATCTGGCTAACTAGTAAAGAAGTCAAAGACGTTGCTAATACCACTGGTTTTGGTTTTGTAAAATTCGGTATAAGTACATCGTTCGCAAGTAACTGCTGTAAATTTTTCTGTTTGCACATCAAATATTTTTGATAGTGTTCCACCTGTCGCCCTCATTTGTCCTAATTTATAAGATTTATTGTCACATTTAGGACATTGATAGTTTCTGTGTTCCATGGTTTAAGGTTTATTTATAGGTGTTACTTATACTAGATAAGTTACATTTAATATCAATGAATATCAGAAAAGTTAGCTTAAAATTACCTAATTTTGTGCTTCTCATTTTGAATGATGCTTACTTATGTCTGAAGAAACAAAATCACTCAATTTTATTGAGCATATTATAGAAGAAGATCTGGCAAAGGGAATGTCTAAAAACGATTTGCGCTTTCGCTTTCCACCAGAACCTAACGGCTATCTGCATATTGGACACATAAAGGCCATTGGAATAAGCTTTGGTTTGGGAGAAAAGTATAATGCTCCGGTGAACTTAAGATTTGATGATACCAACCCCGCTAAAGAAGAACAAGAATATGTTGATGCCATAAAACGCGATATCGCTTGGTTGGGTTATAAATGGGCTAATGAACTGTATTCTTCAGATTATTTTCAGCAATTGTATGACTGGGCTATAGAATTAATAAAAGAAGGGAAGGCGTATGTTGATTCTCAATCCAGTGAAGCAATGGCAGAACAAAAGGGCACACCAACACAACCAGGAGTAGATGGACCTTATCGCAACAGAAGCATCGATGAAAATTTAGATTTGTTCAAAAGGATGAAGGCCGGCGAATTTGCAGAAGGCACACATGTGTTGCGCGCTAAAATAAACATGCAGGACCCAAATATGCTAATGCGAGACCCAATTATGTATCGCATACTTCATGCACAGCACCACAGAACAGGAGATCAATGGTGTATTTACCCAATGTATGATTGGACTCATGGCGAAAGCGACTATATAGAACAAATTTCTCATTCCCTATGCTCATTGGAGTTCAAACCACATAGAAAACTTTACGATTGGTTTAAACATAGTGTTTACAAGTATCAATCGGAAGAGTTGCCTTTGCTGCCAAAACAACGCGAGTTTGCAAGATTGAATTTAAGCTACACCATAATGAGCAAACGCAAGTTGTTAAAACTTGTACAGGAAAGAATTGTTTCTGGATGGGACGATCCCAGAATGCCTACTATTTCAGGATTAAGACGGAGAGGCTATACTCCTAGGTCTCTCAGAAAATTTGTTGAAACAGTTGGCGTTGCTAAACGGGAGAACGTTATAGATGTTTCACTATTGGAATTTTGTATTCGTGAAGACTTAAATAAAACGGCACCAAGGGTTATGGCTGTTTTAAACCCTGTAAAAGTTGTTATCACAAATTATCCAGAAGATAAGGTTGAGTGGCTTGATGCAGAAAACAATCCTGAAGATTTGTCTTCAGGATTTAGAAAAGTACCTTTTTCGAAAGAAATATATATTGAAAATGAAGACTTTAAAGAACAAGCAAATTCAAAATATTTTAGATTAACACTTGGTAAGCAGGTGAGGCTTAAAAATGCTTACATAATAAAAGGTGAAGGTGTTATTAAAGACAAGCATGGAAATATTTCCGAAATACATTGTACATATACTGAAGATAAATCAATCAAGGTAAAAGGAACTTTGCATTGGGTATCAGTTAAACACGCTGTTAAAGCAGAGGTTAGGGAATATGATAGGTTGTTTATTGATGAAGAACCAGACAGTCATTCTGAAAAAGACTTTATGGAATTTATCAATCCGAATTCATTGAATATTATTAAAGCTTATGCAGAACCTAGTTTAAAAAACGTTAAACCGGGTGACAGGTTTCAATTTCAAAGGATAGGATATTTCAATGTGGATGAAGAATCTAAATCAGACCACTTAATTTTCAACAAAACTGTTGGGTTGCGGGATACTTGGGCCAAACAGGCAGGCTCAAAAACCCAAAGTCCAGAAAAGTCAAACCCAAACCAAAATCAGCCCAAACGAAAAGCCATCGATATTATTAAACAGCTTGGGAAAAAATACACGAATTACCCTAAAGACAAACAGCAAAAAGTAAAAGCCGAAATACAAAAGCTGGCCAAAAATGTTGATTATGAGGAGTTAACACCTTTGTTTAATACCGCGGCCAAGAAGGTAGGAACCAGAATCGCAACGTTAATAACGCTTAAAGTATTATTGGATAATGGCCAGGAAGCCAATGAAGACACTCAAGATTTTATTGACAAAGCCAAAGAAGACACAAACGAGCTTTTGTCTAACGAAGCAAAACAGATGTAGTTGTTAAAAAATACCAAAACATTTATATTTTTCATACATTTATCACACTAACTAAATTTTTTTAATATGGAAATTAATTTTTTAGCATTGATTGCTGCGGCAGTTTCTGCCCTAGTAGTGGGTTTTATTTGGTATAACCCAAAAGTATTTGGAACAGCTTGGATGAAAGCTGCAGACATGACAGAAGAAAAAATGAAAGGCGCTAATATGGGTAAAATCTTTGCTCTTGCACTCTTTTTTGCTTTTTTACTGGCATTTTCACTACAATTTTTAACTATTCACCAAACAGGTGCCGTAAGCCTGGTCGGTGGAGACCCGTCCAATGCATTGCCATCTTTTCAAGCTTTTATGGATGATTACGGAACCGCTTACAGAACATTTAAGCATGGAGCGCTCCACGGTGTTATTGCCGGAATATTTATTGCATTGCCAATTATTGGCACCAATGCATTATTTGAGCGCAAGGGAGCCAAGTATATCTTTATTAATAGCGGCTACTGGATTGTTACTCTTGGAATAATGGGAGCAATTGTTTGTGGCTGGGTCTAATTTGTAATTAATAATAATTTTAAAAGACTAAACAAAACCGTTTGGTCTTTTTTCTTTTTCTATTGGTAAATTTTAAAATATATAATTCTGCAGAGCGTCTTCCACACCAATGGGATAATTTAATCAATGAAGATATTTTTTTAAAGAGCCACTTCTTAAAAGCATTAGAAAAAACATACCCGAAAAACATTTCTGCTTTTTATGTAGGCGTTTTTTTAAACTCAAACCTTGTTGGAATAGCTATTATACAACGCGTTAAGCTCTATGCAAAAGAGATGTTCAGGCAAAACCAAGTATCTTTTTTTAAACAAATATTGAGAACCAACATATCTAAAGTCTTAAAAGGAAATATTCTAGTGGTTGGAAATTTAATGCACACAGGTCAACATGGTGTTTATTTTGACAATAGGCAAATACAGGCAATAGAATTTGTAAAATCTATTTTTAATGCATTAGAGCAGATTCAACAGGATATAAAAATAAATTACAATAAGAAAATTCGCTTAATCTTATTTAAAGACTACTTCAAAGATGATGCTCTTCTATTAGAAGAAGCCCTTTTTAACTCAGAAGGGTTTTACAAAGTAAAGGTTCAACCCAACATGATCATGGCCATTAGGTCAAATTGGCAAGTTTTTGAAAACTATATATCAAATATGAACACCAAATACAGGACGCGATACAAAAGAGCACTGAAAAAATTTGGTTCTATAAAACGTAGCGAGTTAAGTGAATCTGAAATAGAAGATAATTACAAAAAATTGCATGAACTATATTTAAATGTCTCAAACAATGCCTCTTTCAATACATTTGTTCTTCCTGAAAACCATTTTAAAATTTTAAAGGAACAATTAAAGGATAATTTCAAAGTTTTTGGGTATTATTTGGATAATCAACTCATAGGATTTTATACTTTGATAATAAATAAAGACATTCTTGAAACCTATTTTTTAGGTTACGACGAAGAACATCAATACCAAAACCAACTTTATTTAAATATGTTGTATGATATGGCTAAATATGGAATCAACAACAAATTTTCTTCAGTAGTTTATGCCAGAACAGCAATGGAAATAAAAAGCTCTGTAGGCGCTAAACCTAAAGAAATGTTTATGTATATGAAGCACACAAACAGATTTGCCAATATGGTTTTAAAAATTGTCTTTAATCTTTTGAACCCATCACGCAAATGGAAAGAAAGAAATCCCTTTAAAGAGGTTTAATCTATTTTTTTACTTTGATAAGATTTTTAATTTCCTTAACTTTTATCGATATATTTAGGTGTCATGAAAACGTTACAGGAACTTTATTCAGAGATTTCAAAGATTGTATTAGAGATTGAAAATAACTATCCAGAACTCTATAAATATTTGGAAGAAAACCCAATGACCTTGCCAGAATCTTCCAAACCAAAAGTTGACATTAAAAGTTTGGAAGAGTATAAACAAAGCCTAACAGAGTTATTAGAGACTTACAAAAAAGACCATTAATTCTAGCCCTCCTTTTTCTTATTTGAGCTCTTCATAGCCTCTCCAATTTGGTTACTAGCAGCAAAACTAGCCACCATATCGTTAAGCATGTTACTTCCAGCTTGTGGTGAATTTGGCAACAAAATTAAATTGCTATTTGTTTCTTCTCCAATTGATTGTAAAGTATCATAATGCTGTGTGACAACTATTAACGCCGATGCTTCTTGAGAATTAATACCCACTCTGTTAAGCACCTCAACAGACTCTTCTAAACCGCGAGCAATCTCTCGCCTTTGATCAGCGATACCCTGACCCTGTAGGCGCTTGCTTTCCGCTTCAGCCTTTGCTTTTTCAACAATTAAAATTCTTTGTGCATCACCTTCAAATTGAGCTGCTATTTTTTCACGTTCGGAGGCATTAATCCTATTCATGGCTTGTTTTACCTGTCCGTCAGGATCAATGTCTGTTACAAGGGTTTTAATGATGTCAAACCCATAATCTGACATAGCATCGTTCAATTCTGCCTTAACAGCTAATGCGATATCATCTTTTTTAACAAAAACATCATCCAGCTTCATTTTTGGGACTTCCGCCCTTACTACATCAAAAACATAAGAGGTAATTTGATCATGAGGATAATCTAACTTATAAAATGCGTCATAAACTTTGTCTCTAATTACTTTGTATTGCACAGACACTTTTAACCTTACAAATACATCGTCAAGTGTTTTAGTTTCAATAATCACATCTAATTGCTGAATTTTTAAACTTAATCGACCAGCGATTCTATCAATTAATGGGATTTTTAGTTGTAATCCAGAGTGTCTAATGCTTTGAAATCTTCCAAAGCGCTCTACAATTACAGCCGTTTGTTGTTTTACAATAAAAAAACAGGTTAATAAAACTAATAATCCAATAAAAATAAAGGGGATAAGGTAAAAGCTCATGGTTTTATATTAAAAAGTTTTGAAAAATTAAGATACAAAATTTATGTTATATTTGATTTGTTTATCTAAATCATTATGCAACAAAAACTTTATACCCTATTAGTAGCTTTATCCATAGGTTTTGTTACACCAAATTTTGCGCAACATGGTAATTACCACATTAGTAATGGCTTTGGTGTTATGGGCGGAATAACCCAATATGATATTATTACAGACAATTTTATTACTACAAAAGGCGATGGGTTTATTGGCGGAATGAGTGCAACTGTAGACATTCCTCACAAGTGGTATAATGTTAGCTTTGGCATGCAACTATCAGAAAATCATTTTGAAATTTCTGGAAGAAGTTCAAGCCTTGGGCCTTCCGGTCAGGATATTGAGTATAAATTGTTTGCCGCTCAAGTAGCTTTATTGATGCATATAAAAGTTATACAAAACCATTTTTCTATCGATCTGGGACCGATGATTCAATACAACGGCAAAATGGAACTTGAGGATAGAAATCAAGAAAACTACTTTATAGACAATTATACAAACTTAATGGCCGATGAAATTACCAATATTTCCCAATTTCATTTTAATGGTGCGGTAGGAGCCTCTGTTGGAGTAAGGCAGTTTAAGATAAAAGCGCAATACATTTATGGTTTTACCAATATTTTGCAAAAGCTGAATAAAAAAGATCTTGACACTTCAGGAATGGATGACGATTTTAAAGGAAATCAGTCTATGTTAGCTTTAACAGCTATTTTTACTTTTTAGTTTAAAGTATTTATTAGGTTTTCAATACGGTTTATAGTTTCTTCTTTGTTAACCATAGACATAATTTGAAATAAATCAGGACCTTTTAAGTCTCCCACTAAAGCTAAACGTAAAGGCTGCATTACCTTACCAAAACCGATGTCTTTTGAATCAATCCAAGATTTAATTTCAGACTGGAGGTTTTCTGAAGAAAAATCATTAATTGAATTTAAAACCGAAATTAATTCAGTCATTATCTCTTTTGAATCTCCTTTCCATGCTTTTCTTGCTGCTTTTTCATTGAGTTCGGTTGGTGTTACAAAGAAGAAATAGCTTAAATCCCAGAAATCTGAACTAAAAGACGCACGTTCTTTAACCAAATCAATTGCCATAGCAATATATACTTCACTAATATCTTTTAATTCCTCACGAGCTTTTTTAAATTCTTCTGCTAAAACAAGACTTGATTGTTTCTGCATATAATGGTGATTATACCATTTTGTCTTTTCTGGGTCAAATCTGGCTCCAGCTTTATGGACTCTATTTAGATCAAAAGCTTCAATAAGTTCCTCCAAACTAAATATCTCTTGTTCTGTGCCTGGATTCCAGCCCAAAAATGCCAAGAAGTTAATTACTGCTTCTGGAAAGTACTCATCTTCTCGATATCCTCTTGAAATTTCTCCTGTTCTATGATCTTTAAAGGCTAAAGGAAAAACAGGGAAGCCTAATTTATCGCCATCACGTTTACTTAATTTGCCCTTTCCTGTTGGTTTTAAAATTAACGGCAAATGTGCAAATTCGGGACCATCCCAGCCAAAAGCCCTATACAATAAAACGTGCAAAGCCAAAGAAGGCAACCATTCTTCACCGCGAATTACATGGCTTATTTGCATTAAATGGTCATCTACAATATTTGCTAAATGATATGTTGGCATGCCATCACTTTTAAAAAGAATCTTATCGTCTAATAGGTTTGTGTCAATTTGAATATTACCACGAATAATGTCTTTTAAACGAAGAGTTTCGTCTTGTGGACTTTTGAACCTGATTACATAATCTTCACTATTAGCAATTCTTTTGCTGACTTCTTCTTCAGAAAGCACCAAAGAATTTACAAGACGTCCTTTTTCTCTGTTGTGCCAATTGTAAATAAATGTTTTTCCTTTGGCTTCGTGATCTTTTCTGTGAAAATCCAACTCTTCAGCGGTGTCAAACGCATAATATGCTTTTCCATTCTGTATTAATTGGTCAGCATACTGTTTATAGATATGTTTGCGCTCACTTTGTTTATAAGGGGCAAACTTTTCATTTTTTCCAGGGCCTTCATCATAGGGAATTCCACACCAATTTAAAGATTCGATGATATAGTTTTCAGCGCCTTCAACATAACGGCTTAAGTCTGTATCTTCAATACGCAAAACAAAAGTTCCGCCATGTTTTTTTGCAAACAGATAATTAAATAAAGCAGTACGAACACCTCCAATATGCAAAGGTCCAGTTGGGCTTGGCGCAAATCGCACACGAACATTTTTACTCATTTAATATGAATTTGTGACAAAGATACAATTAACACATTATTATAAATAGTTTGAAAAATAAAATTGTAGTTTAGTGAGTTGTAATGTTATATAATCAGTGTTTTGAGCAGCTTTAATAATATTTTAAGAAAATTAGAGGGCTTTATAAGACGTTTTTACATAAACGAACTTATAAAAGGAACAATTTTGTTTTTTACTGTTGGCCTCTTGTATCTTATATTTACGCTACTAATTGAATATTTTTTATGGCTTAATACTGGAGGAAGAACGGTTTTGTTCTGGCTTTTTATTGGAGTAGAAGCCGGTCTGCTATTTAAATTTATCCTTGTTCCGATTTTAAAATTATTCAGATTACAAAAAGGAATCGATTATGAAAGTGCTTCAAAAATCATTGGAAATCATTTTCCAGAAGTTAACGATAGGCTTTTAAACCTTCTGCAACTAAATAAGAAAACTTCACAGTCAGAACTATTAATTGCAAGTATTGAGCAAAAATCAACACAATTAAGCCCAATTCCTTTCAAATTGGCAATAAATTTAAACAAAAGCCTAAAGTATCTTAAATATGCTACGATACCTATACTTGTTTTGCTTTTATCTTTTGCCATAGTTGATAAAACATGGTTCGGAGACAGCTACAATCGTATGGTGAATTACCAAACAGCTTATGAGCCACCAGCTCCATTTCAGTTTTATGTTTTAAATGAAAGCCTCAAAACAAACGAAAACACCAACTTTAAACTTATTATAAAGACAGCAGGAAAGATTGTGCCAGAGGCTCCGCAAATTGTATTTAATGATGAATCATATTATTTACAACAAAATTCAACAAATGAATTTGAATATGTGTTTTCCCAACCTAAAGAGAATGTTTCATTCAAACTATTTGCAAATGATGTGATTTCAAAAGAATACGAATTGGAAGTCATCAGTGTGCCAACTTTGTTAAATTTTGAGATGAGTCTAAACTATCCTTTTCACACAGCGAAGAAGGACGAGGTGGTTAAAAACACGGGACGTGCAGTTATTCCAGAAGGAACAGAGGTTACGTGGCAACTTAAAACAAAAGCTGTAAGCGAGGTTAAATTGTATAGTATTGATACGCTTAAGTTTCAATCAAATGGGCCAGATGTTTTTCATGTTTCTAAAAACCTGTATAGAAATTTAAGTTATAGCATAAATTTAAGCAACAACAGCTTAAAGGACTACGAAAGTCTATCTTTTAACATAGATGTTGTTAAGGATGAATATCCAGAATTAAAGCTTAAATCAGAAATCGATACGCTAGATCATCAAACGCTATACTTTTATGGACAAGCAAGTGATGATTACGGATTAAGTAAACTTCAATTAGTATATTATCCAGTTGATGACGAGAATTTGAAACAGGAAGAAGATATCCAGCTTAATGGCTCAAACTTGGATGATTTCATTAATGTATTCCCTAATAATCAAAAACTATCCGAAGGCATTTCTTATAATTTATATTTTCAACTTTTCGACAATGACGCTATTAATCACTTTAAGAGCGTTAAAAGTAAAATTTTCACTTACAGAAAGCTTACACAAGAGGAAGTAACCCAAAACAAACTTCAGGAACAAAGCCAAACAATTAGCGAACTAAACAAGTCATTAAAAAAAATAGACGAACAAGACAAGAGGCTGGAAGAGTTTTCTAAAACCCAAAAAGAAAAACAAGAACTCAATTTTAATGATAAAAAAAGACTGAAAGATTTTTTGAAACGCCAAAAGCAACAAGACGAAATGATGAAAAACTTCAACAAAAGGCTAAAGGACAATTTAGAAGATTTTCAGAAGGAAAGCGATAAAGAGGACACTTTTAAAGAGGATTTAAAAGACCGATTAAAAGAAAATGAAGAGCAATTACAGAAAGATGAGCAATTACTTAAAGAGCTTGAAGAGCTACAAGAAAAAATCAATAAAGAAGAATTAACAGAAAAACTTGAGCAATTAGCTAAACAAAATAAGAATAAAAAAAGAAGTTTAGAGCAGCTTTTAGAGCTCACTAAGAGGTATTACATAGGAAAGAAGTTAGAAAAACTCCAACAAGAATTAGAAAAACAGTCAGAAGAGCAAGAAAAACTTTCTAATGAATCAGAAGAAAACAACAACAAGGAAAATCAAGATGAACTTAATAAAAAATTTGAAGAGTTCCAATCGGAAATGGATGAGCTCAAAAAGGAGAATAAAGAGTTAAAGAAACCGCTAGATATAAACGAATCTGAAAGAGACGAAAAACAAGTAGAGGAGATGCAACAAAATGCTTCTGAAGAATTACAAAAAAAGGAGCAATCTAACGATTCAGGTCAAAAGCAACAAAATCAAAAAAAAGCAAAGCAAAACCAAAAGAGAGCTGCTGAAAAAATGAAGCAAATGGCTCAAAAAATGGCACAAGCCATGCAAATGGCAAGTGGAGACCAGTTAAATGAAGACACAGAAATGTTAAGACAAATTCTTGACAACTTGGTTCTTTTTTCCTTTGAGCAAGAAAACTTAATGAATCGCTTTAAGAACATCGAAATCAATCACAGCAAATACCCATCGTATTTACGTAAGCAAAGTAATTTAAGAGAGCATTTTGAGCATATAGACGACAGTTTGTTTGCGCTTTCATTAAGACAACCAAAATTATCTGAAACCGTTAATAAGGAAATTATAGAAGCTTTTTACAACATTGATAAATCTCTTGAGGAACTGGCAGAGAACAGACTTTATTCAGGTGTTGCGAATCAGCAATACACTATTACCGCAGCAAATAATTTAGCAGATTTCTTAAGCAATGTGCTAGACAATCTACAAGAGCAATTAAATCCTGCGCCAGGCCAAGGTGGTGAAGGCGAGATGCAACTTCCAGACATTATTATGAGCCAGGAACAATTAAACAAGAAAATGGAAGAAGGCATAAAAGATGGAGAGAAAACCCCTAAAGAAGGAGGTGAAAAAGAAGAAGGAGAAGAAGGAGAGAAGAAGAAGGAAGGTGAAAAGGAAGGCAATAAGTTAGGTGAGGGCAACAACGAAGAGCTTAATGGACAGCTTTATGAGATATACCAGCAACAGCAACAAATTAGACAGGAGCTGGAAGAAAGAATAGCAAAAGATGGATTAAAAGGTAACGCCAACAATCTTTTAAAACAAATGGAAGATGTGGAATTGGAACTTTTGAACAAAGGTTTTACCAATCAGACATTAGAGCGAATGATGAAATTACACCATCAGCTCCTGCAGCTTGAGAAAGCAACTTTTCAACAAGGGCAAGATAATAAGCGTGAATCTGAAACCAATAAGGACAATTTCAACCAAAACAATAACAACAAAATTCCTACTGCTAGAGAATATTTCAATACTACAGAAATATTAAATAGATACGCTTTACCTTTGCAGCCAAGTTATAAAGAGAAGGTAAAAGAGTATTTTAACAAAGAGAATGATTCAATTTAATTTTGAGATCGATTTTGCTTTAAAAGATCCTAATAAGACAATCGATTGGATTTCACAAACAATAGTTTCTGAAGGCAGACAGGAAGGCGATATTAATTATATTTTTTGCGATGATGATTATTTACACAAAATAAACGTTGAATTTCTGAATCACGATACACTGACAGATATTATAAGTTTTGATTATTCCGTAGGAAAAATAATACACGGAGATGTTTTTATTTCTGTCGAAAGGGTACGTGAAAACGCTCAATTATTTAAAATTAATTTTGAGGAAGAGTTGTATAGAGTTGTCATACACGGAATTCTCCACTACTGTGGATATAAAGACAATACACATAAGGACAAGGAAATAATGAGAAGGAGAGAAGACTTACATCTCAAGAAGTTTAAGCTAATTTTATAAAATGCCGTATATTTGCAAGCCGAAAAATTTTAATTAACATGTTTCACGTGGAACAACCATGAGTTTATTTCAAGACATATACGATGTAGTTGTTGTAGGAGCTGGCCATGCTGGTAGCGAAGCGGCTGCAGCTGCTGCAAACATGGGCAGTAAAACATTGCTTATCACTATGAATCTTCAGAATATAGCCCAAATGTCCTGCAACCCGGCCATGGGCGGAATTGCTAAAGGGCAGATTGTGCGTGAGATTGATGCTCTTGGAGGTTACAGTGGAATTGTTAGTGACACTTCGGCTATTCAATTTAAAATGCTAAATAAATCTAAAGGACCGGCAATGTGGAGCCCAAGGGTTCAAAGTGACAGAATGAGGTTTGCTGAAGATTGGAGGATGTTATTGGAAAAAACCCCCAATCTTGATTTTTACCAGGAGATGGTGTCTGGACTTATCATTGAAGACAATAAGGCTGTTGGTGTTAAAACTTCGCTTGGCATTAGCATAAAGGCCAAAACAGTTGTTCTAACCAACGGAACTTTTTTAAATGGACTAATACATATAGGTGATAAAAATTTTGGCGGCGGAAGAGCTGGCGAAAAAGCAGCAACTGGCATTACAGAACAATTGGTTAATTTAGGTTTTGATTCTGGAAGAATGAAAACAGGTACGCCTCCAAGAGTTGATGGGAGATCTTTAGATTATTCCAAAATGATTGTTCAATCCGGAGACGAAAACCCTGAAAAGTTTTCTTTTTTAGACCAAACAAAGCCTTTAAAAGAGCAAAGAGATTGTCATATGACATATACCAATCTTGAGGTTCATAATTTGCTTCGAGAAGGTTTTGATCGCTCACCAATGTTTAACGGAAGAATTAAGAGCATTGGCCCACGATACTGTCCATCAATAGAAGATAAGATTAATCGTTTTGCAGATAAAGAAAGACATCAACTTTTTATTGAACCCGAAGGGTGGAATACTGTTGAGGTTTATGTTAATGGTTTTTCAACCTCTTTACCAGAAGATGTTCAGTTTAAAGCTTTAAGATCTGTTTCAGGTTTTGAGAATGTTAAATTTTTCAGACCCGGTTACGCTATCGAATACGATTATTTTCCACCTACCCAGCTTAAACACACATTAGAAACCAAAATTATTGATGGGCTATTTTTTGCAGGTCAAATAAATGGCACTACTGGATATGAAGAAGCTGCATCTCAAGGCTTAATGGCGGGAATTAATGCTAGTTTGAAGGTTCAAGATAAAGACGCCTTTACACTAAAAAGAAACGAAGCTTATATAGGTGTTCTTATTGATGATTTAATTACTAAAGGTACAGAAGAACCATATAGGATGTTTACGTCAAGGGCAGAATACAGAACCCTATTACGTCAGGATAATGCAGACGCAAGATTAACCCCAAAGGGTTATGAAATCGGTCTCGCAAGTGAAAATCGTTTGAGGAGAATGGAAGAGAAACAATCTAAATCTTCAAACTTTGTAACTTTCTTTAAAGAAACTAGTGTTAGGCCAGAAGAGGCCAACCCTATTTTGACGCGGAATAATTCATCTCCAATGAAACAGCCTGATAAGATGTTTAAAATATTTTCAAGGCCAAACATTTCAATTGACGATATGAGAGAAATACAGTCTGTGGAAAATTATATAACAGAAAACAATCTGGATAATGAGGTTATTGAACAGGCTGAAATCCAAATTAAATATTCTGGTTATATAGAAAAAGAAAAGAATAATGCCGACAAGCTAAACAGGCTTGAAAACATTAAGATTCCTTTGAATTTTGACTATTCAAAAATCAAGTCAATGAGTTTTGAAGCTCGTGAAAAATTAAAAAACATTCAACCAGCAACTATTTCGCAAGCTTCAAGGATAAGCGGTGTTTCACCAAATGACATCTCTGTTTTGTTGGTGTATATGGGTAGATAATAATAATGCGTTCCACGTGGAACGGTTAAACTCCATGATTAAAGAGAAGAAATTTTTATCAGTTAAAGACCATTCGGTTTCTCAAGAAGAGTTTCAGCTATTATATAACGAAGATTATAAAATGTTAGAGACCTTTCCAAAACCCAATACAGAAGAGCTTCCTAATTATTATCACAGTGAAGATTATATTTCACACACTGACTCCAAACGAAACGTATTTGAAAAAACGTATCAGTTTATTAAAAGGATTTCTTTAAAAAGGAAGTTAAAATTAATTAACGCATTTGCTTTTAACGAAAAGAATTTATTAGATGTTGGTTGTGGTACAGGTGATTTTTTGCAGATTGCTCAAAAAGATAGTTGGAACATTACAGGAGTTGAGCCAAACAAAAAAGCTAGAGCTATAGCAAATAGAAAAACAAATAATAAAGTGTTTAATCTAGATAAGTTACATGAATTACAAAAAGGAAGTTTTCAAATCATTACTCTTTGGCATGTTTTAGAGCATATATATGATTTAAATGAGCTTATTAAAACAATTAAGGGTTTATTAAAGCAAGAAGGCGCAGTTATTATTGCCGTTCCAAATTATTTGAGCTATGATGCAAATCACTACAAAGAATTCTGGGCCGCATATGATGTTCCAAGACACTTATGGCATTTTTCTAAAGAGTCAATTAAAATACTTTTTCAAGATTTTAACATGCACATTGAAGAAATAAAACCAATGCTTTTTGATGCGTTTTATGTTAGCCTGCTTTCTGAAAAATACAAATCAAACAAAATGAATGTTTTTAAAGCATTTTTAATTGGTGCTTATTCAAATATAAGGGCAATTAGATCAAAAGAGTATTCTTCATTGATTTATGTTATAAGAAATAACAACAAAAGCAATTAGAGCAATTAAACCTCAATAAACACCCATAACTAAAGCCGTACGTCTAAAGAAAAATTAAAAGAGCTTAAATCGCTTTATTTCAATCAAAAAACAATAGATTTTAGTTATAATAATTTTATAAACCAATTGCTTAAGCTTATTAAAAAATAAAATGAATAATTAGATATCTTATTTTTACATTTGCAAAAACTTAAATTAAAATTAATGAAGAATTTAGCAGCTTGTATATTATTGGTTTTGTTATTTGTATCATGCCAACAACAAAAAATAGGTTTTGTAGATAATGCAAAACTAATTAATGATTATCAAGAGAAAATGGATCTTGAAGACAAACTTCAAACAAAGATTAATGCTTTTCAAAAAAGAACAGATAGTTTAAGGCAGGCATTTCAGTTAGAAATTAATGAAGCGGAATTGAAAGCGCGAAAAATGTCTCAAGGAGATTTACAAAAACTATCACAAGAACTTCAGCAAAAAGAGCAGGTTTTATCACAAAGAGTTCAGTTTGAACAACAGCAAATTACACAAGAGAGCCAGGCTACGAACGATTCTTTAATAAAAAAAGTAAAAGACTTTGTTCAGAATTATGGCAAAGCAAATGGTTATACTTACATTTTAGGAAGTAATGAAGCAGGAAGTGTCATGTTTGGTACTGAAGAGAATGATCTTACACAAACCATTTTAGACGCTTTAAATAAATCTTACAAAGAATAGTCTTAATATATTAGAGAGGTGTGGATATAAAAAACCTCCATTAGTTTTTCAACTAACAGAGGAAAATAATAAAAGGCCTCTCTCGTCTTCTATCTTTTTTTTAGAGTAGGTGTTTACATAGATAAATATTTTAACAATTTGCGATAAAGACTTATAGTTTGGGGTCTTGCTTTATCGCAATTATTAGTTTCTTTTTTTATTAGGAACACAATTTCTATTTACCATTAAATAGAAATTGCTCCTAATATAGCGTAGGTATAAAAATCAAGAAATAGGGCTTTGGAGCTTTTGTAAACTTAATAGTAACATTTGGGGATGATGCTGACGCACAATACTATTAAGTTTCACAAATTACTTTTGTGCTTTTCAAAAAATGAATTTAAACACTCAAGTTATATGTATAACAGTTATAAAATAAAACACCCTACTTTTTTCTTTAAATTTTCTTTAATTTTGAAAACTAGACCAAATACCATATAAATAATAATGAGCGTAAAGACCAAATCTGTCTGCGAAGACAATACCTACAAAAATCTTTTCGATTTACATTCTAAACCCTTGCGGAATTTTATTTACTATAAGTGTGGAGATATTCAACAAGCAGAAGACATAGTTCAAGACGCATTTATTAAACTTTGGGACAATTGCTCTAAAATTGTTTTCGAAAAAGCTAAATCGTTTTTATATACAGTAGCCAGAAATAATTTTTTAAACGAAGTAGCCCATAAGAAAATCGTTTTACAACATCAAGCCAGTTATAAAAATGACAGAACTAACGAATCTCCGGAGTTTTTGTTGGAAGAAAAACAATTTATGGAAAAACTTAAAACAGTAATTGCTGATTTGCCTGAGAAACAAAGAGAAGTTTTTCTGTTAAGCAGAATTGACAAAAAGAAATATGCAGAAATAGCCGAAATGCTTGATATATCTGTAAAAGCGGTAGAAAAAAGAATGAGTCAGGCTTTAGTAATATTACGAGAAAAAATAGGCAGTAATATATAAAGTAGGGTAAACCGAGTTTTAAATGTTTTAGTAATATAGAATTTTATAAAAATGGATAAACAATTTTCTAAAGACAACTTTTTAGCACGTTGGATTTCTGGCGATTTATCTTCGCAAGAATTGGAAACGTTCAAAAAGTCAGAAGATTTTGTTGTTTTTAATAAAATTAATGAAGCCTCACAAAAGCTTAAAGCCCCAGTCTTTGACGCCCTAGGTCTCTTTAGTAAAATACAAAAACAGAAATCTACAAAAACCTCTCAAGAAAAAACAAAAGTTATTAAACTTGTTCCTTCTTGGGCTTATGGTGTTGCCGCATCAATTGTAATTGCATTAGGTGTTTTTTATTTCATTAACATGCAATCAAATTTTAATACTGCTCACAGTGAACAACTAGCCGTTTTACTTCCAGATCAATCCAAAGTAGAGCTTAACTCTAACTCTCATTTGAATTTTAAGAAATTGAGATGGAATTCAAATAGAGAGGTTAGTTTTCAAGGAGAAGCGTTTTTTGATGTTGAAAAAGGGTCTACTTTTAGAGTGGTTACTTCAGAAGGCACAATAGAGGTACTTGGCACAGAATTTAACGTGGTTTCAAGAGATGATTATTTTGAGGTTCAATGTCACGAAGGCAAGGTAAAAGTTGTTAATATTGATAATGGCCAAAATACAGTTTTAACAAAAGGGAAAGCAGTTAGGTTTATAAATAACGATTTAGAAACCTGGGAGTTTGATGAAGTAAAACCTGATTGGCTTAATGGAGAAAGCACATTCAAAAACGCTCCATTATCACAAGTTATTATTGATTTAGAAAACAGGTACAATATTAATTTTGATACCTCAAGCATTGACCTAAATAAAAGATTTACAGGAGGATTTACGCATAAAGATCTAAATTTAGCCCTAAAAACAGTTTTTGTCCCTATGGAAATATCATTTAAGGTGAATGAAAAAAATATAATTGTCTTAAATTCAGCGTCTAAAATTCAAAGAGATAAGTAAATTTTATTAATATTGCTATAAATTGTAAAAGCCCTTTACAAACAATAGCAATAAATGAAATTTAAACTAACTCTACTTATCTTTTTCTTTTCTTTTCACTTGACATCTCAAGAAATAGTTGCTGTTAGCTATTCAGAGACTCCTTTGATTGAGGTAATTACAGACATTGAATCAAAATTTGATATCAGATTATCATACAATCCTCAATTAGTTTCAAATCAATTTATTACATATGAAAACAGCAATGTTTCGTTAGAAGATTTACTAATTGAAATAGAAGGGCAAACAAGTATTCAATTTGATAAAGCAAATGACAGGTTTTATGTAATAAAAAGACAGGCTCAACTCAACTTATCGGACACTCAAGAGCTAGATGAAGTCGTCATTAAAGAATATATTACCTCTGGAGTTAATGAAAATTTAGACGGTTCAATCAGCATATCTCCTAAACAATTGGGCATTTTACCAGGGCTTACCGAACCAGATGTTTTACAAAGTATTCAATTAATACCGGGCGTACAAAGTCCAACTGAAACCGCTTCAGGACTATATATTAGAGGCGGAACACCAGATCAAAACCTAATACTTTGGGATGGTATAAAAATGTATCAATCTGGACATTTTTTTGGCACTTTTTCGGTTTTTAACCCCTATATAACCGAAGACATTAAACTCTTTAAGAGAGCAACAAATGCAGAATATGGAAATAGAATCTCTGGTGTTGTAGATATAACTTCTGATAACGAAATAACAGATAACCTTCATGGCAGTTTTGGATTTAATATGACACATTTTGACGCAAATCTTAAAATACCAGCAGGTAAAAAATTCTCATTATTATTATCTACAAGAAGATCTTTCACAGACATATTTAACACACTCACATTTAAAAATCTTTCTGAAAGGGTTTTTCAGGACACAAAAATTTCTGAAGGCAATAAAGTTTTTGAGGATGACGAAGTAACTACAACAAAAGACCTATTTTATTTTTCAGATTTTACAGTAAAGGCAATAATTGAACCAAGTGATAAAGATAAAATAACAATCAGTAATTTATTCACCAAAAACAAATTGGATTATGGCTTTTTAATAGAAGAATACGAAGAAGCCTCACAAGATAAATTAGATATAGAAAATTTTGGATCAAGCATTTCATGGAACCACAACTACACTGAAAAGTTTTCCCACACATTAAGCACGTATTACTCAAAATATGATCTTGAGTATGTTGGTTCAAATAGCATTACCGATGAATTTAGTAATGAGCTTAAAAAACTTAACGGAATTGATGACTTTGGATTTTCATTTGATACTGATTGGCAAATAAATGAATTATCAGATATTGGCATGGGCTATCAGTTTACTTCCAATAAAGTTGATTATACATTAAGCTTTCAAGATAGTGAAAGCCCAGAAGATGATTTTACAGAGGTTAATTCCGAAATTAACAACATTCATGCGTTTTACGGAAATTATCAACTTAAAAAAGAAAATAAATGGCTGTTGAATTTAGGTGT
>DATGBV010000251.1:0-2580 GCA_035312485.1 Flavobacteriaceae bacterium | reverse complement strand
CCTTCAGGTCAAGGTTTCTTTATCTCTTATTCCAATTCTGGATTTGTAGATTCTACATCTACTAATGGCGATGGAGATTTGATTTCACAAGGAACAATAACTTTTAGCAATTCAATGAGAGTTACTGGGAATAACACTCAATTTTTTAAAAATTCTAATTCTAAAGAGAGTTCTGTTTTTAATAAGCTTTGGGTAAATCTAACGTCTGATAATGGAATTTTCAACCAAATATTAGTCGCTTATGTCAATGGTGCAACTGATGATTTTGATGGCCTAACTTATGATGCGCCTAGAAACCTTTCCACAGGGGTTTACTCTATTTTATATTCCATTATTGAAAATAACGATAAGAAATTCGCTATACAAGGAAAAGATCCAAGTAGTCTGGATTTGGATGAAACTATAGTTCTAGGTTTTGATACTAGTATTGATGTTGCAACACTTTACAAACTATCTGTAGCACAAATTGAAGGTAATTTCTTTAATGATAATACTGTTTATTTAAAGGATAACTTGATGAACACAATTCATAATTTATCAAAATCTGATTATACATTCACATCAGAAGTTGGTAAGTTTAAAGATCGGTTTGAAATAGTATTTACTGATGCTTCTCTTGGCACAGATCAAAATAACCTTGAGGCAAACAATGTTTCAATTATAGATTTAGATGAAGATAATGTAAAGTTTAAAGCTTCAAATAATCTCACAATTTTGAACGTTCAATTATTTGATGTTTTAGGCAGACAGCTTTATGATTTTAAAGGCAGCAACAATGTAGAAATTTATAATATTTCAGCATTGAGTCAGGCTACATATATCGCAAAAATTGAATTGTCTAATGGTGCTATAGTTTCTAAAAAAGCAGTAAAAAAATAGAGCTCTTTTATAAATCAATCTTTAAAGCTAAGATTAAATTTCTTCCTGCTGCTGCAATCCCAGATGAATATGTTTTATAACGTTGGTTTGTAATGTTCTCAAGATTTGCTGTAAGGGTAACCGATCTGTTAATCTGGTATTGCGTTCTTAAGTTTAATGTGTACCATGATGGTGCATAAGGATTTCCGTTACTATCCAACGCATAGATATAATCCTTTTCAATTTCAGAAGGCGCTAATTGATTAAAAGATAATTCTTGATTATAGTTTGCAAAAGCATCTATTTTAAAATTATTAAAATCCCAAATTAAATGCGCGTTCCCAAAATTTGGTGCTACATGTCTAATCGGAACTTCTATACCATGATCTTCTTCTGTGCCACCAATTGCGTTGTACTGTGAAGTTAGCTTAAATTGCTTACTAAATCTAATTTCCATACCAAATTCAAAACCATAAATCCATGCCTTGGAAGCATTTTGAATAGCCTGAACATTACTTAATTCACCATCATAAATAATCTCTGATTGTCTATTAATCATATAGCCCCGCCGTACTAAAGCATTGTCTAAATACGTGTAATAGGTATTAAAGTCTAGTTCAACATAGTTGTTAAAATTAAGTTTTAGGCCAAGATCACCTCCATAGGCATATTCTGGTCTTAAATTTTGATTTGGAACTACAACCGAACCTGGTTCAGAATCAAAGACTTTACCAATATCATCAATATTGGGAGCTCTAAATGCAGATGAGGCATTTAATTTCCATTGTAGAATGTCATTCGGTGTCCAACTTATTCCTGCTGTTCCTGTTAAAGCTCCAGCATTAATTTTTGAAGATTCAAAAGGTAAATTCAAATAAACATTATTTTCTTTAAAACTAGCCTTTGAAGCAATATGGTTAAATCTTAACCCAGACTGAAAAACAAATTTAGGATTAGGTTTATATTTAATACTTGAATATACTGCAGCAGATTGCCAATTGGCTCCGTTAGGATATCTTGAAACTGTTGGAAAAATAGTATTTGATATTATGTTTTCTTCATTGCCAACAGACTTTATGTAATTATATACATATTCTACGCCATAAAATAATTCTGTCTTTGTTGAAAGTGTCTTTTCAAAATCCATATTAAAAGAGTACATATCAACAGCTTCTTCACGACTATTTCTTATTTCTGATTGAAAATCTCTATCAACCCTACTCTCCTGAAAATTTTGATATGCCACGGACACTTTAAAAGAATCATACAAATTAGATTTACTGCTAAACTTACTAACATTTGCATTAGCCATGAACCACCGTTGAGGCCCATAATACCATTCAGCAGAACGTAAATTTTCTCCTCTATAACGTATAAGTCTGTCGTACCTTGAATAATCAGAAGTTGTTGTATAGTACAAACCAAGATCAAGATTTAAATTATCAGAAGGTTCAAATCTTATTTTCTGCATTAAATTAATTTGATTGTACCCAGAAGGGTCTTGGTTTCTAGGATCGTCATTTTGTACAACACTGTCTTCATTATTAATTGTAATAACATATTCTGGTCTTAAATAATCTTTTGGGCCATATTTACCCATTCTCAAATCGTTAAAAGAATTGTAACTAATACTTGACAGAAAGGCTATTTTTTTAAATCCAAAACTAAAATCTACATGACCTGTTTTTTCATCACTTGCTAAAGCATATCTTCCTATGGAAT
>DATGBV010000250.1:0-2234 GCA_035312485.1 Flavobacteriaceae bacterium | reverse complement strand
CAGATTATTCTTTATGGGTATAAAAAAAATAATAGGAAATATAATTAAATATGTTTTTTTAAAGTGATAGATACGGTTGAGTTTAACAACAGAAGTTGTCAAAAAAACAATGCTTAATAAATTAAATAACAGTTTAGAAATCCCTAACGGTATCAAAGTAAAAGGGAGAAAAAAAACAGCTAAAAAAGGTGTATTGGGAGCGTAACTCAAAAACAGGTTTTTAAACCCTAAATCATAAACATATTGATTAAATAAATAAGGGAAATACACATTTGCTGAAAATCCCCCTTCCTTTAATAAGTAGCTGCCAAAATAATAATTTGCAAAATCATGAATTTCAAAATGAAAGGATGCATATAAATAATAGATGCATACAATCAATAAAGGAGCAAAATGCAAATGCTTTTTTATCATGACAATGTTTTAAAAAGCTTAAATTTAAACAAGTTGGTTTTTTGCAAAAAATAAAAAACCGAAACACGCAATACTCCAAGCCCATATATTACACTCCTCTTGAAATTAATTGATGAGGAATCTTTATCATATTTTGTAGGACAAGATATTTCTCCAATTTTTGCATTTTGAAAACAAAACTGGGCAATAATTTCATTGTCAAAAATAAAATCGTCTGAATTGGTTTGAAAATCAATTTGTTTTAAAACATCAGCATTATAACTACGGTATCCAGTATGGTATTCCGATAATTTTTGTCCCATCAATATATTCTGTATCAAGGTAAGCGATCTATTGGAGATGTATTTATAAATAGGCATGCCTCCTTTTAATGCACTTTTACTTAAAATCCTAGATCCTAATACCAAATCATATATTCCTTTTGATACCAAATCGCACATGGCTGGAATTAACTTTGGTGTATATTGGTAATCAGGATGGAGCATTACAATAATATCTGCATTGAGCGAAAGTGCTTTTTCATAACAGGTTTTCTGGTTTGCTCCATAACCCTTGTTTTTTTTATGAACAAGCACGTGGTCAATGTTCTGTTTTCTTGCTATTTCTAGAGTGCCATCATTACTGCAATCGTCTGTTAAGATTATTTCATCAACTATATTTCTTGGTATTTCCGAAATTGTTTTAATCAAAGTCTTTTCAGCATTGTATGCAGGGAGTACCACAATTATTTTTTTGTTATTAATCATGAATTAATTTAAATAATCTACTTCTCTTTCAGATTCTTCCCTTACAGAAGATGAAACTTCTAAACCTTTAAAAGGAGCTAAATCTTTTATATCATCTCTATGGAATAAATTTCCCAAAAAGGGAAATTCTTCATTTACATGAGTTGATATTCCGTTGGTAAGCATTTGTACCTCTTCTAATGGCATATCCCATTCATAAATCAAGCGATCAACAGAAGGCTCCATGAAAGAAATATATAAAAGTTCGGTTAAGGTATGTTCTTGTGACTGATCGAAATTAACACCATTTGGAAGCAGCATTTGTCTATTTTCAAAATGGTTCGACCTAAATTCTAGCAATCTATTTTGAAAATCGTTTGCGGCTAAATATCCGTCATAATCATTCTGTGGTTTGAACAGTGGATTTATTGTGGATTCATGACACCATATACATTTAGCAGGTTTTCCAGCATTTGTATGATTAGAATTGGCGACGGTAATTCTGTTTCCAAATGAGTCGTAGATTCCGAAACGCAATTGTCCATTAGGCATCAACTCGATAGTTTCATATTCAAAGATCTCTCCTGTTAAGGAATCTATTTCTTTTGACACAAATAATTGGTTTAATCCCAATTGTTCGGAAAAACTAATAACTCTATGTTCTAATGCCACACTTGAATTATTTACATAACCTTTTTCTGGCAGTAATGTATAACTGCTCAAAATTTCGTTAAAAGTGTTTGGGGTATTTGTTATTTGATAGTAATGTTCTGAAGCTCCCAGAATTAAAGCTATAAACCTGCCAAGGTCTATTGTATTGGTTGTTTGGTATTCTTCAGTATTTTTAATAATATCAGCAAGAAGTAATAATTTTTGTTCTGAATTAGCACTAAAACCTAATTTAACTATGTCAATACTTATAATATTGTCCTGAATAGAAACTCCCAAATTATTATTTGGAAGCGTAGCACCAAGGTACGATAAACTCCAAAATAGACCAGTTAAGGATTTATTAATTGTGTCTTCCTCATAAGCCTTATACCATTTTAGGTTCAGCGTTGTTTCTATATCGATTAAATCAGAATAAGAATGATT
>DATGBV010000249.1:0-2687 GCA_035312485.1 Flavobacteriaceae bacterium | reverse complement strand
TGCTAAGCCATCATTATTTTTAAAATCATGTGTAGCAAAAACATCACTACCAAATTTACCTTTTGTTTTATTATATTTTTGGTGTAGTTCTTTCATCCATTGGGCAGTAAACAAACTCTTGATTGGTGGTTTATGTGAGTTTATTGAGCCACCCCTATAAGCAGTTCCAAACTCATAAGGATTTCCATGTTCATTACACAACTGCATTGCTTGACTATAAATATTGCTACAATCAGGCACATAGTTTTCTATAATAAAAACTCCATCTGCCTCTAAAACTGGAATACAGTCATCAGTGCTTATTGATGCCATTGTTTTAATCATAAAATTTTACTTTTTTGTTTTTTACAAGTTCTTTAATAAATTTCTTTTCATAATCCACATTATGACATGGCCCAGCGGGTGATCTGTTTTCCCAATAATGAGTTCTTGTATTGTCTTGCAAAACCACGTCAAAACCAAAAAGAGAAGGAGTTATTCCCGATACTAAACACAACATAATAGCAATACACCCAACTGTTGGACTTGTATTTTGCATATACTTGCACTCGTTTTTTACAGCTGGCAGTTTTTTATAATCAAATATAAACACATCACAGCTTTCATTTGTATTATTTTTTATTTCTGTCATTGTTAATCTGCTATGTCCAAGATATAAAATCTTTTCATTACGTAAATTTTTAATGAAGTTAGGTTCTTGATGTTCAAACTGTTTTGAGGCAACAGGTTGATTTCTAAAAACATGTACATTTGCTGCTCTTAAAGTTGTTTTGCTCCCCACAATATGCTCATATCCAGTAACAGGGGCCCGATTAAAACGTATCACATCATGATGTTCGTTTATTATGTCAGAATAATGCTTTTCGCATAAACTACCACTAGATCCAACAATAGCCACTGACTCTAAATTCAATTCAGGATTTATAAATTTTAATTTCATTTTTTATTCTTATCCCACCGCTCCCAAATATAATCATAACACCAAACTTCTTTATGAGTCTTTTTTAAATTTTCTCTAATATTTTTTCTTCGCAGACTATAATTTTGTGGACATCTGTGAAATTGCACCAGTATTATTTTAATATTTTTGAATTTATCCCATGCAAAGAGTCTTTCTAATACATCATATTCAGCGCCCTCTATATTAAGCTTGAGAAGATCTATGTCTTTGCCTATATTTTCAAAGACTTTATTAACATCTTTTACAAGTATCTTTTTAATATTTTTTCCACCAATCATAATAGATGAAGAATCTTTATTAACACTGATATGTGTTTCATAATCTCTGTTACCTAGCGCATATTGATGATTATTTAAATCATTAAGATGTTGTCCAAATAACGGTTCAAAGCAATATGGCTCACAACCGTATTCATCCCTAATTTCTCTTGCCCAATTTCCTTTATAGGTGCCAGCATCAATAACAATAGAATCTTTAGATAAATCAAAATCATTTTTTAAACGATATTGTTTTTTATCTTTAATCCAAAGATCAAATGTTTTTTGATTAAACTTGCTCATTTCTGTCCTAAATCTTTCATCATAGTTTCGTAGTCAATGTAATCTGGTAATGCAATATTTACACGTTTTATATTCCATGTTTTCACAGAAGGATGTCCTTTTTTGATAATTGCATTACCTTTAAGTGGTTTGAATTTCTGCCATATATCAGCATAAAAATGACGCATACTTGGTGTTGTTCGTTGATATAGCCTAATCTTTTCTGCAACTCTATTTTCGCCAACATAAGCAAAGTGATACACTAACAAATCTCCAGGTCTGTGCACAGGTGTAAATTGTGATTGCAAACAACAATGCCCATATACATTGCCTGGTTTGTGTTTTGTAATTCTGGCATACAAGAATAGTTTTTCGCTATTGTTTTTTTCACCATTGCAAAATGCATGGTTTTTATCTTTAAAAAAAATTATGTGCGGTGTTGTAACTGAGCCTGTTATTGTCTCATACATTGTGTCAATACGTTTAAAGTAATCAACATCAAAAAATTCATCAGCATCAGTACACCAAAAAACATCTATATCATCTTTTACATATTGAGATCCAACAGCAAACATCTTTCGTTTTTCTACAAAAGAATACCCATAAAATTTATCAACATCAGAAAGCGTTTGTTTTTCTATTAATGTTATTTTGTTTTCTGGATCTGGATAATTTTTTATAAACTCATGCGTACCATCATTAGAAAACTCTAGCGTTCTTATATTTAAATCATAAAAAATAATCTGATCAAAATGCTCATATAAAAATGGCAATTTTTGCTTTAAAAATGGCAGCTCATTATAAATTATAGAAAAGTGACAATGTTTCATTTCATCCTCTTAACATCATTTATGCTTGTTACTTCTTTGCCATGGTATAATGCGCCAGGCAGAGGAGGGAAATGCATTGCCCTGATAAATCGTTCAATTTTTGAATCATCCCAAGCATCATCTATTTTACGGCTATATGGAGCCCCTCTCTTATGATATGTTGTTGTCTTACCAAGCTGTTCAGCTCCTTTGAAGCCTATGTTTACTAGTTGAAGTGCAGCTGGCCAAAATGCAAAAACTCGATCCATACATTTTTCATATAAAGATTTTTGAGTTTCATCATCTTCTATTTGAATTGATGATTGTAAAATAATTTTACCAGTATCAATATCTTTATCTATGTAATGATATGTGATT
>DATGBV010000248.1:0-6219 GCA_035312485.1 Flavobacteriaceae bacterium | reverse complement strand
ATATGGATATGGAGTCTAACCTTTACATTACAGAATTGGCTAATTTAGTTAGAGATGGTAAAGTTGAGGAAGATAAAATAGACGATGCGGTTAGAAGAATATTAAGAGTAAAGTTTGAATTAGGATTATTTGACGATCCATACAAATATTGTGACGAAACTCGTGAAAAAGAGGTCACTGGTAAACAAGAATTTCACGATGTTGTATTAGATATGGCGAAAAAGTCTATAGTACTTCTTAAAAATGAAAACGATTTGTTGCCTTTAAAAAAGAGCGGACAAAAAATTGCATTAATTGGAGCTTTAGCAAATGACAAGACTAGTCCTTTAGGAAGCTGGAGAATTGGAGCTGACGATGAAACAGCTGTCTCAGTAATGGAAGGCATGAAAAAGTATGTAGAGAATGAATTGACCTACGCAAAAGGTGCCGATGTAGCCACAGGTAAAACAGAATTTGTTTTTGAGTTGAATATAAATGAGAATGATACTTCAGGTTTTTCTGAAGCTGTCAATGTTGCCAAAACAGCTGATGTTGTTGTTATGGTTTTAGGCGAGCATGGCTTGCAGAGTGGAGAAGGCAGGAGTCGCGTAAATTTAGATTTACCTGGAGTTCAGCAAGAATTATTGGAAGCTGTTTATAAGGTTAATAAAAATATTGTTTTGGTTTTAAACAACGGAAGACCATTGACCATTAATTGGGCAGATGAACACATACCTGCAATAGTTGAAGCATGGCATTTAGGCACGCAAAGTGGTAATGCAATTGCACAAGTATTATATGGTGATTATAACCCAAGCGGGAAATTACCAATGACATTCCCTAAACACGTTGGGCAAGTACCAATATATTACAATCATAAAAATACTGGGAGACCAGTTATTCCTGCACCAGATCAGGTGTTTTGGTCTCACTATACAGATGAAAGTAATGAGCCATTATATCCTTTCGGTTATGGTTTGAGTTATACAACTTTTGAATATTCTGATTTGAATGTTAATCCAATTTCCAATAGTCAAGTAGAAGTATCCTTTAACTTAAAAAATACAGGAAATCTTAAAGGCAAAGAAGTGGCACAATTGTATATACAGGATTTGTATACAAGTATTACAAGACCAGTAAAAGAGCTAAAAGGATTTGAATTGGTTGAACTAGCACCAAATGAATCTAAACAAATCACTTTAACATTAACGGAAAATGAACTAGGGTTTTACAATAATAAAGGTGAATTCATTGTAGAACTGGGAGAATTCAAAGTATTTGTTGGAGGAAGTTCAAAAACTGAATTAGAAAATAAATTCGAACTAAAATGATAAAGTCAGTACCATACTTACTATTTGCATTTGTGCTTTTTGCTTCATGTCAAAAATCTGAAGAAATTATATTTGAAGAGAATTTTGATGGAACATCTTTAAATGAGAATCATTGGAATTATGAACTTGGTGATGGCTGTCCAAATATTTGTGGCTGGGGAAATAATGAAAAACAGGTTTATACCAAAGATAATGCAACTCTGCGTGATGGTTATTTAGTGATTACTGCAACTAAAGATTCAACTTTATATCAATCATCCAGAATTACTACTGCCAATAAAGTAGAATTCCAATATGGTACAATAGAGGCAAGAGCAAAATTACCTTTAGGTCATGGGTTGTGGCCAGCAATATGGATGCTGGGTAGTGATATTCAAGAAATAGGTTGGCCTGCTTGTGGAGAAATAGACATTATGGAGTATGTTGGTAGAGCTCCACATGAGATCCATACAACATTGCATACAACAGATAGTCATGGAAATTCAAAAAATACAATGGTAACAACCATTGAAGATATTGAAGAAGGATTCCATATCTACAAAGCAAATTGGACAAAAGATAAAATAGAATTTTTTATTGACGATAGTTTAGTTTATACCTTTTCACCAGAGATAAAAAATGATGAGACATGGCCATTTAATAAATCATTTTATGTAATTTTAAATCTAGCCATTGGTGGGAATTTTGGAGGTCCGGAAGTGGATGATTCCATTTTTCCTCAAGAATTTATAATAGATTATGTAAGAATTTATAAAAATTAATATTAATCCTAAAACAATAATAACTATGAGAAAAATTTACTTATTAATTTCTATTCTATTAACGATACAGTTATCTGCGCAAAGCAATATTGCATTTAGTGTAGATATGACTGGTGAGACTTTCACTCAAGCTTATGTTAGTGGTAGTTTTAACGGATGGAGTGGTACTGCTAACCCATTGAATGATATGGGAGGAGGAATTTGGGAAGTGATTTTACCACTAACAGATGGTGAGTATGAATATAAGTTCACTTATGATGATTGGACTGGGCAAGACACATTTAATCAAGGAGATGTTTGTACTATAACTAATTATGGAAATCACAATAGACGTTTAGTAGTTGCTGGAGCTGACCAGACCTTACCAACAGCCCCTTTTAATGATTGCTATGAAGATACTGATGGTATAGATGGACCTCATAATGTAACCTTTATAGTGGATGTTAGTGGTTATGCTGGTGGTTTTTTGGGAAGTGGTGTTACCATAAATGGTGAATGGAATGGTTGGTGTGGTAATTGCAACCCACTAGCAGACCAAGGAGGAGATATTTGGTCAGTTACTTTACCTCTTGATGAAAAAGCATTCCAATTTAAATTCACAATGGGTGCTTGGGATGATCAAGAGTTTTTCACTCCGGGAGATATACAAACAGCTACAGATGGAGCAAATACAAACAGATATATACAAGTGGATGGAGATAAGACTGTGAGTTATGTTTGGGAGCAACCTGAAGCTTTAGGAAATAGTGATTTTGAATTGGCAACATTTAAACTTTTCCCAAACCCAACGCAAGACAATTGGAACATAAAATCTAACAATAGAGAAATAACTTCTATTCAAGTGTATGATGTTCTGGGTAAAAGTGTAAAATCTATAAAACCAAATGCTTTTGAAGCTGTAATAGATGCTTCTACTTTTACTAAAGGTTTATATTTTGCAAAAATTGATTCAGATTCTGGAAGTCAAATCTTAAAACTTGTGAAGAGATAATACAAAACTTATTTTAAAATGATAAAGCTGCAAAGGATTTATCTTTTGCGGCTTTTTTCATATACAACCAAATCCTAAAATAGCCTATATCATTTTAAAAAACTTATTATGAAAGTGCAATTACAATTAGTATTGATTTTTTTGGGATTTTTCGGATTTGGACAACAACAAACGTATAATTTAACGTTTGAAGATGGTACAGATGGAAGTAATCCTGCTTTTTGGAATGTTTTTGAACCTGGTACTCCAGCAGTCGAGGTTGTAACCAATCCAGATCCTGACGGCGTTAATAACAATGCATCTACCAAAGTACTTAAACTGAATGTGCTTCAGGCAAATGCATGTTATGCAGGTGCAGAAACGCAACATGCCACGATAGGGACATGGTTTTTAGAGGCTCCTGTAACAACTACACTTAGTATGATGGTCAATAAATCTACCATTGGAAGAATTGGCGTTAAGTTTGTTAATGCAACATCTGGGACTATTTTTGAGTTAACGTCGCAGACCAATACTTTAGTAAATGAGTGGGAATTAATGAGTTGGGATATTTCAAGTTTCATCGCTAGCGGAGAGAATAATAATATTGATCAGCTAGTTATATTTTCGGATTTTACTTGTGGTGATCCTGATAGAAGTGGTGATACCGTTACCTATATTGATAATATTACTTGGGGAGCCAACAAAACAGCAGACCCAGTTTTACCAACATGTAATGATGGTATTCAAAATGGAGACGAAACTGGAGTTGATTGTGGAGGCACATCGTGTTCAGCTTGCCCTAACTTTCCATTCGATTTTGAGACTGCAACACCTTTTGTTGGAGCAGACGGAGCAACATTTAGCATAGAATCAGATTCTGGCAATATGGTCGGGCAATTAACTAACGTAAATTCGCAGGCATATTCTAATGCTCAAATAATTACAGAGGCACTTGACTTTACAGGAGGAACAAAAGGATTTTCTATGAGGATAAAAGGTGATAGAGTCGCTCCAGTTTTGTTTAAAGTGGAAAATTCGAGCAATTCAGCAAGTTTTAAAGAGAACAGTCAAAATTATACAACACCTGGATCATGGCAAACTTTAATTTTTGATTTTACAGGAGAAATGAGTGTTGGGTCTTTAAATAAGACTGTAATATTTTTTGATATAACAGCAGGTGTTACAGGTTCAGATACGTTTCTATTTGATGATATTATTTTTGGAGAATTGTCTTCATTACATATTAATAAATCAGACCTATTTAATGTTAAAGTGTATCCTAATCCGTCTAAAGATATGTGGTTTATTAGTTCTGAAAAAGAAGATATTGTATCTGTAGAATTATATGATATATTTGGAAAACAAGTTAACACTTTTTATCCTGGATCCAGAGAAGTTTTTATTGGAGCAACTAATTTGCCAAGTGGATTATATTTTGCAAAAGTATCTTCAGAGTTAAGGAGCAGTACTCTAAAACTGGTAAAGCAATAAAAAATTAAAATAATATAGTTTTAAAAGCCATAAGTCATATGGCTTTTTTTATGGCAATAATTGAAGGTATTATGTAATGGTAAAGTGTTATTTTATAAAGAAATAGTATTCTAGAGTAAGATTACTCAATATTATTTTTAAATTTAATGCCTAACTAAACTAAATTCAGACACATGATTGGTATAATTTCCTTTGTAGGCTTTACTGCATTAGTAGCAATTATTTCTTATATCGCAACGCGTAAAACAGATGAAAAATCCTCTGATGGCTATTTCTTGGGAGGACGAAGTTTAACTGCTGGAGTTATTGCTGGTTCTTTGCTACTTACAAATTTATCCACGGAACAAATAGTAGGATTAAATGGTAGCGCATATAAAGATGGATTGTCTGTAATGGCATGGGAAACTTTAGCTGCAATTGCAATGATTGTGACGGCGGTTTTCTTATTGCCTAGATATCTTAAAAGCGGTTTAACAACGATTCCTCAATTTTTAGCCAATAGGTTTGATGTTGCTACAAAAACCATTACTTCTGGTCTATTTTTAACAGGTTATGTTGTGGTATTGCTTCCAGTAATTTTATATTCTGGTTCTGTGGCAATTAGTGGCATGTTTGATGTACCAACTTTACTTAATGTTTCAGACTCTACAGCTTTAGTTATTTGTATTTGGGGAATTGGGATTATAGGCTCAATATATGCAGTTTTTGGAGGTCTAAAAGCCGTTGTAGTATCAGATTCAATAAATGCAATTGGTTTACTAACAGGAGGTATATTGATACCGATTTTTGGATTAATGGCTATAGGAGATGGATCGGTTTTTGCAGGATTAGATGCATTAATGTCCACCAATCCAGAACGTTTCGATTCTACAGGAAACCCAGGTCAAGAGGTTCCCTTTTCGACGATTTTCACAGGAATGATGTTGGTTCAACTATTTTATTGGGGCACAAACCAGCAAATTATACAAAGAGCATTAGGCGCAAAGAATTTAGCCGAAGGGCAAAAAGGATTGGTATTAGCATCCTTTATTAAAATCTTGGGGCCATTAATTTTAGTGCTTCCTGGTATGATAGCTTACCATTATTTTAATGGTGAATTAGCTTCAAGTGATTTGGCATATCCTGAATTAGTACGTGCAGTATTGCCTACATCTTTGGTTGGGTTTTTTGCAGCTGTATTGTTTGGAGCGATTTTAAGTTCGTTTAATAGTGTATTGAATAGCTCGGTAACCTTATTTGGTATTGATATTTACAAGCAACACATTAATAAAGAAGCAAACGAAAGAACAGTAGTTAAATATGGGAAAATATTTGGTATTTGTTTGGCATTGGCCGCGATGTTTATTGCCCCAATGATAGCTAATGCTGGAAGTTTATTTAATTATTTGCAACAGATAAATGGTATTTATAGTATTCCAATACTTACCATAATTGTTGTTGGATATGTAACAAAAAGAGTTCCAGCCATTGCTGCAAAAATTGGAATTATTTCAGGTTCTGTTTTATATATTATCAGCCAATTTTGGATTGGCCCTAATAAAGTTGAAGCAGCACTAGAAGCCGCAAAAGCTTCTGGAATAACAGACCCAGCAGCTTTAAGATTAGTTGAAGCAGATGCATATCCACATTATCTGCATGTTATGGCAATATTGTTTACGGCAAATATCTTAATAATGCTAATTAT
>DATGBV010000247.1:0-4969 GCA_035312485.1 Flavobacteriaceae bacterium | reverse complement strand
TTAGAAATGGCTCAATATATTTATAAATTTTCATTAAATGGAAATAAATATTACAATGGCAAGCTACTTCAGGTTTCTAATTCTACACCTTAAATTTTTTTAGCATTTTTCCTGTTTTGACATAATAATTTATAGCTTTTTCCCAATACGTCATAGATTCTAAAAATGACTGCTCAATTTGTGACATTTTTTCTTTTACTTGATAGATTCCTAAAATGGTATATAAATAAGAAATGTGAGTTTTAGTATTTGACTCATCTATTTTTTCTAAATGAATGTTAATTCTCACAGTATTTTCATTTAGTGTAACTCTTAAAAATTCAATGCTATAATTTTCTTTATCATATTGAGTAACATGCCAAATGGTTTCTAAATCACCATGATGCTTTGTTGTAAATACACAGTTTTTTTCAATAAGCCCAGAAATAGAATGTATCATTTTACAATTCCAACCATCAATCCAATCTTTTTCTCTAACTGGACATAAAAGAGGAAAAACCTCTTTTATGTTTCCAGTGTTTATTTGTGTGCAAGTAAAGGTTTTTTGAGCTGTAACAAATGACATTTTAAGCTTCAATTATTAAATTAAAATTCTTACAAATTTCTGCAACATGAGATATATCTGTACCACAACAACCACCATAAACATTTAAGTTTGGCAATTTTTCTTTTAAAGCAGCGTGCCATTTACCAAAATCTTCTATATCACCTTTATCTAATTCTGTTGCTTCGTCTAATTCTGCATGACTCTTACAAGATGCATTAGCTCTTATACCCTTAATTCTAGATTTCCAATCACCTTTATCGTTTAATTGATGAATGAAATGGGATGGATGTGCACAATTAATCATGTAATGCAATGGATATCCTTTTGTTGCATTGTCTATTATTTCAATTGCATCCTTTAGAGTTTCTCCACTAGGTAGGTTACCATCAGTTTCAACTGTAAAGGAAATGACAACAGGTAGGTTATTTGCTTTGGCAGATTTTACAATGCCTAATGCTTCATCTATATAACCAATAGTCAAAGCCGAAGCAAAATCTGCTCCTGAAGTTTTGAATGCTTTAATTTGCAAGTCATGATATTGTTGGGCTTCAGATTCAGACATAACTTCAGTAATCCTATAACCATCTTTAGCAGGACCAATTTGACCACTAATAAAAATAGAAGGCAAATAGGGAAGGTATTCTTGCTTAATTAGTTTTAATTGCTTTATGGCAAGTTGATTTACTCGTATCAATTCTGACTCATTATAGCCTAATTTATAACCCCAATCTTTGTTTGCTCTCCAAGTACCACTTTCCAATATATAGCCTAGGTTATATTTTTTAGCAACTTCAAGATGCTCCTGATAATACTTATAAATAATATCATCATATTTTGGTTTGTCTAGCAAATAGAATGATGCAAAATGCGACAATTCTATATTATGATGAAAAATAAGCGTTGTTTCAAATCCAGTGTCTGTTAGAATAGGTGCGTCTGAATTAAAATATTCTTTAAGATCCATAGTGTTATTATTTATTTATAGTTTCTTTATTTAAATCCTTAAAGGTTAGCATTTTCCATATTTTGGAAGACGCGCCTTGATAAAATCCAGTTTCATGTTCAAATGTTTTAGGGTTTTTAAACGTTCCGAAAATGATATCAATTAAAGGCAAGTCTGAATAGTTATGCTTGTGAATCCCTTTTGCATGGTGTACAGTATGACTTTCAGGACGTTGAACTATATAACCTAACCAACGAGGTGTCTTAATATTTGAATGTTGAAAAATATTAAAGAAGGTTGTTACAAGAAGCATAACTGTAATGGCTTGTGGACTGAAACCCATAAGTAGTGCAAAGCAAATACTACCAAGAAATGTCCATCCAATCATGTCCATAATGCTAAAATAGAATGTACCATAAGTATCTAATCGTTCTGCGCTATGATGCATCTGATGAAATGTTCTCCACAAAAAGTCTGAACGATGCATAGCTCTATGCCAAACATAAATAGCAAACTCCACTAACAAAATGGCTGCTACAGAACCACTTAATAACCCGAGTCCAGAAAGATCAAATAATTGATATGGTTCTAAGAAAGGGTCAGTAAGTAATGGTAAGTAAGAAGATAAATAGAAATAAATTGCAAAAGCAGTTAATCCTTTAAGTTTCCAATATTTAACTTTTGGGAGTTGTTTGGCAGGAAATAATGCTTCCCATACAATTAGTATTATATACATAGCTAGTATAATAAGGGAAATGGGGTCTAGTAAAATTTCTAAAGGTGTCGGCATAATTAATAATTTTTAGTTTGACTTCGTTTTACTATAAAGGCGTAAGTTTTTACCTTACAGTGTAAGTTTTAAATAAACTAATTTGTGAGGAATTTAATTAAGCCACTGAATTTCAAATTCAGGCTTGTATGAACAAAAGGTTCCTGTAGAAATAGAATTAGAGAAGTGTTTAGCTAATTCTGGGTGTGCGGATTTTATTTTTTTTATAGCACTACGTATTCGCCAGGTCACAGCAGATCTGGCCTTTTCAACTGAAGATCCAATTTCTCGGGGCTTATTATCTAATCCTAAAGATTGGGTTAAATGCTCAACAAGAATGTCATATTCTTCTTGGAGTTTGGACATTAATTCAAAATTCTGTAACTCTTTGGCATCATCAATTTCAATTAACAAATGTTGTATTTTATTCTGATATTCGGCTTTAGCTTTATTATCTATTACAAAATCTGCACTTTTTTCGTCAATTGAAGATCCCATGAGTTCCATACAGTGAAACTCTTTATAAGGTTCAATAATTAATTTTAAAATATCATGAAAACCTTTTGCATCTTTTAAAATTACAGTTTCATTTAAGTAGGTGAGTTCCCAAAAACTATCTTTCTGAATAAAGGACTGTGTATATTGGTTTTGCTGTGAAGACTTCTTTTTTGGGAATAACTCTTCATCTCCTTGAATAAATTTCCAAAAAGGTTTTAAATTGGTTTTATCTTTAAACGGATTAACATTTATTTGCCATTCTAGAGCTTCTTTTTCAGTTGGTTCAATATTTTTATTGATATGGGTTTTAAAGTTTTCCAGAAAAGTACTCCAATATTTTTTTGCATTTTCTAAATCATTAAGGTGAAAATAACCTGCTGCTACAAAAACTGGAAAATCTACCCATGTTTGATCAAGTTTAATTTTTTTGGAAATCTCCAATGCTTTTTTAAACTTCCCCAATTCAAAATATATAAATGTTCCGTATGTAAGATATTTATCTTTATGAAAAGGGTTTAACGTGTTAGCTTTGTTATATAATTTCAGGGCTTCTTCAGGATGACCTAAATACACTAGCAAGAAAGCAATATTCATTAGATTTAAGGCATCGTTTGGATTCATTCTTAAAGATTTTCTTAAGCAATGTTCTGCTTTTTCAAATTCTTCAGAATATAAATAGGTTCTCCCTAAAACCATCAAAGCTTGATAGTCAGTTTCATCAAGTTCTAGTGCCTTAAGTGCATACTTTTGTGCTCCTTTACTACTTACTTCCCATCTGTCCCAAACTTGACAACTCCATTCATTAAAATAAGACAATGAAATACCTGTATACGCTCTTGCATAATTTGGGTCGATCTTCAAAGCTTCATTAAAATAGTTGCGTGCTTTTAAATCACTTTCTAAAGTCCCTTTATATATAACATCCATACCTTTTAGCCAAAATATATAAGCATCTAAATTGGTGTTCTTCTTTTTGTAGGAATAGGATAAAAGGTTATAATCAATTTGCTGTTGTAACACATTTACGATTTGATGTGTTACAGCATCTTCTGCAAGGAAGATTGATTCTGGGGTTTCTAGATGTTGACCAGCAAAAACAACAGAATTTTCAATCACATTTATAAGTTGGATATTAATTTTCACTTTGTCATGATAAGATCTGAAACTACCTGTAATTACATAGTCAACATTAAGATCTTCCATTGAATTAATATTTGAAGTATCTTTGTACTGTCTTGTTGAAAAATGGGAAACAACAGATAGTCCATTAAACCTTGAAAAATTGGTAATGAGATCTTCGGTAAACCCTAACATAATAGGATTAAGTTTTTCTATATCTGTTAATACCTGAAAAGGCAAAACAGCAATTGTAATTTCTTTGTTGCTTTGAGTCGCCATTTTTAATCAAGAAAGTTTTAATGCTGCTTGTAGGATGGTAAAGATACTTAATATCTTTTTTATTTTTCCAAACAATAACATGTTTGGCTATAAATGCATTAAATCAAGTTTCAATTGTTCAAAACTATTCACTTGATTTAAATCTATATTATCTAATTCGTAGAGATCAGAAAATGTTTTAAAGGTAGAACCATCAGACCGAGTTCTTATAGAACCTTGTTTATAAAAACGTCTTTTCAGAATAAAATCTTCTTTAGTAATCCAACCACAAACGGTTAATTCTTTTTTTCTTTTGTTGTAACTACAAAAAATATAGATATCTGTTTCAAAATAATCCTGAAGTTTAAGAAAATTATTTGTATAATAAGGTTTTACAGTAGTAGTTCTTCCCATAGTTTTTACGTCAATCTTTTTATTGTTAAAAACAAGGTCAACGCCTTCATCAAAGCCTTGACTACCATCTACCTTACCAAAACCGAAAAGTTCCATAACAACACTTTGACCAATAACACCTGTAAGTTGTTGCTCTGGTGTACCATTGGCTAGAGAACGTTTTCCAAAGTTGTATTTTGAAATTTGCTCCTCGCAATAATCTATAAGTTCTTCTTTTACTTTTATAACGAACACAGTTAGGTTTTCTACAAATTAAGATTTTAAAAGTTATAAACGAAAGATTTTAATTATTTGCCATATTTTTGAGCAATGCAAAGCAAATTACAAGAATATATTCCTAAAGCTTCAGTGTCTAAAGTTTTTAAACTTTTAGAGCATGATAATTTGGTTGTAAAAATTAAAAAGGAGAGAAAGACAAGAC
>DATGBV010000246.1:0-2290 GCA_035312485.1 Flavobacteriaceae bacterium | reverse complement strand
TAATTCCGGCATTAACGGCTGCATTGGCAATTTGGGTGATGATGAAGTATAGTCTTACTGAATCTAAAGCAAGAGAAATTAAATCCGAGTTGATTGCTCGACGAGGTGAATTATAATTATTAATAAATAGAATTTATATTTTAAATGTATTATGTCGTACAGATCAGATAAAATTAGATCATTAGCAGGTTTGAATCTTGAAGATAGGACCACAAAAGGATTACAAAACTTTTTCAAAAGAGTATTAAAAAATGGAATGCACGGATTGTGTTTAAGCCCATATGAAGAAGGACAAAAACCTGGAGATCAATTATCAGAAGATCAAATTCGAAGACGACTAAAAATTATTAAGCCATATACAAAATGGATACGTTCTTTTTCATGTACCGAAGGCAACGAACTAATTCCTCGCATTGCCAAAGAATATGGAATTAAAACGCTTGTTGGAGCTTGGCTCGGTGACGATAACGATATTAATAAGCGCGAAGTTGCAGGTCTGATTAAGTTAGCAAATGATGGTTATGTCGATATCGCGGCAGTTGGCAATGAAGTAATGTACCGTCAAGATCTAACCGAAGATGAACTTTTGAAATTTATGTTCGAAGTTAAAGAAGCAATTCCAGAAGTGCCTATGGGTTATGTAGATGCATATTACGAGTTTTCCCATCGCCCTAAAATTACCGAAGCTTGTGATGTAATTCTAGCAAATTGTTACCCATATTGGGAAGGATGTAGTATTGAATATTCGTTAGTTTATATGAAACAAATGTATCATCAGGCAGTTAGTGCCGCTAATGGTAAAAAGGTTATAATTTCAGAAACGGGATGGCCAAGTTTAGGAACAAATCTTGAAGGTGCAGTGCCATCGTTCGAAAACGCTATTAAATATTTTATAAATTCTCAATTATGGTCAAAAGAAGAGGGTATTGATATTTTTTATTTTTCTTCCTTTGATGAGGAATGGAAAGTAGGTGCCGAAGGAGATGTTGGTGCTTATTGGGGACTTTGGGATAAAAATGAAAAACGTAAGTTCTAAAAAGAGAATTCTAAATGATCATTTACATTTTACCAACCATCACTTTATGAATTATATCAAAGAATTAAATATGGAACCCGGAAAAGCTATTTGTTATTCTGGATTTAGAGAAGGACAACATCCTGGAGGTGTTTTTCCTAGTTATGAAGAAATAAAGGAAGACTTATTAATACTTCATAATCACTGGAAATATCTTCGTTTATACGACTGCGATAAACATGCCGAAATTGTTTTAGAAGTTATCCGAAAAGAAAAATTTAATTTTAAAGTCATGCTTGGTGCTTATATAGTTGCCGAAGCTAATAATTATGGCTGTCCTTGGGGTGGATCTTATTCTGAAGACCAATTAATAAAAAACAAAACCATAAACTTGAATCAAATTAAAAAGTTGATTCACATGGCAAATACATATCCAGATATCATTTTTTCGTTATCAGCTGGAAATGAAGCTTGTGTCGATTGGACCGATCATTACGTTCCAGTAGAAAGTGTCATAAAATATGTTCGGATGATTAAAATGGGAGCTGAACAACCTGTTACCTTTTGCGAAAACTATTTGCCCTGGCTTGATAAGTTAAAAGATTTGGTAAAAGAGGTCGATTTTATTTCTATTCATACGTATCCAGTTTGGGAATATAAGAACATTCATGAAGCCATGGAATATACCAAACAAAATTATTATTCAGTTGCTGACACCTATCCTAATACGCCAGTAGTTATAACTGAAGCAGGATGGACAACCTACTCTAATGGTCGTGGTATATGCCCAAGTAATGTTAGTGAAGAATATCAGAAAATTTATTACAACGATTTGGTTGAATGGAGCCAAGAAGCAGACATACTTACATTTGTTTTCGAAGCTTTTGATGAATCTTGGAAAGGCTCTAACGAAGCCCTTGAGCCTGAAAAACATTGGGGCTTATTTACCGTTGATAGAAAACCGAAATTAGTCATGCGCGAGCTGATAAGTTTACAAAATCAATTTTAGAGAATTTTCAAGATTCCATACATTATTTAACGACGTAATTTTTGTTAAAAAAACCAACTTAAGCATAAATCACTGATTATTATATCGATATATTGTTAAATTCTAATTTTGAATATCCAAGTAATAAGAGTTTCTGCCACAACATCACCCATACATTTTTCATTTTCTAACGGTCACAAAAAATATTAGTTGAATTTTCTTACGCAACTAACTTATGTCTAATCGAACTAGTTGATAAATAGACAATGATGCTTCTTATATATTGA
>DATGBV010000245.1:0-2236 GCA_035312485.1 Flavobacteriaceae bacterium | reverse complement strand
ATGCATCGTATAAATGAGCAATTTCGCTTCTAATTTTCTTTTTAAAAACTGAAAAACCTGTCATTTTTTCTAGCTTTAGACATATTTTATTCAAAAAAACAAAAGGAACATATTGATAATACAAATGCTCAATTAAAAAATAATAATGAAATGAAATATACAAAGTTGGATACTTTAGTCTTTTTAAAGCTGAAGCAATGTTTGGAAGAATTTGAAATTCAGCTCCTTCAACATCCATTTTTATGAAATCTACTTTGTCAATTTTTTCTTGAATAATAAAATCTAATAAAGAAAGAGTTTTGATTTTATGGGTATATATTTGGTCCCTTTTGCGCTTAAGAACACTACTTGACGATTTCCCATATTCGGTCCTAGCAGATAACCTAACCATTCCTTTTTTTTCTGCAATGGCTATTGGATAGGCTTTTATTTTTTCAGCTAAAGTCTTATTTAATGCAATATTTGTTTCTAATTCTTTAAAACACACAGGGTCAGGATCTAGTGCGTATACTTTTAGTGCTTTATGAGCTATATACAAACTTAACACACCACTCCATGCGCCAATATCAATAATAACATTATTCTTTTTTACAAAAAAGTCGAAAATATCAAAAGAATGTGGCTCCCACAATTCAGTATTAATGTGTTCCCAAGCGTCTTTGTTTTTGCCTGGGTCTATATGAAAGCTTTGATCTTTGAGTTGTATGAGCATTTTTTTAAAACGTGTCTAAATCTCCTAATGTGAATTTAAGTTTTTCCAAAGGAAAATCTGAAGAAAAATTTTTGTAACCAACAATCCAAGTATCCTGTTTTTGAGAAGGGTAATCGTCTAGATAAGAAGCTAATAAAGTGTTTGGTGAAGTTTGTATAATAAGTTCACTGATACCAATTCTTACGGCGATACTAGTTAATTTCTTTAGTGATTTTTTGAAAGAATCTCTCGACGATGCTTCAACATCACCTATTAATAAGCCATTTTTTATTTTAATCCAAAATAGAACGTCATCTATTTTTATAGAAAAGCTTCCAGCAGCATATTTATAGGTGTAATAATCTTTGTTCCTTACCGTAGAAACTATCATACGGTCTTTGCTAATACTTCCTTTTAGCAGCTTATTTACCTTATACTTTTCAAAAACTGTTCTTGTGTAAGTATCATAGACTTTAGAAATAATAGGAAGCTTTCTGAAAATTTTTTCTAATGGAAACAAAGAGCCTTTTATTTTAAAACATCGCATTCGGTCTTTATACCTCCAATCTAATTTATTAATACAACCGTACTCTGAATTTTGATTTGGAAACCCCCAAACAAATCGGATACCTGCTTTTTTTAATTGTACATCAGTTAACCTGCCAAGGGTAGTAAATAAACCTCTTCCACTGTAATTGGGCAGTGTCATGGCATCACCATATTGTGCAGATAACTCTTCTTGATTCTTATATTGCATCAAAATTGGAATGGCACCATGAAATGCAATAGGTTTGTTATTATCATAAGCTATATGACCAAAATAATGTTTATCGAGATAATGAGTACTATATTTTTTATGAATATATTCAAGACTATATATATTACCAAACACAGCTTTATATAGATATTTTAAATCCTTTAGATTGTTTTGAGAAAGAGGTTTTGTGGTATAGATCATTTCAAATTAAAAATAGGATCCTTTTAACAAACATGCTATTTGATGATTAAAAGGAATGTAAGGGTTAATAACAAAACGGTTCCGAGTAGTTGTTTCGTAATGGTCATTAACATTATTATAATCTACTAAAAGTATTCTTTTAAAACCTAAACTTTTACAAAAATCAACTAATAGATTATTATATTTTCCGAAAGGAAAAGCAAACTCTTCTATTTTCTTGTTGCAGGCTGCCTCCAATTTTTGTTTACTTAAAATTATTTCTTTTTTTGCGTCTTCAAAATTAATGGCTTCCAAATTTGCATGTGTATTCCCATGGGAACCAATTGTAAATAAATCATTTTCTGAAATTTCTTTTAGCTGCTGGAGGCTCATTAATTGCCAATATTCTTTTTTATCATCGGCAATTCTGACCCAATCATCTTTGAACAAATCATACAAAGCGACAATCTTCTCATAAGGTAAAGTTTTACATTTATTCTTTAAGGTCATTCCATTATGTACAAATTCATTTTTTGAATTCTTTTCATACAAAATGTTTTCAAAATGAACCTCTTTTTTTGAGGTATGGAAACAAATCAAATCTAAAA
>DATGBV010000244.1:0-19085 GCA_035312485.1 Flavobacteriaceae bacterium | reverse complement strand
CATTTCTTGGTGGAATATCAGAAAATTACAATTCAAATTTAATTTTAAAAGGAACAAAGATTTCTGTAGTTGAAGCAGATGAGTTTGACAGGTCATTTTTAACTCTTTCACCTGATATGGCATGCATAACTTCAATGGATTCAGACCATTTAGACGTTTATGGTGAAGCCAGTGCGTTGCAAGATTCCTTTATTGCTTTTTCTAAAAAACTAAAACCAAATGGAAAATTGTTTGTTAGAAATGGATTACCAATTAAAGCAATTACCTATGGTATTGAAGATGATTCAGATTATACAATTCAAAATATTAAAATACAAAACGGGACTTATGTGTTTGATGTAAGAACACCTAATAGCGTTATTGAAAATATTCAATTTAACCTGCCTGGTAGACATAATTTGTCAAATGCATTAATAGCTCTGGCGATGGCTGTAGAATATGGATGCCCTCACCAACAGCTCGTCAGGGCTTTAGCATCTTATCAAGGGGTTAAACGTAGATTTACATATCATATTAAAACAGAATCATTAGTCTATATTGATGATTATGCACATCATCCTCAAGAAATAAATGCTGTATTTCAAGCAATAAAGGAAGTGTATCCAAGCAAAAAGATATTGGCCATTTTTCAGCCGCATCTTTATAGTAGGACAAGAGACTATGTTGACGATTTTGCCAAAAGTTTATCTCAATTTGATGAGATATTGCTATTAGACATTTATCCTGCACGAGAATTGCCAATTGTAGGTGTAACATCAAAATGGTTATTTGATAAAATCAGTAATAGTAATAAACAGCTTATAAGTAAAAACGAAATTGTTTCAAAAATCAAAAAAAGTGAAGCACAAGTTATTTTAACCATTGGTGCTGGAGATATAGGAGAAGAAGTAAAACTAATTAAAGAAGCCTTAAAAGTTGCGAGTTAATTGGACCTATATAAAAATATTGTCTCTGCTAGTATTAGTAGTAATGTTATTTGCCTTTTCATCAAGTAAAAATTCAGGGAGAAAGATTTCTGATTTTAAGATTCAATTTCAAGGTGATAATAATTTATTTATAACTCAAGAGACTGTTAGTAAATTGTTAATACAAAATCAACAAGGTGTTAAAAAAATGCCTAAAGAAACTTTAGATTTGAACCAATTAGAAACTGCCCTGAATTCTAATCCTATGATCAAGTCAGCTCAAGTTTACATAACCTTAAAAGGAGAACTTAATGCAGATATTGAACAAAAAAAGCCTATAGCAAGAGTAAGTACTAACGCTTCATATTATATTGATGACCTAGGCACTTTCATGCCTTTGTCAGATAATCATTCAGCAAGAGTGCCGTTAGTTACTGGACAAGTAGATAAAAACAATCTAAAGCATGTTTTTACAATGGCCAACAAAATACAAAAAGATGAATTTTTAAAGAAAAATGTTGTCGAAATTCATCAAAATGTAAATAAAACGATTTATTTAAGGTTAAGGCAATGCAGTTTTAAGGTACAAATAGGTGACATGAATAATTTAGATAAGAAAATAAATAACCTTAAAGCTTTTTATAAGAAAAGTTTAAAAGAAAAAACACTAAATAACTATAGTAATGTCAATTTACAATTTGATAATCAAGTTGTATGTACCAAATTATAAACTATGGAAGATAATATAGCTGTTGGATTAGACATAGGAACAACCAAAATTGTGGCCATGATAGGTCGCAAGAATGAATATGGTAAAGTAGAGATTCTTGGAATAGGTAAATCCAAAAGTCTTGGTGTACATAGAGGTGTTGTAAATAATATCACCCAAACAATTCAATCTATTCAACAAGCTGTCCAAGAAGCCGAATTGGAATCTGGTATGCAAATTCAAGGCGTTACTGTTGGCATTGCAGGTCAGCACATACGTAGTTTACAGCATAGCGATTATATTACAAGACCAAATTCAGAAAATGTAATTGGAGAGGAAGATATTGATAGACTTATCAATCAGGTCCATAAATTGGTTATGCTTCCCGGCGAAGAAATTATTCATGTATTGCCACAGGAATATAAAGTAGATGGTCAGGCAGAAATTAAGGAACCAATTGGCATGTATGGTGGTAGACTTGAAGCAAATTTCCATGTAGTTGTAGGTCAGGTATCATCAATTAGAAATATTGGGCGATGTGTTAAAAGTGCTGGGCTTGACCTTGAGAGAATTACTTTAGAACCATTAGCTTCAGCCAATGCTGTTTTAAGTCAAGAAGAAAAAGAAGCTGGAGTCGCTTTAATTGACATAGGAGGAGGAACAACGGACTTGGCCATTTTTAGAGATGGAATCATTCGCCATACAGCAGTTATACCATTTGGAGGAAATGTTATTACAGAAGATATTAAAGAAGGATGTTCAATTATCGAAAAACAAGCAGAACTTTTAAAAATTAAATTTGGTTCAGCATGGCCAGGAGAAAATAAAGACAACGAAATTGTTTCCATTCCTGGATTACGAGGAAGGGAACCAAAAGAAATTACATTAAAAAACCTGTCTAAAATTATTCACGCTCGTGTAGTAGAAATTGTTGAACAAATTTATGTTGAAATAAAAAATTACGGTCACGAAGAACAAAAGAAAAAACTAATTGCAGGTATAGTTTTAACAGGAGGAGGAAGTCAGCTTAAGCATTTAAAGCAATTGGTAGAATATATCACAGGTATGGATACCAGAATAGGGTATCCAAACGAACATTTAGCAGGAGATAGTGATGACGATGTTACCAGTCCATTATTCGCTACGGCTGTTGGTTTAGTTTTAGACGGACTTAAACATAAGGACAGAAAAATAGACACTGAAGAAACTATAGACAATGAAGCTGAAAATGAACTAAACTCAAATCAAGAGATTATAAATAAACCAGTAAAAGAGCGACGTTCATTTTTGGACAAATTAACAGAAAGAGTTAAAGATTTTTTAGATAACGCAGAATAATTATATAAAACCAGTAAATAAGAATTTATGAGCAGCAAAAAAGAATTCGAAACCAATATTTCGTTTGATTTACCAAAAAATCAATCTAATGTAATTAAAGTTATTGGTGTAGGTGGTGGAGGCAGCAACGCCATAAACCATATGTTTCAACAAGGTATAAAAGGAGTAGATTTTGTAATATGCAATACAGATGCACAAGCACTTCAAAATAGTGGAGTACCTAACAAAATTCAATTAGGAGTAAATCTTACAGAAGGATTAGGCGCAGGTGCTAATCCAGAAATTGGAGAGCAGTCTGCTGTAGAGAGTTATGAGGAGATTAAAAATATGTTGGATACCAACACTAAAATGATTTTTATTACTGCAGGAATGGGTGGTGGTACAGGTACTGGAGCTGCACCTATTATTGCAAAAATGGCTAAAGATTTAGATGTATTAACCGTTGGAATTGTTACCATGCCTTTTCAGTTTGAAGGTAAAATGAGAAATCAACAAGCCCAAATAGGTATTGAAAATCTTCGAAATATGGTCGATTCATTAATAGTAATTAATAACAACAAGCTTCGTGAAGTGTATGGTAATCTTGGTTTTAAAGCAGGGTTTTCAAAAGCTGATGAAGTGCTTTCTACCGCTGCTCGTGGTATAGCAGAAGTTATTACACACCATTACACGCAAAATATAGATTTACGTGATGCCAAAACTGTATTAAGTAATAGCGGAACTGCTATAATGGGATCTGCTTCTGCGTCAGGTCAGAATCGTGCTCAAGAAGCTATCAGAAAAGCGTTGGATTCTCCATTACTTAACGACAACAAAATTACTGGCGCAAAAAATGTGCTGTTATTAATAGTTTCTGGTTCGCAAGAAATTACTATCGATGAAATAGGCGAAATCAATGATCATATTCAGGCGGAAGCTGGACATGGTGCGAATATCATTATGGGTGTTGGAGAAGATGAATCTTTAAACGAATCTATTGCAGTTACTATTATAGCTACTGGATTTAATATAGAGCAACAGGATGAAATCTCTAATACAGAAGTAAAAAAGGTGATTCATTCTCTTGAAGACGAGCAGGTTTTATCTCAAGACTTAAGTAAAGAACGTGATCCAGCCATTATTAAGCCTATTGTTGAGCTAGAAACCAAAATTGAAGAGCCTGTTGTAAAGCACACATTAGATTTGGATGAACTTGAAGATTCTACTGAAAATGAAAATAAAACACAGAATCAACAAGAATCAATGTCAAATGAAATGCTTTTAATACCAACAACAGATGTTATTAAGAATATAGATGTGGTTTATGATGAGGTTCTTGCTGTTGATGACAAAGACGAGGATTTAATAATTACTCAAGCTCCGAGTTTCGAGTTGGAAACTAATGAAGACGATTCTGAAGAAGAGCAACAAATAACACTTACTTTTGACCTTCCTTTAAGTGAATCTAAAACTAAAAAAAATGAAGAAGATATTACCGAATCACAGAAAAAGGATGATGTAAATGCACTTCCGGTAAATGATTATGTTGAGTTAATAACTGTAACTGAATCCAATGAAAAAGGTGAGGTTAGATATACTTTAGAGGATTATGTTGAAATAGAATCCTCAATGAACAACAATACTAAAGTAAAAGAAGATACTGATAAAGAAGTAGTATTTGAAAAAAAGGTAGTTGAATCTAATACAGAAGAGGAAACCAAGCATGATGAAATTGATCCAATAAATAGCCCGATTTCAGAAATGCTAAAAGAAAGAGCAGAAGAACGCAGGCGTAAAATGAAAGACTTTAACTATAAATTCAATAATGCAAAAATTGATGATATGGAAAAAGTCCCAGCCTATAAAAGACAAGGTATAGATTTAGATCAAGCAAAACATTCGTCAGAAACAGATATGTCTAGGACAAGTATTGATGTTGATGATAATGATGAGGTACAATTAAGAAGCAATAATTCATTCTTACACGACAACGTTGATTAATAGCAAGTCAAAATTAGTGTCATAGCTTCTTATTAACCCGAAAAGCTCCCTCAACTTTTCGGGTTTTCTTTTTATCTTCGCAAAACCAAAATGAAGTTATGAGTTTACAACAAGAAATAATGACAGCATTAAAGGCTGCCATGAAAGAAAAAGACCAAACAGCCTTAACTGCTTTAAGAGCTGTAAAATCTGCTATTCTGCTAGCACAAACAGAAACTGGAGCTAAAGCAGAACTTACAGAAGAACAAGAAATAAAAATATTACAGAAACAGGTAAAACAACGAAAAGACAGTGCGGCTATTTACTTACAACAAGGACGTGAAGATTTGGCTTCACCAGAATTAGCAGAAGCAGAAATAATTGGTCAGTTCCTTCCAGAAGCAGTAAGTGAGGAAGAAATAGAAAAAATTGTAGATACTACTATTGAACGTATTGGTGCACAAGGCATGAAAGATATGGGAAAAGTTATGGGTTTAGTAAGTAAAGAATTGGCTGGAAAGGCTGATGGAAAAACCATATCAACAATAGTAAAGCAAAAATTAAGTTAAATAAAAGGCCCTTTAGCTCAACTGAATAGAGCACTGGATTTCGGCTCCAGCGGTTCGGGGTTTGAATCCCTGAAGGGTCACGGATAAAAAAAATCCAAACGTCAAATCAAGTTTATTTGAATTTGTAAGTTTGGATTTTTTATTTTCAAAACGGAACGTTTTGGGATATACAATCCTTTTTAAAGCTATAAATATTCAAAAATCTTATTTTTCAATCCAGACTTATTTGAATTTGTAAGTTTGTACTTTTGCTCTACAAAAGGCGTTATTAATTTATGCAATTTCATTTTTTAATAGAAAGATATACAATTGGCAGTAAGATAATTCTTGGGATTTTATTTGCTGTTCTTTTCTACATGTTTTTGCATTATGCTCTAAAAATGATTGAAATGCTTTATGTAATGAAATATAAAAAACCCTTATATTTTCATTTCCATCCTTTTATCAAAAAACTAACCAAGCAACAACAAACTCTCTTAAAAGAAAATTTTCCATTTTATAATAAATTAAATCAAAAACAAAAAAAGTACTTTCAGCATCGTGTTAAATCTTTTATTTCAGATAAATATTTTATTGGTAGGAATAAGCTTAAAATTAATGATGAAATAAGGGTGCTCATATCTGCAACAGCAGTAATGCTAACTTTTGGTTTTAGAGACTTCTATATAGGTTTAATAAGTAAAATTGTAGTTTACCCAGGAGAATTTTATTCAAGAATGAACCAAAAAAACCATAAGGGTGAGTTTAACCCAAAACTAAAAACGTTAGCGCTATCGTGGGATGATTTTAAAAAGGGCTTCGATGTTTATGATGATAAAGTTAATCTGGGAATACATGAATTTGCACATGCCATTCATCTAAATAGCTTAAAAGAAAGAGATGTCAGTTCAACTATTTTTAGTGATTCTTTTAAAGAACTTGTAGTTCTTTTATCAAGTGATGAAAACTTAAAAAGTAATCTGGTGGCTTCAAATTATTTTCGAAATTATGGTTACACCAATCAATATGAGTTTATTGCTGTAATCATTGAGGCTTTTATAGAAAGTCCTATAGATTTTAGAAATCAATTTCCTCTAGTTTATCAAAAAACAAAACAAATGCTAAATTTTAATTTTGCTGGGTATTAAAAAAGCCTCAAAATAGAGGCTTTTAAGAATTAATTTCAATTTTTTTATAACTGACCTCGTATTTCTCCAGAAGGAATTGCAGTAGTATGTACGTTTACATAAATGTTTCCTTCTCTTATGGCAGAAATTAACGCATTAAGGTCTCCAGCAAAAGCATTAATAACATCCTCTGAAGTAATATCACCTTCGGCTAAAACACCTTTTGCTGGACCAGATGGTTGAGGATTCGGATTAGCATAAAGAAATGCTACAACACCACCGTTAGCACCAGAAGGCGCAACATGAAAATGAGATGCCAAAACGTTTTCAATATTGGCCACAATCAATTTATAATGAATTGATGTCTCATCTTTATTAATGGATACAATAATTTCTCCAACGGCTTTAGAATCATTGGCAGGAACTTCATTAGAACCTTTTAATGATGCGTTAAATTTAAACTGATTTCCTTGACGCAAGGCGACTTCTTCATTAATACTTTGGATTTCGGAATCGACAATGGGTTCGTTTGAGCAACCAGTAATTACCAAACCAATTGCAAAGAGCAGACATAACTGTCTTAAAGTTTTTGTTTTCATAGCGTTTTTTTTAGGTTTAAGAAGCAAATATCAAAACGATGGGGAAGATGTGTGTTTTGGATAAACTTCTAAACGAAGTTAATACTTCTTTAAAGATACAAAAAAATGAACATAAAAGCTAACATGATTTTTGTCATACTTTTTTAGCTAATTCATAATTACTTTTAGTTGTGGAATTAAATTCAAGAAAGATGAAAAAAAGTAAACCTATATCAGAGATAATGACAAAAAAGGTTATTACTTTATCTACTAAAGATAACCTTGAGACCGCAGAATATTTGTTTAAAAAAAACAAAATAAGACATATTCCTGTTGTTAAAAATAATAAGATAATTGGTATGTTAAGTTATACGGATTTACTTCGAATAAGTTTTGCTGATGCTGTTTACGATGATGAAGAAACAATTGATACTGTTGTTTACAACATGTTTACAATAGAACAAGTCATGGTAAAAAACATTACCAGTGTGAATTCTAAAGCAACTGTAAAAGAAGTAGCCGAAATTCTGACTAGCAAAGAATTTCATGCTTTACCAGTTGTAGATAATAATAAATTAGTAGGTATTGTAACAACTACAGATTTAATAAAATATATGTTGGAACAGCTATAGTCTTTTAACCAAAACAGTATCTAATGATTAATAAGAGTTTTTAAATCTTTTATGGTTTGATGCTGATTGTTGCTCTTAAAAATATAACTACCTGCAACCAATACATCTGCACCAGCATCAACCAATTGTTTTGCGTTTTTATCACTAACACCACCATCAATTTCAATTAAAGTATCCAGATTTTTGCTATCAATCATTTTACGAAGCTTCTTAATTCGATCATAAGTCATATGCTCAAATTTTTGACCGCCAAAACCAGGATTTATTGACATAAGCAATACCATATAACATTTAGGCAAAATATCTTCAAGCACACTTACTGGAGTAGTCAAGTTTAACACAACACCGGCTTTACAACCTACATTTTCTATTTGTGATAGCGTACGATGTAAATGTATAGTCGATTCGTAATGTACAGTAATGATATCAGCTCCAACCTTTTTAAATTCTTCAATATAACGTTCAGGCTTTTCTATCATTAGGTGAACATCCAATGGTTTGGTTGCATGTTTTTTTATAGCTTTTATAACAGGCATACCGTAAGATATGTTTGGAACAAAGTGACCATCCATGACATCAATATGAAACCAATCGGCATCACTGTTGTTTACCATTTCTATATCACGTTGAAGATTTGCAAAATCTGCAGCTAAAATTGAAGGAGCAATTAATTTAGAACTCATCAAGGACTTTTTTTATTTATTGCAAAAATAAACTAAAAAAACAAACCCTCGGTAATCAGCCGAGGGTTCTTTCATCAATCAAAAAACGAACAGTTATGTGAACTGTTTGTTACTGTTATAGGATACAAATATAGTTATCCTAAATATGTTTTTAAAATTTTACTCCTAGAAGTATGTTTTAATCGTCTAATTGCTTTTTCTTTTATCTGTCGAACTCTTTCTCTTGTTAAGTCGAAAGTTTCTCCAATTTCTTCCAAAGTCATTGGATGTTGATTTCCTAGACCAAAATATAATCGAATCACATCAGCCTCACGAGGCGTTAATGTTTCAAGAGCTCTTTCAATCTCTGTTCTTAAAGACTCATGTAATAGTTCTTTATCAGGATTTGGAGACTCACCACTATTTAATACGTCATAAAGGTTAGAGTCTTCACCTTCAACCAAAGGAGCATCCATACTTACGTGTCTACCAGAGTTTTTCATAGACTCTTTAACATCGTTAATAGTCATATCCAACTCTTTTGCAATTTCTTCTGCACTTGGAGGACGCTCATGTGCTTGTTCTAAAAAGGCAAAAGTCTTATTAATTTTATTAATAGATCCAATCTTGTTCAATGGCAAACGTACAATACGGGATTGTTCTGCTAACGCTTGCAAAATAGATTGACGTATCCACCAAACTGCATAAGAAATAAATTTAAAACCACGCGTTTCATCAAAACGTTGAGCGGCTTTAATTAAGCCTAAATTACCTTCATTAATTAAATCTGGTAAAGTTAGACCTTGGTTTTGATATTGTTTAGCTACAGACACCACGAAACGTAAATTAGCTTTTGTTAATTTTTCAAGAGCTATTTGATCTCCTGCTTTTATACGTTGTGCTAATTCTACTTCTTCGTCTGCAGTAATTAAGTCAACTTTTCCAATTTCTTGAAGGTATTTGTCTAACGAAGCTGTTTCTCTATTAGTAACCTGCTTCGTAATTTTGAGTTGTCTCATCTAGTTTCTCCTATTAATTTTATTGAGGGTAAATTTTACTTTACTAGTAGTTATACGTAATAAAACAAGAAAATGTTACAAAAACGATTAGATTTTAATCAATTTTTTGTCTTTCAAATTAATGTTGGACAACATTTCATTGGTGAATTTGTAATGTCCACGAGTTGTAATTAATTTAAAATGATGAGATTTTAAGTTGCTTAATGTGTTTAAAAACAACCACTTTGATTTTAATAAATTCGGCTTTGTAGACTTTAAACCAATATCAAAAATGTGTTTTTTGCCTTCTTTTTCAGCTACAATATCTGGAGTTATTACAATATCGGTTCCTACTTTAGAGTAGGATTTAGGAGTTTCATAACCTTCTATATCTGCCTTGATATTTTCAAAACCTTGTTGTTTAAGATAGGTTAAAGAGTCATTTAAAAAGTCTGAATATTTTTCTTTGTCCGAATAAATCATAGCTCATAAGATAGTAAAAATATTTGGATTTCCAATTTTTTAACGTCATTTAACGTTTCTAAATAACAAAAAACACAACAAAACCATTTTTTATGCTTTTTAGACTCTTATATGTCCATTGCCATATACATAATATTTATTTGTTACCAATTGTTTTAAACCCAATGGACCTCGATGGTGTAGTTTGTCTGTGCTAATGGCCAATTCTGCTCCAACACCCATTTGTCCTCCATCTGTAAATCTTGTAGAAGCATTATGGTATACAGCTGCACTATCTACTTGTTCCATAAACAAATTGGCTTTGTCTTTATCTTCGGTTAGAATAGCAGACGAATGTCCTCCTGAATAAGTGTTTATTTTTTGAATAGCCTCATTTAATGAGTTAACTTCTGCCAATACAATTTTTAAGGCTAAAAACTCTTCATACCAAGTATCTTGATTTGGTATTTTGTTTTCATTTTGTATTACTTCAGCAATATCTTCATCTACAAGAATTTCAACATTTACTTTTTGTAATGCTTGCTGAAGATCTTTTAGTTTAGCCTGATAGTTAGGGATGTTTTTATTTATCAATACTTTGTCTAGCGTATTGCATGCCGAAATTTTATGGGTTTTGGCATTAAGTATTACTTGTAAGGCCATATCCCAATCAGCATCTTCATCAACATATAAAAAGTTGTTTCCACGACCACTTACCAATACTGCACAACTAGCGTGTTCTTTTACAAATTTAATTAGACGCTCGCCACCACGAGGCACTATTAAATCTAAAGGTTCACTAGGGTTTTTTAAAAAAGCTTGAGTTTCCTCACGCTTTAAATGGAGTAATTTTATCCAGTCTTTAGAGAGCCCATTAATTTCTAAAGCTTCGTGCCAACATTTTTCTAATATAAGGTTGCTGTTAATAGCTTCTTTACCTCCTTTAAGTAGTATTTTGTTATTGGCTTTAAAGGCCAATACGGCAGCTTCTATTGTAACATCTGGTCTGGACTCATAAATTATTAAAATAGAACCAAAAGGAGCTGTTTTATTGTTTATTTGTAGCCCACTATCAAGAGTAATACTTGATATTTCTTTTCCAACAGGGTCATCTTGGGCTCTTACCTCTTTAACAGCTAGTATCATACTATCTACCTTAACATTGTTAACCACTAATCTATCATATAGGGCTTGATCATCTTTGTTAAATACGTTTAAATCTTTTTGGTTTTCTTTTATAATGTTGTCTCGTTCCCTGTCTAAAATTGAAATCATAGAATCGAGCACTTTGTTTTTTAATTCTGAACTTAAAAGTTTCATGTTTGTTTTATTTAATGAATAAATTTTGTTCCAACTTCTTTATTGTCTAAAATATCTATAATAACATTTTCACGTTTTCCATTAGCAATGTAGGTAGGAATATTTTTTTTTGCTGTTTTTTTGGCTATACGCAGCTTTGATACCATACCACCACGACCTTCGCCTTCTTTTTTGTTTGATGCTTTCACATATTTTTCAACATTTTGAGCTACTTTAACCTCATCAAGTTTTTTAGAATTTTTGTCGTCAGGATGTCCTGTATATAAACCATCTGTATCTGATAAGATAATCAATCTGTCTGCATCAAGGAGTTCAGCTACTAAACTTGCTAATTCATCATTATCTGAAAACATAGACATTGTTAGCGATACAGCATCGTCTTCGTTTGCAATAGGAATAACACCTTCAGACAATAATCCTTCGTAACAATTAATCATATTTTCACGGTGTTTTCCAGGATCAAAATCACGTTTTGTAGCCAAAACTTGTGCACATCGCATTCCATAATCATGAAAAAGACCATAATAATGTCGCATCATTCGTGGTTGTCCGACAGAAGAATAAACTTGCCGTCTTATTGACTTATCTATAATCTCGGTGTTTCCTAAAATTTCTTTTCCTGCAATGGCTGAACCAGATGATACTAGAACAACCATAATATCTCTTTCATACAGAACAGATATTTGCCTTACCAACTCCCTTAATACTGGACCCAAAATACGGTTGTCTTTATTAGTTAAAACGTTAGTGCCTACTTTTACAACAACTCTTTTGATATCTTCTTCCATATTATTTACCTTCTTTTCCAAGTTCAACGGCTTTATTAAATGCAGCATATGCAGCTTCTTTAATAAGCTGTTTTACATTATTACCTTCCATAGAATCTATAGCTGCTTGTGTTGTTCCTCCTTTTGAAGCTACTTTATTAATCCAGTTTTCTGGTGAAATGTTAGATTGGTTAAATAATTCAATTGCACCTTCAAAAGTATTACTAACCAATACTTTAGAATCGTAATCTGAAAACCCCATTTTTTGAGCAGCCTCTAGCATAGACTGCATAAAGTAAAATATGTATGCTGGTCCACTACCTGAAATTCCTGTTGAAGCATCTATAAAAGTTTCTGTATCTACATGAATAGATGTGCCTGTAGTGTCTAAAAGATTTCTAACCATAATCAATTCTATACGAGAAACCGCACTAGATTCTGTATAAGATGTAACACCTTTACCAACCTTTGCAGGTAAGTTGGGCATAGTTCTTACAACTTTTTTTGCATTAAGGTTTTTCTGAATAGACTCAATGGTAACTCCTGCCATAAGAGATACAAATATTTGCTGTGGATTAACCATGGGTTTCATTTGCTGAAACAACTCTTCACTATGGTATGGTTTTACAGCAATAAAAATAATATCTGCTTTTGGCAAACAATCTTTTAAATTGTCATATACATCAAAATAGGGTTGTTCCCTTAATGATGTAATTTTTTTTGGATCTGAATCGTAAATTTTTAGATTGTGCTTTTCCAAAAAAGATGAATTTGCCATGCCTTGTGAATAGGTTAAACCCATATTTCCAGCACCAATCACTAATACTTTCATTGTTAGTTTTGATTTATAAATATTTCAGCCGATAGAGCCACAAGGACCATACGAAAGAAACAAAAATGTTTTTTTGATTTTAAGAATTACAGACTTTTTAATAAAATCTTAAATTTTTGAGAATTAAGTGGGTTTGTGCAGTATTCGTTAAGAATTATAAAATCACTAGATAAGTAGGTGTCTACTTGTCGGGTGACAGTTTGTCATAAATTTATTTATAATAAAGATGATTCATCTTCTCTTGGGTTTCTATTGTGAGGATGATAATTACTTTTTTCTATCTTTTTTAACATTATTAGTACCTTTTTGGATTCTATAATTCTTCTTACAGCCTTCAAAATGTAATAAGATGTACAAAATATCTTGATTATATTAAAAATGTAGTTAAAATGTTAAAAAAATATTTAATTTTAGAAACAATACTTATAACTATTGCTGTTATAGCATACTTTAATATTTTCTACAACCAACCATGAACCTTGTAGCTATAATTAATTTTTTATTGATTGCAGGAGTAATACAAGGCTTTTTGTTTAATCTCGTAACGCTTTTTTTTAGGAAGAAACTAACTAAAGCAATTCTATACTTAAATCTTACAGTACTCTTCTTATCATTAAATAATCTTCAGGCATGGATTAGGGAAAATGGATATTCTTCGAAGATTCTATTTATAAATCAACTTGAAGTTCCTTGGTATGTATTAATGTTTCCATTTTTCTATTTGTTTCTTGTTCACTTTTTAAAGGTTGAAAATAAAGTCAATGATTATTTAAAATTAACTCTAGCGGTCTTTTTCCTCGAAGTAATTTTCAGAGTATTCTTAATAGGTTGCGTATATTATTATATTCCAGATAGAGATACTACTATAATTAGTAGATATTCGACTTTTGAAGAAATTATTAATTTAATCTATTCTTTATTTATTTTTGGTCATGCACTTGTTTTGGTTTTTAAAAGGGAAAAACTATATAATTATATTCTTACATATGATGATATAAACTGGATAAAATTATTTTTAAAACTTTGCTGCGTTGTTTTGTTTTGTTGGGTATTGGCAGTTGTCTTTTTTAATATAACTGGAAATAGAGATGCATATCTTTTATTAAGATTTACAGACTCACTAATTCTCTATTGGATAGGTTATCAAGGATTTTATAGATATACTGTTGTAAATGATAGAATAATACTTCGTAAATCTATATCTACCAATAAGGCATTACAAGTTGCAGATAGTAAGATTAAATCTGGACAAGAAAGGGTTGATTTTGTTAATGAAAAGCACCAAAAAGAGTTTGAGGATATTAATTCATACATAATTTCAAATCAACTTTATACAGACCCGTATTTAAGTATGGAAAGTTTGGCAGAAAAACAAAATATAAGTGTAAGCCACCTCTCAAAACTAATCAATTCGTTCAGTAATTATAATTTTTCAGATTATATTAATTCATTGCGAATTGAGCAGGCAAAAAAATTACTTGAAGACGATACTTTTGATCAATATACTATTGTAGCTATTGGGCTTGAAAGTGGCTTCAATTCTAAATCTACATTTTATACTGCATTTAAAAAATTCACGTCTCAAACACCTTCAGAATATAGAGTTGCAATACAATGATATTTTATATTGAATTATATATTTTAAAATAAAGAGTTAATTTTAAATTATGAATGTCGATTCTATTATTAAGTTCATTATTTTAATTGGAATTATTCAAGGATTAATATTCAATTTATTTCTTTTCTTTTCAAGAAGAAAATTTGACAATTCTATAAAGTATTTAAATGTAGTTGTGTTATGTCTGTCTCTTAACAATGTTAGAGAATTTGTTTTTGATGGAGATTATTTTAATGACACATTTATTTATTTCTATTTATCGTTTCCATGGCATTTTTTGGTTGTACCTATATTTTATGCTTTCTTAATCTACTATTTAAGAGTAAGTAATAAATTACCTAGTTTCCTAAAATTAACATATTCTATTTTTGGAATAGAAACATTAATTCGAATTAATATAATTGTTTTCACCAATAATTTAGACGGCCTTTTTGCTGAATACATTATTATAGAAGAGATGATTAATGCGGTTTATTCAATATTTATTTTTTACAAAATAATTAAGTTAATATTCTTTGATGATAATGCTTTAGAAAGGATTTATAAGTTTGATAATATAGAGTGGATTAAAAATATTTTAAAGTTTGGATTTTTTTTAATGGTACTATGGATTTTTGCTGTTATTTATTATTCATTTACAAGAAGCGCTGTAGTTTATGATCCATTAAAAGTTTTATATTCAATATTAATTTATTGGTTGGGATATCAAAGTTTGATACATTCTAAAATCTTAAACGACAGAATTTTTTTGAGAGACTATGTTGAAAACTCAAAGGAAGATTTGGATAAAAATCTCAAAAGAGCTGTTTTGAATGAAAGAAATAATTTTCATGATAAGCATAAAATAACCTTTCAAAATATTGAAAACCATATTATTGATAAACATAGATATTTAGATCCTTTATTTAGTTTGGAAAAACTCTCTGAAGAACAAAATATAAGTGTTAGTGTACTTTCTAAAATAATAAATAATTATAGTTCTTATAATTTTTCAGATTATGTTAATTCATTACGAATAGAGCAAGCTAAAAAATTGTTGAGTGATGATAGTTTTGATCAATATACCATTGTAGCTATTGGGCTTGAAAGTGGTTTCAATTCAAAATCCACTTTTTATACTGCCTTTAAAAAATTCACGTCTCAAACGCCTTCAATATACAGAGAACTTAATAGTTAATAATTTCTCGGATATCCTAAATCATGTTTGGACATCCTGATTTTTCTGTATTAAATAATTTTGGACATTCCTTTTGTTTCTTCAAAATACATTTGAACTATTGAGAGCTCACTATAGAGCTAAAGTCTAAAGTTTAAAACCTTTAATTATGAAAACTTTACAAAATAGTTCAAAACCCATAATCGTAATGTTCTGGTCTATGCCAAGTTGTTCAATGTTGAAAGTTTATAAAGAGAAATGTATGAAGTTGAACCAAGCAATTAGTCAAAAGAAATCGGTTCAAGTAGTAACCAATGAAGATGAGACTATGCAATTTAATTGTATTGGAGTTCATTCAGGGACATTTTTTGGCATAGAAAATATTAAAGGAAAAATGTCAAAAATCAATTTAAACATTAATGCTATAAAAATGATAACCATTTTATGATAAGGAATAGAAATTTCAAAAAATAGAATTTATTAATAACAAATATCATGGCTTTAATTTATCTTATTTATTTTTTTAAAAATCGTTATAATTTTTCAGAAAAAATTAATCTTAAAAGGTTTTACTCAAGTTTTTTAAGAAAGTTTAAGTATCTCTTTGTATTCCTATTATTTTCTTTTTCTACCCCAGAATTAAGCTCAAATGTTTCAGAAACTATCTTGTTTAGTGTTTCAAGGCATAATGACAGTATAGGTTTTGTTGAGATTAAAAGAAATACTCAAGATAATGTTACAAGCTACATTATAGACTCTGAAGTGAATGTAAGGGTAATCTTCAATTTTAAAGCTAATGGACATGAAAAGTCTGTTTATAAAGATGATGTTTTAGTCTATTCTTCTATGTACAGAAAAATGAATAATAAATTAAAATTAGATCAATACTTAACATTAGAAAACGACAACTATATTTTTAAAAATAATGGAAAAAAAGAAAAACTTCCACTAAATTCTATAAAGCATAATCTTGCTACACTTCTCTATAACGAACCCACTAACATTCAAAAAGTTTATTCAGATAAGTTTAAGAAAATGGTTGAGATTAATTCGCTAGGTAATAGTAAATACAAGCTTGTGTTACCTAATAATAGCGTTAGTGTTTACCATTATAAAAACGGTCAATGTATAAAAGTAGAACTCAAAGGGTCTTTTTATAAAGTAGATCTCATAAGGAAATATCATAACCATAAATCTTATAAATCATGAAAGCATTAGTGATACAACCATTGTTTTGGGCTGCGCCTTTGTTAATTAGTTTATTAGTAGCCGAGTTTATTTATAGCAAAGTTAAAGGGCATAAACATATTTATAATCTAAAAGATTTTATAGCAAGTAGCTTAATGGGTTTTGGTGCGATGATTCTAAACCCATTGGTTAAATTATTTATTTCTGCTTTGCTTTTCTATGTTGCTTACGAACTCTTCAATCCAATAGTGAATGGTGTAAGAACCAATATTCTTGGTTATGCATCTTTTAGTTGGGCATGGTATGTTTGGATTATTTGCCAAATTTTGGACGATTTGAGCCATTATTGGCTGCATAGGTTTAATCATACTGTAAGATTTATGTGGGCTGCACATATTGTCCATCATTCATCAGAGCACTATAATTATGGAACTGCATTAAGGTTAAGTTGGACAGCTATGATCTATAAACCTTTGTTTTATGTTTGGTTGCCAGTAATTGGGTTTCATCCAGAGATGGTAGTGGTTTGCTTGGGAGTTGAATCGGTATGGCAATTTCTACTACATACATCCTATTGTCCTAAACTAAAATTTCTAGAATTCTTTTTAATAACACCAAAGCAACATCAAGTACATCATGCTACAAATGTGGAATATTTAGATAAAAACCATGGTGCAATTTTAAATATTTGGGACAGGATTTTTGGTACATGGAAAGATTATGACCATAAAATAAATATAAACTATGGTGTTGTGCATTCACCCAATTCTTACAATCCTTTTGTTATTGCTACACATGAATACAAGTCTATTTGGAAAGATGTAAAATCAGCAAAAAATTTTCATGATGCCTTTATGTATGTTTTTGGTCCGCCAGGTTGGAGTCCAACAGGCGAAACACTAACAGTTAAACAGTTACAAAAAACATTAGTTAAATAAAAACTCAAAATCATGAATGTTATTTTTAAAAAGAGTTCAAAAGATAATTATCATTACAGGGAATTGAGGAAACAAATAAATCACGTTTTAAAAAGTTTACCTCAATCAAGAAAGTATAAGAAAAAATATTTTGCAATAGGATTGCCATTATTTTATTTGACAATATATGTTCTTGCACTTCAATTTTCAAGTAGTAAAATATTGTTTTATTCACTTTATTCTTTGCTTGGTATTACATCGGTTTTAATTTTTGTAAACATTATTCACGATGCTGTTCACAATAATATTTTTAAAAGTAGGCGTACAAACAATGCATTGATTTTGATATTCGATTGTATTGGTGGCAATAGTTTCATTTGGAAAAAAAGACATATGCTTTTGCATCATAATTATCAAAATATTCCTGGTTGGGATTCGGATATTGAACAGGCAGGATTAATAAAAATATTTCCAAATGAAAAAGCATCTTTAATAAACAAATACCAGCATTACTTTATCTTTTTATTTTATCCTTTATATCTTTTTAATTGGATATTAATTAGAGATTTTAAAGATTTTTTTCTAAAAAACAGACAAATAAAGAAAGTATGTAAGATTCCCACTTTTGAATATATTAAACTATTCTTTTTTAAATCATTTTTCATTTTTTATATGGCTTTCATTCCTATTCTTTTAGGAGTAGAAATACACGTTTCTATAACAGCTTTATGTTTTATGTTTGTTAGCGGAAGTATTTTTGCAATGCTGTCCTTATTAACACCTCATGTTAATGATAAAAACGAATTTCCTATACAAGATTCAGAAGGAAAATTAAATATAAGTTGGTTAGAACATCAATTTATTACTACAAATGATCTTTCGTTAAGCAATTGGTTTACAAGAAACTTAATGGGAAATTTTAATTTTCATCTTTCACATCATCTATTTCCTAAAATTAGTTCAGTATATGCTCAAGAGGTTACCAAAGTTATTCAAGACTATGCTAATGAAAATGGTTTTTCATATAGGACATATAAGCTAACAAATGCATTGAAATATCATTATAAATTGATAAAAGCAAATGCACTTGATTTAGGTTTTTTTGAAGAAGATATGTAATTATTAAACCATAAACTATGATTCAATTTAAATTTTCAGATTTGCACTGCCATCCAACTTTAAAAACTTTTGGAAAATCTTTTTCAAAATCGCAAAAAGCATCAATTGGGTATAACAAGCATCCTACTTATTTATCAAAACTTATTCAAAAATTAAGTGGGATTACAAAGTTTTCTCAAGCAGATTTTTATACGATGTCAAAGGGACAAGTAAAAGTTGCTTTTGTGTCTCTTTATCCCTTTGAGAAAGG